>JABSSQ010000357.1 GCA_013213905.1 Verrucomicrobiales bacterium | reverse complement strand
CCGTTGCGGTCGGAGACGTAGATTTGCTCGTCTACGATACAGACTGTTTTGGGTTCGTGCAGTCCGCTGGCGAAGCGTGACCAGGTCACGGTGTCACTGCCTTCTTCAAGGCCCTCGGCCAACCAGACGTCACCATCAAAAGTGCAGAGTGCGGCGCGTCCGTCGGGGAAGAAATCGATCCCGGAGAAACGGACGTTACGTTTCCACGGATTGGGAACGGGGAGGCCGATGTCATCGAAGGTGAGAGTGGTCTCTGAAGTGCCCGGCTCAATCTTGCTTTCGACGGCTTGGGGCCAGCGCTTCTCTTCCGGAGATTTATCGCGTGGTATGGAATTTTCCGGGGGTGATCCGACGAGGGGTAGCTGATAACTCCGGCTGTCGGTGGCCGAAACCCACTCCGATTGATTGGCCAGCCAGACCGGAGTGCCTTCAGGGTTATTCACCTCCAGAATCCTGGTCACCGATTTCCCAGTGGCAGTGAGATATTCCTGAACACTAGCTTCACCAATCTCATATTCGAGGATTGCCCTGCCACCATTCAGCCGGATTCCGGTGAACCGACCGATTTCAGTTGGGATTGGGCCGAGACCCACTTCTCCATCGTCGGAGGTGCCGCGGTCCCGCGGATCCTTGTCTGCTGGCTTTTTTTCGATTCCAACGCCGGGATTCGCAGAAGAGGCGAGAAGAGAAGTTCCTATTGGTTGGGGCAGGCTGCCCTGACCAGCTGGGGCTTTGCGATTCGGGAGTCGATAGCTTCCCGGCCCCATCCCGTCCATCTTGAGGTATTCGCCCTTTTCGTTCTCTTTCCAGATCAGTGACCAGCGAAGCAGGTCCGGGTCAAAACAGCCGTAGTAGCCGTGACCGATCTTTACGATGATCCCGCGCGGGGTGAGGTTGTCCGGCTCGGGATTCTCCCCGAATTCGCGAGCGTCGAGAGTTTGGGTGAAGAAGGGAAAACCCTCTTCAACGAAACTGCCGAAGGGCGAATCAATATCGAGGTGGGCCTGATCCTGGGCGGCGCCACAGGAGAAAAAGCCGACCAGGACCACTAAAAACAGGGGAGTTCGGGGGCTCATGCAAGGATCTAAGGTGGGTGACAGGACCGATGTGATCAATAGCGCGATCGAATTTGTGATCTGCGCTTATCCGTTTCTGCGCTTGAATCGGTGGAGGACCAGAGTATTCAATCGTTGATAGTTTATGTTTCTCAGGCTTACGGTTTTCAGCGCGATGCTGAGTGTTGTCTCGATGCTTCACGCAACAGGTGCTGAAGGTCATCGTGCCGGCGACGCTTTTGACTGGCCGCCCGCCTTCGAAGCGCTCTTCGGGAATCCGGTCATCGAGGAGCGAAGGGGACTCGTTTTCAAGGAATCGGCGATGGTGTACGGGGCGGGTCGCTACAACGCCTATGATGGAATGATGCGGGGATCTCAGCCTTCCGGAGTGGTGGTCTGTTCCCGGGCGAAGCTGTCGGCTGATCGAGTCAATGAGTTGGCCGCGGAAGCGTTGGCCAAGCGGTTTTACCAGCTGGTGCTTCATTCAAACCGACGGACGAGATACGAGGATCTCATGGAGATGGGAGAATTGCTTCCGATGGAGAAGGAGCGCTTTGTTACTATCGCGACGAAGCGGCTCGCCGGAGAGTCGACGGGTTCACCTGAAGAGGATGCGTGGTGGAATGTAAGGATGGGCGTTCCGGAAAGTGCGAGCAGCCGCTATCAGTTGGTCATCATCAACCTTCACTACGACCAGGGTGACGGGAAAGTGAACCACGGACACTTCTGCTTCGGGCTGAGAGAGATTGGCGGCGATGCGGAACAGGATCTGGTTTTTGACTTTCGGGCACCCTGGTATGTGGATCGCCGACCGAGGACAACGGAAGCGGTGAACATGCACAACAATCTCCGCCTCATGAGCGATACGCAGAACCTTTATGACTGGCTCTACACGCAGACGGAATACCGGAACTGCTGGGTCAAACTGTGGTTTCTCCCTGCAACGGAATCTCAGGTCACTCTCCTTCGAAGTTTTCACGAGCGTGGCGTTCAGCACGCCGCGGGAAGCTTTCGACCTTTCAGGAAGAACTGCGCGTCGCTGGGGTTGTTGTTTTTTGACCGTCTCCAGCCTTTTACGGCAGATTTCCTGTTGAAACGGGGACCGTCGATCGATTTCCCTGTGGCGGTTGGAAAACGGGTGAAAGAACCCTACGGGGAACTGCCTTTCTTCCGCGTCGACAACATGACCGATGTCAACGGCAGGGTGCCAACCGCGAAATCGGAGATTCACCGGGCGCAACCAAGTCGCGCCTCCTCACGGGTGTTTCGTGAATTGCAGAAGGCGCGAGGTGCCAACTAACCGGTTGTCAGAAGCGGTAGAGGAAAGTCGGACCTGTAGCACCCAGGGCGAAATCCGGTGCGCGATATGATCAGGAGAAAAGTCCGATGATCAGGTTCGGGTTCACGCCCGCGGCAATGATCGCAATGGTAAGAATGACCATGGCGGCGCGGGCAGGAGCGCTCACGGGGATGGTCGAGAGTTCTTCACCTTCGTCCTTGGCAGGAGTGCCGAAGAAAACAGGAACGGCTACCTTGAGGTAGTAGTAGAATCCAGCGGCGGCACCAATGAGGCCGATGACGAGCAATGTCCAGTTGCCCTGGTCAACTGCGATCTTGAAAACGAAAAGCTTGCCGTAGAATCCTGCGGTCAGTGGAATGCCCGCGAGTGATGCCATCGAGATGATGAGCATGAAGGCAAGGAACGGAGAACGCTTCGCGAGCCCCTTGTAGGATTCGATTTCCTCTCCGGCAATGCTGTTGCGGACCGTGGTGATAACGAGGAAGGCCAGGAGCGTCATCAGCAGGTAAGCACCGAGGTAGAAGGTCACGACCGTTGCCGGGGAAAGAGAGCCTTCGGAGCTCTTGGTCGGAGCTGATGCCAGCGCCATGAGCAGGAAGCCGGCGTGGGCGACGCTGGAATAGGCCAGCAAGCGCTTGAAGTTCTTTTGCGGCATCGCCGCGAGGTTACCCATAATGAGAGTGATACCGGCGATGATGGCGAGAACCAGGGTAACCTTGTCAGCAAGGACGTCGCTGGCAAGGAAAGGAGCGACGAGACGCAGGAACACAATGAAACCTGCCGCTTTGGAACCGACTGAAAGGAAAGCCGTGATCGGAGTCGGGGCACCCTGGTAGACATCCGGGATCCAGAAGTGGAAAGGAGCGCCACCCACTTTGAAAGCGAGTGCCACGAGGATGAGGGCAAAAGCGAAGAGGGCTGCGATTGAGTTCACCTCGGGATCAGCGAGTGCCGTGGTGATCTCAGAGAGCTGCATGCTGCCAGTGATGCCGTAAAGCCAGGCGAAGCCGTAAACGAGAAAGCCGGTCGAGAGAGCTCCCAGGATCAGGTATTTCACTCCAGCCTCGAGGGAGCCGACGTTGCGGCGCAGGTAGGTCACGAGGATGTAGAAAGTGATGGTGACGGTTTCGAGGGAGACAAAAATGCTGACCAGATTGTTGGCCGAAGCCATCAACATGAGGCCGGCGCAGGCGAACATGGGCAGGGCGAAGAATTCGCCAAGACCGGCCTGGGGGTGAGCGCCTTTTTCCGGGTCCGCGGTTTGGGCCACCACGATGTGACGAAAGTCAGCAGCCATGATCAGGACGATCAGGGTCGTGACAATAGCGATACCCTTGTAGAAAAGAGAGGTCTGGTCGTTGGCTGAATAAAACTGCCAGAAGGCGCCGTCAGTCGACTCGGGCCACTGCACCTTGAAGAGCAGGCCGAAGACGACGAGCAGGCCCACCATGCCGATCCAGGCAATGGAGCGTTTGTCTTCGATCTTCGCAAATGCGTCGACCAGCAGCATGATCAAGCCGAGGGCGACGACAATGATTTCCAGGAAGTAAACCGGCATGGAATGGAAAGCGTTAAATCAGGTGAAAGGGGAAACAGGGATCAGCCTGCCGCAGCGAGAAGAACGGTGATGGCAGGACGAATGAATTGATTGAGCAGTTCGGGAACGAATCCAACGGCCGTCAGAGCGACCAGGAGAATGAGTAGTGGCAGGCGCGTGCCCCAGCAAACATCGGCGGGTGCTTCCAGTTTCTTTGGGATCGGCCCCATGAAGATGGCGCGGTAGGCGCGAAGCATGTAGACCGCGGAGATCACCACGCCCCAGAGAGAAATAATTGTGGCCCACTGAATCCAGCCGAGACCGTCCTGGGCGCCGGCGAAAGCACCGATGAAGACTTCGACTTCAGCGGCAAAGTTGGCAAAGCCGGGAAGGCCGGCCGAGGCGAAAGCAGCAAAGCCGAAGAGCAGGCCAAGTTTTGGAACCTGCTTCCCGATACCACCCAGTTTATCGAACTCGAGCGTGCCGTATTTTTCGCGCAGCCATCCGCTCATGGCGAAGAGAAGGGCGATGGAAATACCGTGGGCAAACATGAGCAGAACCGCTCCGGAGAGACCCAGTTCATTGCCGGCGGCGATGCCGAGGAAGATGTAGCCCATGTGCATCACGGAGGAGTAACCCAGCATGCGGTCGAGAGACTTCTGCGCGATGGTGACGAGGCCAATGTAGATAATGTTTCCGAGGAGGAGAACGAGGACGAGGTTGAGCAGCGCTTCAGCTCCGGCGGGAGCGAAGGGAAGAGCCACCCGGATAAGCCCGTAAAGACCGAACTTCTTCAGCACCCCGGCATGCAGCATAGCGACCGGAGTGGGAGCTTCGACGTAAGCGGGAGCCGCCCAGCTGTGGAACGGGAAGAGGGAAACAAGAACACCGAAGCCAACCAGAAGCAGGAAAAAGACCCAGTTCTGCAGGTCGGCCGCCATGGGCGCATCGCTGGCCAGGGTGGTGAGTTTTTCGATATTGAAGGTGGATCCACCGAGACCGATGACCGCGAGGATCAGTCCAACGAGGAGAACGAGAGAGCCAACCCCCAGATAGATGGTGATGGTCCAGGCCGTCCTGAGACGATCTTTCCCGGTGCCGAAGATCCCGATCATGAGGAAGGTCGGAATCAGGGCCAGTTCGTGGAAGGCGTAGAGGAAGAAAAGATCGGTCGAGCAGAAGGCACCGATAGCACCGCCGCCGATGAGCAGCAGGGAGAGGTAGTAGAGGCGCGGGCTGCGCTCGAGGTCGGATTCCTTCGGAGAAACAAGAACCGCAGCCACCATGACGATAGCGGAAAGCAGCAGCATGACGAGGCTGATGCCGTCGAGCCCGAAGGACAGGCTTAAGGAAGGAAAGCCATCCATCTGCAGGAGCGGGCGAGAGGACACATTCTGCAGCGCTCCTTCAATGCTCGGGCTGAAGCGAACCGCAGTGACCAGGCTCATGATGAGCACGAGCACAGAGGCTCCCAGCGCGGTGAAGCGGGCAGGGGCTCCCAATCCGATCGCGAGGGCGGCGAGGAGTGGCAGGGCAACGATGATTTCAAGAGTAGTCACGACTGTCCGGGAAATGGGTTGATCAGGAAATGAGGAAAAGAATCAGGGCCACAACGGCGATGGCGAACATGAAGGCGTAAGTCTGCACGTTGCCCATCTGGAAAATTCGAAGAATGGATCCGGTCGTCATGGCGGTCATGGCGGGGAAGCGGGCCACGATCGGATCGAT
>JABSSQ010000356.1 GCA_013213905.1 Verrucomicrobiales bacterium | reverse complement strand
CTCCAACCGCTCCACCACCTCCGGCTCCCTCACTGCCACATTCTCTTCCTCCTCCGGATCCGATCGGTGATCATAAAGCTCCTGGAACAAAATCTCCCCCTCGCCCAGATCCTTTTGCCACTGGATGTAGCGGTAGTCCTGAGTCCGCAGGCTCACCGCATACATCCGCGGTTGTCCTCGAAAGGGCGGGCCGTAGGACTGGTTGTAGCTGAGCGCGTATTCCGGACCGGCGAGGTCGGGATCGTCGAGCAGGTCGAGGAAGGGCCGGCCGTCGATATCCTCGGGAGGCGTCAAACCGCAGAGTCCGGCCAACGTCGGGTAGAGATCGATGCTCTGCACCAGTGCGTCGGTGGGACGCCCCGGCTGCTTCATGTCCGGCGTGCGCAGGATGAGAACCGACTTCAGGGCTCTCTCGAAACTGGTGTGCTTGCCGAAGAGGCGATGCTCACCGAGGTGCCAGCCGTGGTCGCCCCAGAGCACGATGATGGTATTCTCGTCCAGGCCGAGGGCTTCGACTTCGTCGAGGATGCGCCCGATCTGGGCGTCGACGAAACTGACGCAGGCGGCGTAGCCGTGTTTCAACTGCTTCCGGTAGGCGGCATCTTCCAGCCCGGCCTCGGGATGATAGCCATACTGCCGCATCAGCTCAAAACTCGGGTGATACGAGGGCGAATCCGGCAGCTCGCCCCAATCGGCCTGAGGAATCGCCTCCGCGTCGTAGAGGTCGAAATACTTCTTCGGCGCCCAGAACGGCAGGTGCGGTTTGGTGAAGCCGACCGCAAAGAAGAACGGCTCGTCACCCAGGGTCCGCAGGGTTTCGATGACCGTGTCGGTCATGGCGCCGTCCTGGTAGGCGGCGTCGGGCAGATCGAGGCCACGGGAGGCGTGCCGCTGGTCTTTGCCGCTGTTGTTCTGAAAGTCTGGATGATTCCCGCGAGGGCTCAGAATCCGGCTCCAACTGCGGGGCAAGGTGTCCTGCTTGCCATGACAGATCTTGCCGATGGAAAGCGTCTCATACCCTGCCTCTTTGAAGAGATGCGGAAAGGACTCAATCCCCCGCTGCGCAGTGAATTCGAGGTTCTGTTTGAAGGCGTGGTTGCCTGCTTCGTGGTTGCTTCTCGGACTGAGCCCGGTCAACAAGGCATAGCGGGAGGCCCCGCAGGTCGGAGCCGTCACATAGTGATGCGTAAAGAGCCGGGCCGTTTCCGCGAAGGCATCGATCCGTGGTGACTGGATGTAGTCGACCCCGTAACAACCCAGCTCCGGCCGCAGGTCATCGATGGCGATGAAGAGCACGTTAGGCGGGCCGCCTTCGGGGCGCTCCGCGATCGACTCGGGCTTGGGTTTCGGCGCCGCCGAGGCGGCTGGTGTTGCCAGTGTCGCTGGTGTCGCCGCTGCTGCCGGGGCTTGAGGCTCTCGGTGAGTCACGCCTTCTCCGCCTTCGGGGATCGGCGCGCCGCCGGTTTCCGCCCACCATTGGAACACCTCGTCCCGAAAGTTCTTCAACTTCGCCTGGTGCTCCGGTTCCTGAGAGAGGTCGTTCAACTCATAGGGATCGGCTTCGAGGTCGTAGAGGTTCTGGTCGCCCCGACGCCGAAACGGTGCGTCTGTCAGGAGGTGTTTGATATTGAAGGGCAGGCCGGCGACATTCTTCTGCAGGTCACCGGTATAACACACGTATTTCCATTTTCCGGTCCGTTGATACAACGCGTAGACGTCACGCTCCGGGAATTCCCCGCGGTTCGCTGACTCCGTCGGGTACATGGCTCCGAACAGCGCCTCCCGCCCCACCGGAGTCCCCTGCTCGAGCGCCGGGCGAAGGTTGATGCCCTCAGCCGTGGCCGGCACCGTCACGCCGGCGTAGCTCAAGATCGTCGGGTAGAGGTCGAGGGAACTGATGAGATCCTCGCGGTGAACGCCCGCCGGGATCTGACCGGGCAGCGTGAAGAAAGCCGGAGTGCGAAACCCCTTCTCAAACACCGACCCCTTGGAAGCCAGTCCGTTGCTCCAGCCGTTGTCGATCAGGAACAGATAGAGCGTGTTTTCGTCCTGCCCTTTCTCCTTCAGCTTCTCACGCGTCTTGCCCAGCTCTTCATCCATCCACGCTTCCATCGCCAGGCTGAGCTGTTCCTTCTCAAGGAACTCCGCGCGGTTGGCCGGAGTGATGTAGTCCGGAACCGGGATCTCTTCCGGATCGAATCTCTCCAGAAAGCGCTCCGGTGGATTGTGCGGCGTGTGCGGCATCATCGGCACCCACCAGATGAACATGGGCGTCTCCCCCGCATGCTCATCGATGAAAGCGAAGAGCTCGTCCTGACCGCTTCGCGCGAATTTCCCGAAAGGCTTCGCCGGCACGAGACCATGGGTGAACCCCATCTCCCGGGCGTCGCCCTCCCAGTACTTGCCCGAACCATAGGTGGCATAGCCGGCGTCTTGCAGCAGCCTGGGCAGGGCATTCACCGGCGACAGTTTCTTCTCACCGGCTTCTTCCCGTTTTTTCCCCGGCTCCTTCGCCAGGTGAAAATTGGCATAGATCCCGTTCTGATGCGGCAAACTCCCCGAGAGCAGTCCGGCGAGCGAAGGGCGGCAGCGCGAGGAGGTCAAGTGGCAGGTCGGGAAGACCGTTCCGGCAGCCGCCAACGCATCCAGATTCGGCGTCCGCACCGTTTCGTTGCCCATGAACCCAAAGTGCTCATAGTCCTGGTCGTCCGAGATGATCAGCACGATGTTCGGCTGAGAGTCTTTTGAAGAGGCGCGTTCCTCCGGGGCGCCCAGCACCGGTTGGAGGCTGGCGGTGACGGCGAGGACGAGGGCGAAAGCGCAGAGGCTGAGCGTGGTGAGAAAGCGAAAGTTCATGTCCAGACACCGATGGACTTCCGGTGGGGCTTCGACCTGCCGAAGTTTTTTGGGGGTCGGAATAAAGACGCCGTTTCTACGGTTTGCTGTGTTTCAGTAAAAAGTCCAAGGCAAGAGAATCCGCACGATCCCGGAGATCCCTTCTGAGGTGATGTCCCTGTCCTTTCACTTGGCAGAAAGCCACCTCCAGGCCCGACGGATTGGAATAGGTGTGAACCACGATCTCGTCTCCGTGGTTCTCGATGACCGGGTCGGGCAGACATTGATTAAAGGTTCGCCAGACTTCGATTCGCTTCGATGCGGAATACATCGTCACTTTCGGGTTGGTTGAGCCGTTGAAACTTTTGTCCTGGTCCCCAATGACCTGCATGATCGAGACGGCTTGCGTCCCTTCACCCGGATCATGCGCGCCCTTTACCATACCGCAGCTCATGGGAGACAAGGCGGCGAACAGATCGAGTTCTTTGGCCAGCCGGTAGCAAAATAGACCACCACTGGAATGCCCCGTAGCATAAACGGCTTTCGGATCCACGACCTGGTTCGCCACCAGGGCTTCAATCACTTTGGAAACGAAGCCCACATCGTCATGCGCTTCCGCATGGAAATGGTCCTTAAAGTTCCATTTGGCCTGAGGCTGCACCGCTTCCGCGCTGATGACAATGAGCCCACGCTGATCCGCGTGAGGACTCCACCTCACACTTTGCCCATCAGCCTTGCCTCCCGCGCCGTGAAAGCAAAACAGAACGGGATAGGATTCCTGGCGATCATAGGTATTCGGGATAGTCACCATCAGTCGCCTCGATTGCCCGTCGTGTTCGACCTGAACTTCATTCCTTCCCGGAGAAAGCGAGGTGAGTTCCGTGCCCAGAACGCCCACGGGTTCAAGAGCTAAAATGGTGATTACGATCAGTCGCAGCATGGTCTTCATTTCGTTCTCCTGCTTTAGCCGAGCGCCTGAATCAACGGCAATCAATGGCGCCGCTATTCCTTAACGGGCGTTAATTCGATAACCTGTCCCTCTCAAATTTCTCAAATTCTGAGCAGCGGCCTCTTCTCCGTGCGCACCAGCGGCTTGCCGGATTCCGCGCGAAACATGGCATCTACCCACTCGTTAAGTCCGCCACAACCTCTTCCGGGCTCTGCGCCGCAAAATCGGAGGAGACGCCTGCCGGCCAACAGAGTGCTGCCACCGGGCTCAGACATAGAATCAACCTTATGGCAGTTGCGTTCTTGCTTTTAGCAATCGCGATGGGCTAATCAGATTTCAGGATCGTCAGCAATGTATCCCGATCGATCTGGTTCCCGTACTCGAAGATCAAGAATTCCTGTTCGCTTGAATCGAGTTCTTCCAGCTTAGAGGTGATCCGTTTCACGGCTTCCGCGTGATCCTCCTGGAAGAGTTCTACATCCAGCAGTGTGGAGGTCTCCGCTTCTCCCTTGGTGGTAATGACAATTTTTGACATGCCTGTTCTCTCCTGAAAATTTAGAACTACTTGCGAACTTTTTGGACATACTCGTCGACCACGTCGCCGGTCAACATGATGGATTTGATCTGCAGCTTGTCCCTGTCCATGGTCAGAAGCATGACGTGGTGCCCCTTTCCGATAAAGGCACCTTCCTTGCTGTCTGTATACCAGCGATCGGTCTTGGGAGTTCGTTGACCCACGCCGAGTCCGCCTTCGCCGATGTAGACGATCCCGGTGGGGTCTTTCTTGTCGTCACGAATCGGAACCGTTCTCTTGATGTTGTGCCCGTCCGCTTCCAGGGCAATGTCGACATTGTGTTTTTCAAAGTGAGGAACAAAGACTTCCTTCTGTGACGGCATGCTTTTCACGGCGGGATAGAGAGGGCGGTGATAGGAGGTGAAGAGCCATTTGCTTTTCGGACGCAGCTTTTCGAGGGAGGCTTTGAGAAATTCCTCTTGAGCACCGGTGCCGGAAATATTGGTGTCTAGAGTGATGATCGAGGCGAGGTCGCCAAAGGTGGTATTGTAGTAGTAGACCTGCTTGTCGCCGTCCTCGATGAAATCAAAAACCTCGCCGTAGAGTTGCCCGCCATCGTGGTTCCCTTTCGCAACGACCATCGGAACGATTCGGTTCTGGCGTGTCGTGGTTAGTTCGTGTTGGCTCAGCCAGGCTTTCCACTGGGAGTAGCTCTTTCCGCTGCCGACGTAATCCCCACCGTGGACAAGGCCCCAAATCTCCGGGTTCTGTTCGATCATTTGAGCAATCATGTGGTTGACCCTGCTCCTGGCGGTGATGCCAGACCTGGAATCACCTCCGTGAATGAAGATCAGTTGCTCCGGTTCGGCGGGAGCGGTCCGGAAGTGAAATTCTCGTGAAGCCACCCCATTGCTCACCATCGTGAGGTAGTAGGTAGTATCGGGTTCGAGGCCGGAAAGAGCGGCGTGATGATAGGATGCCAGCTCAATCTTTTCCCCCTCCTTTTTTTTCTTGGAATCCCCGGTGTACTGACCACTTCTCTGGCATTCCTGCTTGTGGTCGTATTTTTCCAGATCGCCTCCGGTAGGTTTCCTCCCGTAGTAGAGGACGTGTTCGCCTTCCGGTTCCAGGGTCGACCAGGATACGGTGGCCGAAGTGGCGGCATCCCCCTTGACCGTGATTCTCCATTGTGCCGGGGTGGAACCCGAAAGAGTGGTGATTCGCTGGTGAACCTTTTCCAGATCGATCTCCGAGTAGTCACCATACTCGTCGGCAAGAGCAAGAGAGGCGATGCTGCAAAGGCTTACGGTCAGCAGCCGGAAGGTTGTCGTTTTCATTTTCATCTTGAATCAAAGGAAGTCGGTGATTTCTACAGTGGTTTGTATGTCATCAGCGGTACTTTCTGCGAGAGTTTTAGTTCGTTTCCTCGTTTCTCGAACCACCAGTAGAGCGCGATGAGAATCAGGGCGAGACCGCCATTTGCGGATCGTACCAGCCAGAGATCGACTCCTGAAAATCCCAGCGCTGTGACCCGACTGAAAGCTGTCACGCAGCCCCAGATCGCTGTCCAGTAGAGAATAAATTTAGATCGGGTAATCAATACGAAAACCGCCAGGAGAATGTCCTGGTAACCGATGACTTTGAGCATGATCAGCACACTATCGGTGGAAAACTCGAGGCCTATGCGCCGGGCCGAAAGATTGATGAGATCGCGAAATGGATAATGCCCCTGAACCGCCTTGTAGCCATGGACCAGGAACGTAGAAGCCAAGGCGAGACGGGCTGCGATATCAAAGACGTTGAGGAACCTTCGATTGCGAATGAGGCTATCGAAGACGGATGACCCATTTTCCAACTTCGTGCTTGCGGACTTCGGAAGAACGAGCAGGAGAAGCGCGAGCAGAAAAGGCATCACGCTGCGGGCCGCCAGACTACAGGGAGTCAGCCCGGAGTAGGCTTTACCTCCGTTCAGCAACGCGGCGAAGCTGTCGGCGACGCACCATCCCCCGACAATCAAGAGCAGGCTGGCGACGACAAGAGAGCGCCTTCTCACGAACAGCGCCAGGATACCAACGACGATCAAAAAGTAACCCACTCCTCGATCGATTCGGAGAATCAACTGCTGTCGACTCTGGTCATCAGCGGTCTTTTCGCTCTCTATCGACAGTTCTGATGCGGTGGCGGTTCCGTTAATGATTGCCTCGAGCGATGAAGCCGCCACATCCTCCTTCGCCTGGCTGAGATCGACTTGCTTGGTGGCGTAGCGGTAGAGATCACTCCCGTCTTCCCACAAGATAGGCTTAGCCATTGCCAGCAACTGAATCGCGACAATGGCGGAAAGAAGAATGGCCCACATCGGGGTCCTGTTTCCCAAGGATTTCACTGGGGGATTCTTAGCTCCCCGCCCATAATGTGCAATCCCATGATCGCGATCGGATGCGGACTTGATGCTTATCCCCTACCCATTTCTTCACACCTTGGCACTTCACAAATCTTCCGCATAGATTCCAGTCATGAATCCTTGTTTGTCGCTCTTCACCTTCATGGAACTTGCTCTAACATCCGCACCATCCTCTCAAGCTGAAACCGCCGTTTTTTAGAGCGGGATGATTGAGCCGTTCTCGGTGGTTATTGCCGAGGGCGGACAAGTTCAGTTCATCGCTGGCGTTACCGAAAAAGCTGTAACCCACACCAGCAACAATCCCCTCAAAACCCTACTGAATCGCCTCCACTTCGCGCGACTCGACACCCAAAAACGGCTCTGGGTTGCCGACAGCATGAATCACCGCGCTCTGGGATTGGAAAAACTGCCTAGTATCGACTGAAACAAAACATCAGCGCGCTCAGAACACCTCGGTACACAGCCTACAAATCTCTCACGATATTCGCTGCCTCAGAGACTTGTAGCGCAACCGTAAGGGATCTCGTGATAGCCCGCTGCACAACCTGCTCACATCCCCATGCTATCCATGTTGCGGCGTGCTCCGTTAACTGGCTGCTTGATCCTGCACCGATTTACTGATTGATGGAGCACGACTGTGCCCGATCCACGGAAGAACCTGACAAAGGATTGACGTCAGGAGTATCCTGCCGTCAAACTCCTGCGTAATGAGGCTCGCCCACCCCGTATTTCCCCTGCGCAGAGACACCCCGCATTTCAAACAGGAGCGAAGCGTCAAAGCGCTGAAGAAAAACCGCCGGCAGGCAGCCCGAAGGGTGAAGAGGCATCAAAAGGCCAATTCCCAACAGTCAGCTATTCCGACATGAAGGATCTCCAGGTTCTCGGTAATATCGGCATGGTGCTCTTCTTTCTGCTCCACCTCGCCGTCATCATCCGCTCTATTCTCAGGCCCCACCGCTCGCCGGCTTCGCGGATCGCCTGGGTCGTGGTCATCATCGTCATCCCAGGCCTCGGGATGCTGGCCTACCTGTTCCTCGGAGAAACCAGTATCGGCCGCAAGCGCGTCGCCCGGATGCGGGGCAACCTGGAGCGGATGCCGGATATCACAGCGACACCGGGTATGAATGCGGGGAATTACCAACCGGAGATCCCGGACCGCTACGAGTCGCTTTTCCGGGTAGGGCATTCGGTCAACGGCTTCGAACCGGTTGGCGGCAACCGGGCTCACCTGTTGCCGGATTCGAATGCGACGATCGACTCGATGGTCGCCGATATCGATGCCGCCACCGAACACGTCCACCTTACTTTCTACATCTAGCTGGCCGACAACAACGGGCTCAAAGTGGTCGAGGCCCTCAAGCGAGCGGCATCCCGCAGTGTCACCTGCCGGGCCATGGCTGACGGGCTCGGTTCCCGCGCCATGATCAATTCAGATCACTGGAAGGCAATGGCGGAAGCCGGGGTAAAGGTCGGGGTAGCCCTGCCGATCGGGAACCCGCTACTGCAGCCCTTTAGGGGGCGGATCGACCTGAGGAATCACCGCAAGATCCTGGTGATCGACAATGCCATCACCTACTGCGGCAGCCAGAACTGCGCCGACCCGGAGTTCCGGGTCAAACCGAAGTATGCGCCGTGGGTGGATGCGATGATGCGGTTTGAAGGGCCGGTTGTTCGACAGAACCAGCAGCTTTTCGCCAGCGATTGGATGGAAACTGTCGACGAAGACCTCGACGACCTTTTGAAAGCACCGCTCCCGTCCGGCGAACCCGGTTGCACTGCGCAGGTGATCGGGACCGGTCCGACCGTTCGCAACTCCGCCATGCCTGAGGTCTTCGAAACCCTGATGTATGCGGCCCGCGAGGAATTGGTCATCAGCACCCCCTACTATGTACCCGACGAAGCGATGCAGGCCGCTCTCTGCGCCAGCGCTCGGCGCGGTGTCAGGACAACCATCATCTTCCCAGCCCGGAACGATTCCTTCATCGTTGGGGGCGCCAGCCGCAGCTACTATGAGGAACTGCTCACCGCCGGCGTGCAGATCCACGAATACGAGGGCGGGCTCCTGCACACCAAATCGCTGACTCTCGACGGGCAAGTGACTCTGATCGGATCGGCCAACATGGACCGGCGCAGCTTCGAACTGAACTACGAGAATAACATCCTGCTCTACGACAGGACGATCACCACAGAAATGCGCCAGCGGCAGGACGCTTACCTCGCCCATTCACATTCGGTCACCGAGGAGATGGTAGCCGCCTGGCCGATCCACCGCCGATTCTGGAACAACACTCTCGCGATGCTGGGACCGGTGCTGTGAGACCTATTGGTTAGACATGGCAAGACACAACCTGTGGTTATCCCCCGATCTCTCCTCGAAAGACCTCTCACCTTTCAGCGAAATTCGTCTCGCACAGCAATGCCATCACACCTAAACGGAGCTATACGCGGTGATAGAACGGCAAGGATAATAAACGGATTTTCGACAGTCGGCAGAGATTCTGAGGATCATCCTCGAACTGAGACCATCGGTGGATCCAAATTTATTTTACCCAGCAACCATTCGCTGAGGTGCAGACTAAGCGAAATGGAAGCGAAACTGAAGCGAACAGAAAAAGCGCCGTAGAAATTCAACCGCTTGACCGCTGCAAACTTTTACCCCGATTACCCTCACGCCTTTTTTCAGGCACGAGAGGATTTCATCGTGTCACTCGTCGAAAGTGTGTCTTGAATTTGGAGCAGAATCGCATGAGGCAGGGTGAATGCTGAGACGAGGAGAAGATAGCTCGCAGTTAAACTGGCTCCTGATGCTTCTGGAGAATCCACCGAATAGAGATGATACCAAATGGGAATGAGAAACAGTGATATCCCTGCGACGATCGCCCAGCGAGTGGGTTTTAAGAAAGGATCTCCTTCTACAGAGAAGCGTTCATAAAGATACCGCCAACTGTGCACGGCAATGAAGTAGGAGACCAGAAAGAGACTTGCGGGAAGAATGAAAGCAAGGGAAGCGAGAATTACGACCTCCCCAACGAAAATGAAACGGCGGTTTCGGAGATGGAGGAAACCCTCCAACAACAGCGAGATAGTCCCGGTCGTCAGAAAGATTGGTTGCCATCGCTGCTCAAAAAAAAATTGATGAGGAGAAGATTGCAGAACCATCGATTCCATGATCTGCGTCGCCCCCTGGAAGTCAGTGGCGATCGGCAGTGAGACAATCCAAATCCCCCGAAGTGCCCCGAGGAAAACCCGACGCGAATTCATTTTCTGTTCGATCCAGTAGGAGTCAGCGATCCCCCAGTGCCAGGCGGTCAAGGAGAGAAAGAGGAACAGCGAAAAGACGGGAAAACGTCTCCACAAAAAAAGGTAGGCTACGACAACGAACAGATAGAGCGCGATTTTTAACCCAGCGGTTAGAGGGTTTCGGCTCCGATCTCTAAGCCTCCAGACATCGTAAGCTCCGTGCGGCATCCCGATGAGAACGAAGGAAGCGATCCAAAACCAATGGGATTCGACACCCAAGCCATGGAAGACGATAATTCCGGCCAACAAAGCGGCCGGAATTATCAGTGTTCCGTTTTTCTTCGTTTTCAAAGTAGACGCTCCTTTTTTGCGAGGAGAAGAGCTGCTCCACTTTTTTAAGATTAGCTAGCTTCAGCGTCCAATTCTGCAAGGCCCTGCGCCCCTGCAAAACAGACCAGACCAAAACCAACCTTGTTGACGACGTCTGCTACGTTGTAACAGATTTCACGAATGCTCTCACCGTCAGAACCGCCGAGGCTCATGAGGAAACCGATCGGGTAAATACTCCAACCAACGAGGATGAAAAGCCTCATAATTTTGGCAGAGCGAGCGATTGGAGCGGGTGCTTCTTTGATCCGCTGCGAAACCGTGGTGTAGAGGGTGAAAACGATAAATCCCCAAGCGGCGCAACTGATCAGGTAATTGATCCACCACGCACTTGAACCAACGGCACTCTCTTCGGCAACCCAGGCGAAAACTAGCATGACAATCGACGCTCCAACGAGGTTTCTCATGATGCCTTTACCCTTCTGGCCCAGACGAAGCAACAGAGGGAATTCCAAGACGAGGAGAGGCACAGTGATGAACCAGTCGATGTAGCGGTAGGCGGTTGGAAACGCCGACAACTCCTTGCCCTCAATGCGTTCGCCGTTGGCACTGAACAGGCTCGCAACGCCTTCGACATAGATGCCAGACATTTTCACATAGTGGAAACAGGCAACGGCACAGATGATACCTGCAACCACGTTCACGGATTGGTAGGCTTTGGGTAGTTTTGGGATCGTCAACCAGAAGAAGACGGCTCCAGCTCCCATGGCAACGATGCCGACCCAGAAGAGGTACATCGTAATTCCTTCAATAGATAGGCCCGCTTCAAGGGCGCGCATTGTTTCACTCATTTTATTTTTGGGTTTTTTGTTATTCCACCTAGAGCTTGGCACCGTGCAGTCGGGTTAAACATTGGGGAGAAAGCCAAAGCAAAGCGGCAGTAAGTTTACGGCGCTCGTTGACAGATGGACTCCACAACCATTCTCTCACCGATTGGGGCTTACCCAGTGAAGCTCTCTAACAGAAATATGCCGCAACCCAACTAGTCTGAAAGGCAGCAGATTCAGGGACTCCAGAGTTTGCCGACGAATTACGGTCGCCGTGAAGTGGTCGCCGCCTGGCCGATCCACCGCCGATTCAGGAACAACACTCTCGCGATGCCCGGACCGGTGCTTTGAGACCCATTTGTCAGGTATGGCACTGCGTTAAGGAAGTTCATCGCAGGGCAAAGAATTAGCGAAAGATTAGCATCTTCCG
Organism: Verrucomicrobiales bacterium; assembly: GCA_013213905.1. Lineage (GTDB taxonomy): Bacteria > Verrucomicrobiota > Verrucomicrobiia > Verrucomicrobiales > DEV007 > Arctic95D-9. Next base: position 457 of record JABSSQ010000356.1, on the reverse strand, counting down.
CTACAAGACGATGACGTAGCGAAACTCGCCAAAGTTCCGTCGGTAAAAGAACCAGTCCCGGAATAGCCTAACGCAGCCCCATTTGGGTCAGCAGTCATCTCTCGAATATCATCGCACACCCGAGGTAAGGATCATTACTTCTCCTCATCTTTTGCAACCACTCCAGCGCTTCGGTGTTTCATAGGGGCACGAACTCGATACCCGCCGAATGAAATACAAGATCCTGAATCAACTCACCGCCCTCTCGTATGGCATCCTTGCCGTGGCGTGGCTGACCACCACCACACTCGCCGAATCCGCAACCGTCGCCCCCCTCTTCACGACCGAAGAGATTCTCAATGAAAGCACTCTGGAGACCAGGACGCTCGAGGATTGGCATCCCGTAGGAGCCACTCGACAGAAGCTCATCGAGATCAATGTCGCCGAGTGGTGGCCGGGACAGGATTACCGGATTCCG
>JABSSQ010000355.1 GCA_013213905.1 Verrucomicrobiales bacterium | reverse complement strand
TGACGTGACCCCTCGAACTGGAGCGCGGAGGCTCTAGATTTTCGGTGGTTCGTATTGGCTCGCGAACTCTTGGGGAGCTAGCTCCCCAAGAGTTCCGTGCGGTCTGACAAAGTTATAATCGTTTCGCCATTCATCAAGCTTCTCCTGAGCATCTTCAAGATTGAAGAACAGATGCGTATTCAAACACTCGTCTCGGAGGCGACCATTGAAGCTCTCGATGTAGTGGTTTTCGACCGGCTTGCCCGGTCGAATGAAATCTAGCAAGACATCGTTCCGGTAGGCCCAGGTATCCATGACCTGGCTGCAGAACTCTGACCCGTTATCGACAGTGATCGATTGAGGTGCCTTCCGGGTCCTGATCGACCGATCCAAACATCGGGCCACATCATCTCCCCTCAGGGATTGCCCAGCATGCAGGGCAACGCATTCACGGGTAAACTGATCAACCACGGTCAGCACCCGAAAGTATCTTCCGTCCTCCAATCGGTCAGTCACAAAGTCCATCGACCACTTCTGATTCGGTGCCGTAGCTTGGGATGAGGGGATCCGCTGATGAGACGCTCGTTTCTTCTTCGGTTTCTTTCGGCTCAGTTGCATTCCTTCCTCGCTGTAGAGGCGGTAGACTCGCTTGGCATTGACCTTCCAGCCCTCTCTTCGAAGCATTACTGTGATTCGGCGATATCCAAAGCGAACCCGCGAAGCGGCAATCTCCTTCATTCGACGCTTCAGAGCCTCGTTCATCTCATTGCCCTTCGCTTTGTAGAAGTAGCTCGACTCCTGCAGACCTACCAGCCTACACGCTCGGGCATTGCTCACCTCGAAGGCCCCTTTGAGCCAATCCACCACCGCCCGCTTTCGTGCAGGCTTCAGAGCTTTTTTGAAATCACTTCTTGGAGCATGTGCTTATCCAGGCTCAGATCAGCCACCAACTGCTTGAGCTTCGTGTTCTCCTCTCTGAGCTGGCGGAGTTCGCGAACCTCGCTCACTCCCATCCCTCCATACTTCTTCTTCCAGTTGTAGAACGTCGCTTCGCTCACGCCCATCTTGCGGCAGATGTCGACTGCTTTCTCTCCAGCTTCCACTTGCTTCAGCGCGTAGATGATCTGCTCGGGACTGTATCGGCTTTTCTTCATTTTCTCGGATATCCTTATTTCTTGGTTATCCGAAAATCATCAACCTCGCAACACTCCAGTTTTCAGGTTCAACGTCACCACCGTGCGATTTCAAATCGCTGAGGCACAGTGGAAAATTTTGAAAAGTACATGACGAAAGAGCGCATCAGTCTGAACAGAATTCGCTAACGTTCCCGTTCCGTTTGCGCAGTTAGAGCACTGCCGAATTTTAATCGGCCAGTCATTCAGACACCGCATCGCCAGGCATGCCACCAATCATACAGAATTTTCGCTATCGCCCCGAAATCGATGGGCTGCGTGCAATTGCGGTTTTAGCGGTCGTCTTCTTCCATGCAGGAATCGGCATGCCAGGCGGATTCATCGGGGTAGATGTGTTCTTCGTAATTTCCGGCTATCTCATCACCTCGCTCATAATCAAGGACCTTCAAACCGACACCTTTTCCCTAGCCAGTTTCTGGGAACGCCGTGCTCGAAGGATATTCCCCGCTGCGGCCGCCATGGTCCTGATAGTGTTGGTCGCAGGATGGTTTCTCCTTCTTCCAACAGACTATTCAACTCTTGCCAAAGCAGCTGCATGGCAAGCAGTTTTCGCCGCAAATTTCTATTTCTGGAAGACCACCAACTACTTCTCTAGTCCCGCAGATGAACAACCTCTGCTTCACACTTGGTCACTCGCAGTTGAGGAGCAATTCTACCTCTTCGTTCCTCTGATTTTGATTGCCCTCTTTCGCTCTCCCCGCCTTCGGCGCAGACCCATACTGATTTTTGTATTCATCGTTGGCTTTGTGGCAAGTTTCGCCATAAGCATCATCGCCGTATCACGCGCTCCAGGAGCAGCCTTCTATCTACTCCCGACTCGGGCCTGGGAGTTGCTGGCGGGTTCAATCGTTGCGGTAATGCCTTCTATCGCACTAACAACATCAAGGTGGATTCGCGAACTCTTCTGTTGGGTTGGCTTGGCGGCAATCATGATACCGTGTCTGCTATACTCCAAAGAAACTCCATTCCCAGGCATCGCAGCTCTACCTCCATGTCTAGGCACAGCCCTGATAATTTGGGCTTCATCCAGAGAAACCTCGGAAACACGCAATTACGCTTGCCGCCTTCTCGCCTGGAGGCCCATGGTCTTCATCGGCCTAATTTCATACTCTATTTACCTGTGGCATTGGCCTCTTTTTGCTTTTGGGCGATACCTCTCAATCACGCCTCTCTCGAGCCAGTTTAGTATGGCACTAGTCGTAGCCAGTTTCATATTCGCCATAGCCTCGTGGCGGCTAGTCGAAACTCCCTACCGAAAACGAACATTAGGATCGAGCAGAAAAGCGATGTTCACCTGGGCATTCTCAAGTGTGGCAGCCACCCTTTTGATCACAACACTGATTGTTAAGAACCTGGGGATACCAAACAGGTTCGGCCCCTTGGGCGAAGCAATAACTCGAACAAAAGTTGATGCCAGTCTTTCCCATCTTAAACATCCAGAAACAACAATGGACGATGCGAAATCCGGCCGCCTTATCCGGTTGGGAGATGCTTCACGTGGAGCGCCAGTGTCGTTGCTTGTTTGGGGCGATAGTCATGCAGGCGCATTAATTCCTGCTTTTGAGGCCATCGCAGATGAGTTAGACACAGACATAGCCGTCGCATGGCATGCCGGAACAGCGCCTGCGCTCGGCTACAGCCATCCGAATCGCTACAGTTTTGGAGACAAAACGCCAGAATTCAATCAGCTGATATTCGATTATATTGAAGATTCCCAAGTTGGATCCGTACTACTAGTTTGCCGATGGCACGGGCACACAAACCAAGACACTGCCAAAACTACCAATCAGCCCGATTTCCTAAATTACTTACGCAGAACCATTGACGCATTGAGAGAGATAGACCGTGAGGTGTATGTACTCAAAAGCATCCCTGAGCATACCAAATCTGTGCCAAGGCTCATCTTCCTCTCGCAATTCTTTGGCCAGGAAATTTCGAATGAATTGGCATCGCAAGATAAGGTAATCGACCAATGGAAAGGCATTCGACCGATAGAAGTTCAGTCAAATGATCCAGGGGTCCACTTCATTGACTTATCCAATGCCTTAATCGACGAAGAGTCCGGTTTGTGCCGCCTTTACGATGACGGCGGGATTTTCTTCTCAGATGCGGTCCACCTTAGCCCCCATGGAGCGAGAACAGTGCGGAACCTTTTCCTGCCTTCAATAGCTCAGCATCAGTAGTTTACTCATTCGAGTCGACACTCCTCAGTTCCGATTTCAAAATTATGTTTGGCCGCATACGAAATTTTCTAAACAAGTGGAAATACTTTAACGGCTTACTCCCTTTTAGTGATGCCTTGCAATTCTTCGCCAGCAGTATGACGGGCAAAGAGAAGCTTATCTCAACAGAAGTGGGAGGAGTCTCGATTCAGCTGAGAACTTGCACCAGCGATCTGGCTGTAGCGAAGGAAGCATTCATAGAAAGAGAATATGCTTTTATTTCATCCCTGAAAACTACCGTCATTATCGATGCCGGAGCAAATATCGGAACAAGCGCCATCGCTTTTGCGGAGCAATTCCCGGAAGCCGCTATTCATGCCATCGAGATGGAGCCATCAAACTTTCGGCTGCTAAAGGAGAATTCCAAACCTTATCCCAATATCTTCCCTCATCAGTTGGCTATCGCTGCGTCGACCGGCCGCAGGAGCCTGCGAGATAGAAACACAGGGCACTGGGGTTTCTCTATTGCGGAAACTGACGCCCCCACATCAGGCAAAGGCCCAACCGTTGAAACCATTACTCTCGACGATCTCATGGACCGCCTTGAGATAACCCACATCGATGTATTGAAAATCGATATCGAAGGTGCCGAGAAAGAAATCTTCGAAACCGGCGGAGACTGGCTTTCCAAAACCGATAGCCTGGTAGTGGAACTACACGATCGAATCATCATGGGCTGTTCAAGGGCGTTCTATCTGTCCACCGTAGACTTCGCCCACTTCGAGCAGTATGGGGAAAAGGTATACGCCTATCGAAACAAGCCGATCTCCGAGATCGAAGCTCAATAGAAGCTGACTTCTCTCAGGCATCTTGTTACACCCTCGCCCGCGAACATGAATCCCAAATCGCTTCCAAAGGATTCGAGCTATGCCCAAATCCTTCGCTCTACGACCATCATCGGTGGGTCGCAAGGGGCGAACTACCTGATTGGCCTCATCAGGACTAAGTTGGTTGCCCTCTTAATTGGGCCATCCGGAATCGGAATGGTCGGGTTGTTCCATGGTGCAACCACACTCATCCGCACCATCGCCCAATTGGGGATCGACCAAAGTGGCGTCCGAGATATCGCCAAGGCAGATGCCTCTGATGACGTACACCAACTGGCAGAGACAACACAAACGCTGCGCCGCCTCTGCTGGCTTACCGGCATTGGCGGTTGGCTTCTCACGGCTGTTCTTTCATATCCTCTCAGCATCTGGACCTTCGGAGACAGCCGACATGCCGTTTCCTTCATGTTCATCGGAAGCACTCTCTTGTTCGGTGCTATCTCCGGCGGCCAGGTAGCGTTGATTAGAGGAAAAAGACGGATCGGAGACATCGCACGAATCAGCGTAATCAGCAGCCTTCTCTCAACTATAGCTGCTGTTGGCATATATCTCTGGCTAAGAGAAGACGGAATCGTTCCAGTTCTCGTTGCTACTGCAGCAATTTACACCCTAGTGTCATGGCTTTATGCCAGAAAAATCAGAATTGAAAAAGTCCCACTAACCTGGATGCAGGTATTCAGCAATGCAGGCTCGCTCGTCCACCTCGGACTGGCGTTCACTTTTTCCCCCCTGGTCAACTCTGGAATTGACCTGTTTGTCAGGACTCTTATCATCAATCAATTCGGGTTGCATGAGGGTGGGATTTTTCAGGGCGCATGGGCTGTTTCGGGCATCTTCATGGGGTACATCCTGAATGCCATGATGACCGACTTCTACCCCCGCCTGACAACAGTCGCGGACGACAATCAGAAGGTGAATCAATATGTGAACGAACAAACTGAGATCGCGGCAATGATGGCCCTTCCAGGCCTAGTCGCCCTAATCGGATTTGCCCCTATCGTGATGCATCTCCTGTATTCCCGCGAGTTCGTTTCAGGTGGAATGCTCTTGATCTGGTTTTCATTGGGAGGTGCTTTTCAGGCGATCTGCTGGCCAATGGGAGTGATCCAGAGAGCCAAAGGAAGCGCCAGGTGGATGGTAATCAGCCAATGCATTGCGGCGGTTGTTAGGGTCGGGTTGATACTAGCCTTACTGAAACCACTGGGCATCGCGGGAATTGCTCTCGCATACCCACTTTCGTCGCTGATTCATTGCTTAACCACCTTTGCTATCGCCCGTCATCTCAGTCAGTTCTTTTGGACAAGAGAAGCGTTCGTCATTTCATCCACCCTTCTTGTCTTCGCGGCAGCTTCAGCAGCTACTCATCTGATCGAATCCATCAGCCTGCAGGCAATTGGCGCGAGCACACTGCTCATCCTCGGAACAGCAGTCTCCTTTCGTGGCATAGTGAACCGACTCGCCCCCGAACACCGTTTGATTCGCGCCATTTTAAGATTCCCAGGAGGCCAGCGCCTCATTCAACTCGCTCGTCCCAATGCTCCCCGATAAACTTCAAAGCGGCTTGGTCAGCATTATTGTTCCCTGCTACAATGTCGAACGCTTCATCGAGCGATTCTTCAACTCACTTGCGGAACAAACCTATAAAAACCTCGAAGTCATCCTGGTCAACGACGGCGCAACCGACCAAACCGGAGACCTCATTCAGAAGGCTTTGCCCCAGCTGAGAGCTGAAGGTTACGACGTCCAAGTGATCAACCAAGACAACCTCGGACTTGCGGGTGCGATCAACACTGGTCTGAAACATTTCACAGGTGAGTTTTTGACCTGGCCGGATCCGGATGACTGGTTAACCACCGATTCCATCGAGCAGAGAGTCAAACATTTAAATGCCCATCCCGAGGTGGGGCTCCTCCGATCAAACGCCGCTCTCTACATTGATTCAGAAGGTGAGTTTGAAGGGGCCGCCCTTCCCTCTGATACGAAACCCCACCTATCAGACAAACTATTTAAAGAGCTCTTGTTTCTGAGAACTTTCTTCCATCCAATCTGCCACATGGCACGCTCTGAGTTTTTTTTAAACAGCGTCGGCAGGAGCATTTTTCATCAGCCCAGGTCTTCTCAAAATCTTCAAATGCTTCTCCCCTTAGTCGAGAGCTATCCAGTGTTGATCACAGGCGAAATCTTCGGCAACTACACGATCCGATCCGATTCCCGGTCGAGGCGGGCAAAGAGCTCACAGGATTTGATTGATCGAATGCGAATGCTTAAGGAGAACACCCTGCAAACGATTCCCAAGCTCAAACACGATCAAAACGAGCTAAGATCATTAACCCACGAATTTTATTGCCGTAACAGGCTGGCTCCAATTGCTTTTGAAGGAGGGCACCCGGACTTGGTCTATCAATATCTCAGCGAGACCAAAGTTCCCCGCCCAATACAGTACCTCGCCCGGCTCCTGGCTATATTCCGTCATAAGTTTGTTCCAATGAACCAAGATGTGGCTGAGGCCATCCAGTCCCCCAACTTCCTGGCGAGACTTTTTCGCAAGCTGACTTACTTCAACCCGAACCACGTGAAGATCTGAGACGAGGCACAAAAACATCTCCTGCTTCGCAACAAGTTGCCAAGTCCCGAATGCCTGACTCTAAAACAAAGACCATCGATCCTATATCCCGGGTGATTTCAGGGGGCTACTGTGTGGGGTGCGGCGGATGCGCAGTTGCGGATCCAACCATCCAAATTTCCTTGAATCAATTCGGACAGTATCAGGCGAATCCAAGTGAAGACTCCGCACCCAAGGCAGAAGCCTCTAAAGTCTGTCCGTTTGCTGACGGAAACCCAAACGAAACGCAACTTGCCGAGGCACTCTTCTCCAATCACGCCTCTTTCGACGAACATATTGGATACCATATCGCTACGTATGCGGGGTGGGTTTCAGAGGACACTTTTCGAACTAACGGCTCATCGGGAGGAATGGGATCTTGGATCCTGTGTGAACTTCTGGAACAGGGGCTTGTTGATCGAATCGTTCATGTTGGCCCGATAGATAGGGATTCCGATTCAAGCCCTCTCTTCGGGTTCCAGATATCTTCTTCTGCCGAGGAAGTCCGGAGGAATTCGAGGTCGCACTACTATCCGATTGAATACTCCCAGACGATCCGCCAGCTTCTCGATGAGAAGCTAACATTTGCCGTGGTCGGCATACCTTGCTTCATCAAGAGCCTACGTCTTCTTGCACGACAGATGCCGGAGTTGCATGAACGGATGGTATATGCCGTTGGGTTAGTTTGCGGACATCTCAAAAGCACTGCTTTTGCAGAATTGCTCGCCTGGCAATGCGACATCACACCCAAACAACTTCAAAGCATTAATTTCAGAAGTAAGATCGAAGGTCAAAAAGCCAGCGACTACGGAGTCAAGGCAACCGGGCTGGTTGACGGGAAAACCGTTGAGAGAGCGGAGAGCAATCGAAATCTTTATGGAAGCAACTGGGGATTGGGCTTCTTCAAATACAAAGCCTGTGAATTCTGTGACGATGTTATGGCTGAGTTGGCGGACATCACTATTGGTGATGCATGGCTACCGAAATACGAGCAAGATCATCGGGGCACAAACCTGGTCATCACTCGAAACCCGGACCTTGAGGCCATATGCCACCACGCAAAGCAGGCAAATCGAATTCACCTTGAACGAATCAGTATCGATGACACGATCGCCTCACAGGACGCCGGATTTCGCCATCGGAGAGATGGCCTGGCATATCGACTGCACATGGAAAAACAGAACGGGAACTGGCACCCTAACAAAAGAATGGAACCCGGCTTCTCACACCTGAATAAAAGGCGAAGGCGCTTGCTTTCGCTCCGGTACAGAATGTCTCAAGAGAGCCATGACGCCTTTCTTGAGGCCAAAACTGCCAGTGACATCAAGGTCTTCATCAATCGCATGCATCCCATCAGCAACGCACACGGGCTTCTCTGTCTCAGTGGTAGTCGCGCGTTTATTGTTCGAGTGAAGCAGCTCGCCGCCTCGACGCTGAAGAGACTCAGAAGGTCTAAATCCCAACCACGCTAAATATCCATGCCAGAACGATTCTTGATGGTTGGCCAAGCTTCCCACGGAAACCGGGGTAACGAAGCGATTGCGCGCGGCACGATGACCGTTCTAAAACATGAATTTGGCTCTGAAACAAGAGCCGATCTCGGCATCCGGGTCACCTCTAGTCAACTTCAGAAAGAGACTTGCCTGTCTTCCCTTGGAATCGAGAATTTTTCCAATTCAAATCACGGGCGACACTTCAGTCGAAAATGGTGGGCGATGAAGTCGAATCGCTTCCTGAAGACTCAGTTCAAACCGCACACTTGGGATTTTTACCCTTACCTGGAAAGATCGATCGCAGCGCTGGAAGTTGGCGGAGATTGCTATTCGCTCGATTATGGGCGTCCAACTCTCTTCATGGAGATAGATGACTACCTTCTCGAACGAAACCTGCCTCTAATACTTTGGGGAGCCTCTGTCGGTCCATTCGAAAAGGATCCCCAGTTCGCGGAATCAATGTACCAGCATCTCAAACGGCTCTCAGCTATCTTCGTTCGAGAAGATGAAAGCCTCGAGTATCTCGCTGATAAGGGCATCACGGAAAACGTTCATCGCACCTGCGATCCGGCTTTCGTCATGGAACCTATTCAACCATCTTCAACGAAACTGGGATTCGAGGTTCAGGACGGCTCAATTGGAATCAACCTGAGTGACTTAGCCGGAAAATTCAGAGGCCAGAATAATGAATGCGTAGGCTCTAACTCTGACTGGCGGAACGAATGCAAGCGGCTTGTCCTCGCAGCTTCAACACTGGATCGTCCCTTACTCCTTATACCGCACGTTGAATACAACAACTCCAAGCAAGACGATTTCACTCTTCTTGCTGACATATTGTTTCAGTTAAAGGATGAGGTAAAGGTGCCTCTGAACGTTCTACCAAGGACACTTAATGCAGCCGAGATCAAGTGGGTGATTGGACAATGCGATCTCTTTGCAGGAGCCAGAACGCATGCGACTATTGCGGCTTTTTCGATGATGGTCCCAACCTTGAGTATCGCCTACAGTATCAAAGCCTGGGGCATCAATCGCGACATCTTTGGGCACAGCGACCACGTTATTGGCGTAGATCACCTCTCTCCGGATTCGTTTAAAGAAAGGATTCAACACTTAGTCAACGAAGCCACTGAAGTAAGGCTCAAGCTAGAGCAACGAATCCCGGAAGTCCGAAAACAGGCTCTCACCGCCGGCTCAATTCTTCGTCAATACTGCCGTAACTGATTCACGGCGGCAAAGATTCATGGAATGAAATTCATCCAGCAGAAACCTGACTACTCATGCCCGCTGGCCGTCCCTCGAGAGCGAGTTGTCCAGTGCCCATACCCCGTCACGTTTCTGCGCTATCGATACCCTCATCATGCGGCTCCATCAGGTTACGACCGCATTTGTGATTTTGTTGATGCTAAAACACTGGAACTACCCCAACACCTTTACTTGGCCGGGGAAACCATCCTCCGCCCATGGACTGTCTGGAAGGCACGAACCTGTGGAGTCTTTGAGCATTCCCGATACGATTGCATTCAAGAGGAAGCGTTAATAAGACACGCCAAAAAATCCCCCCCTCGAATATACCATTTCATTTATGGCGAAAAACTATTCCTTCGATCGGGACCTCTCCTCAGTAGCCTGGGGCACAAGGTCCTGCTCACGCTGCACCACCCCGAAACCAATGTGAATGCATTCATCCAGGATTATTCTCACTTTGAGTACGCTTCAAAGATACTGACGATGGACGCGACTATGCCCGAATTCTGGAATAAGGCAGTAGGCCGGAACATCTCGGAATGGATGCCTCACGGAGTCGATTGCGACTATTTCAGGCCTGTCGAACGGGCAGTGTCCGATACGAAAACCATCATTTTCGCCGGAACCCATGCTCGAGATATTGAAACCCTGGTGAAAACCATTCAGTCTTTAGATTCAGTTCCACGACTTCGGTTCCGCTTACTCTCAAGAGACGAGACACTCGAATCTCTCGCCAGCCAGAACCCAAATGTTGAAGTCATCAAGTGGCTCGACGATGCTGGCTACAAGAAGTTCATTTCAGAAGCGGACCTACTCCTTCTTCCTTTGAAGATGAGTACGGTCTGCAACGTTGTTCTCGAAGCGATGGCGTGTGGAGTTCCTGTCGTCACTTCTGACGGCGGAATTGCCGACTACTTAGATAGTCAATCCTCAAAGATCATCGATTCTTCTTCAGAAGCGACCTGGGTTGAAGCAATCGCCGAACTTCTGGATCGCGGAAAAAATGCCAGATCAAAAGCTCGCCTACAGGCATTGAAATTTGATTGGCCTGCTGTCGCCTCACGTCACATCAAAATCTTCGAAGAGATGCTCTCTGCCTGAACAAATGGCTCGAATTCTTTTCACATCCACCCTCGGCTCACCGGCATGGGCAGGCAGCGAAGTTCTCTGGTTCAAGTCTGCACAAGAACTCACTCGAAGAGGGCACACTGTTGCCGCAACGTTGCCGGAGCAGATGCGAACCCCTGAGAACTGCAGCAAGCTCGAAGCATCGGGAATTACTGCGCAGTGGAATGCGCTCGATAAACTACGATATACGGGCGTCCGGCTGTCCCGCCGATTTCGCCCAAAAAGTCCAACCGCCATCGCTCCCATCGTGCGCCATGCGACGCAGTGGCGCGCCGATATAGCTGTACTTTCTCAGGCCAGTTGCTGGGGAGCCTACTCCGAGATGTTGGCGCTCGAATCCAAAGGCATCCCCTACATTGGCATCTCGCAGCTGAACACTCCGTTTTCCTGGCCGAGAGACCCCTTATTCGAGGAAGTGGGTAATGCTTTCACCAAGGCGAAGGCAGCAATATTTGTCTCGAAGGCGAACCTCGAACTGTTCGAGAACCAGATCGCAAAAGAACTTAAAAACGCGCAAATCATTTTTAACCCTCCCTCATTCGACACCACCGTAAGTTGCGGCCCTGTGAAAGGTGATGCGATGAAATTGCTGAACGTCGCGAGAATCGACCCTTCTCACAAAGGTCAGGATTTAATTCTCGATGTTCTCGGCCTTGAAAAGTGGCGCACAAGAAATGTGTCCCTGACCATCGCAGGCGAAGGCAATTCACGTTGGATAAAAGCTCTTATCGCTTCCAAGAATCTTCAAGGAAGTGTTCATCTGCTCGGTCATGTGGATGAGTTAAAACCCCATTGGGAAGACTCTGCTTTCGGGATCTTCCCTTCAAGGTACGAAGGGATGCCACTAGCCTTAATTGAGGGAATGTCATTAGGCCGAGCAAATGTTGCTACTGATGTCGCCGGACACAGGGAGTGGATTAACCACGGCGAATGCGGTTTCCTTTCATCGGGATGCACTGTCAGTTCACTGGATCATGCAATGGAAGAGGCCTGGAACTCGCGGGAGATCGCCACACAATTGGGAGAATCTGCGAGGAAACGAGCAATGGGGCTACTCAAGGACGATCCGGCAGCCAAATTAGCAGACATAATCGAGACGCATTGTTAGGGAGAAGCACAGTATGGGAGAAGGAACGAGAAATTTGACGTTGGAGGATATCCGTCCCAACTGCAGCATCGTAGGCAGCCCGGCTTACCGCCTCGAGGATTTGGTCGAGCCGGGAATGAAGGTCGCTGATATTGGTTGCGGTCACGGGCCACTGCAAACCTCTGTCGAAGCTTTGGGTGCTGAATGGATAGGAATTGAGCCTTTCGCGTTAGATCGTGAACTCATTAAAGCTCCCGCTGAAAAGCTTCCGTTCCCAGACGATAGCTTTGATTTGGTCATAATGAATTCTGTTACTGAGCACATTCCAGATATTTCTGCTGCGTTCAAAGAGGTCGGGAGAACTTTGAAGAAAGGGGGGAAGTTCATAGGCTATGCCGCATTCATGGAGTCATTCCACGAAATCTCATACAACCATCTTTCACACAAGGCGCTTGAGTACTACGCCTCTGAGAACCAGATGACCTTAACCAGGATTGCTCCAAGCAAAGCTTTCGGAATCGATTACCACTGCGCCCGCATGATCGAACCAATAGTGAGATTCAATTCGATTTTCTCAAAACGAATCTTCCGTCCACCGATCAGACTACTGATCCGAATTCAGTTGAGAATACTTTCGCTGAAGTGGTATCTCAAATGTCGGATTCAGGGAGGTCACACACACACTGATGCTTTGAATCAAAGTATTCTCTACCGAAGAGTTGAGACCCTGAGATTTTCTGCCGGATTCACATTCGTCATCGAAAAGTAAGTTGTATTCATTTCCCTTCGAAGTTGAAAGCTTCCCCACAAGTCACCGTCAGCATCGCGACCAAGGACCGACCTGAGGACTTAGCGGAAACGTTGAGGCAATTAAAACAATTCGGATTGGATGAAGCCCCGATTCTAATTCTTGACGACGGGAGTTCGCCTCCCATCAGCGAAAGACATATCGATGGTCTCCCAAACGCCAAACTACTGAGACTCACGGAGCCTCATGGACAAGCGTCCGGGCGAAACAGGATTGCCCGCGAAGCTGAAACCCCCTATTTGCTGCAATTGGACGATGACTCTTTCCCAATCGAAGGAAAAATTGACGATATCGTCTCAGCGCTGGATTCGGAACCAGACAGAATTGCTATCGCGATTCCCATGGAAGAACCTTCGAGAAACCGTCCTATTCCTGAGCAGCTCCTTTACAAGGACTCAATTGAAGTTAAGAGCTTTGTTGGGTGCTCTGCTCTACTCGATCGGAAAAAATTCCTTAAGGTCGGTGGCTATGCCGAATGGATCGGGGGCTGGGGAGAGGAAGAAGAGTTCTGTATTCGAGCCCTACGAGAAGGATATAAGGTTACGACTTCTTCAGCTCTACGCATCCGGCATATGGCTTCATCGAGCGGTCGGTCGCTTGACGATATACGCGCGAAAAGCGTCAGTCACCACATGGGGATCTGGATAAGGCACGCCCCCACTTTAACCGCAATCAGAAAGATTATCGGGCTTTTGGCTTTCGCCATTCTATCGGACCTCCGAAAAGGCAAATTAAAAACAACAAGTGCCTCTGTTTCCTCCCTTTTAGATATGTCTCACTGGAAGAAAAGGGCACCTCTGGAAGCCGAAATAATGAATCACTACTTAAGGCTTGATCATCTTTTGGATTTCTATCCAAAGATCACCCAAGACTCGGACGAGAGCGGTGCAAATTAGAGCTTCTTTCCGAAGAAGCACCCTTCTAAATAACGATGCGAATTGCCATTCTTCACACTCGTCTTTCTCCCTATTTCGCATCTTGCTTCAAACTCTTGCGCGAGCAAGGACACGAACTTGTTCTCCATGTCTACCCCTCGGACACAAACGCCCCGTTCGATCCGGAAGAGTTCGGAGATATGGGCCCCATCTACAATGGACGGGCTTCTTCGGAGGATGAGATTCACCAGAAACTTACAGAATTTAACCCCGAAGCCATTCTTGTTTCAGGCTGGATCGATAGATCATACTTAAGAATTTGCAAGAGATTCAAAAAGGATGGAGTTCCAGTAGTTGCGGGTTGCGACACGCAATGGTCCGGATCCCTTCGTCAACGCATCGCCTGCTTGATTTCAAAGCTATACCTCAAGCCCGCAATCGATATCCTTTGGGTTCCCGGAAAGCCTCAGCAGATCCTGGCTGAAAGACTGGGATACCGTGGTGACGCATGCTGGACCGGTCTCTATGCTTGTGACTGGAAGCGGTTTGCCTCCAGTCGAAACGCTGGCGAAAAGGCCACTTATCAACCACGCCACCTCTATGAAAGCCCCTATTTTCTTTTCGTCGGCCGCTACCTCGAGATCAAGGGAATACCAACACTTCTTGAAGCTTACTCTCGGTACTGCGAGCAGGTTGACTCTCCATGGAACCTCGTGTGCGCTGGCACCGGCCCACTTGACAGCCGAATCAATTGCTCAAATGCCACGAATGCTGGCTTCATTCAACCATCTGACCTGCCCGAAATTATGGTTGAAGCGAATTGTTTCATACTTCCAAGTCAATATGAACCATGGGGAGTCGTTCTCCAGGAAGCCGCCGCTTCTGGGCTACCATTGATCTGCTCTAAGGCATGTGGCTCAGGTCACCACTTGATAGAACAGGAAGTTAATGGGCTGAGGTTCACACCGGGGAACATACAGGAACTGACCGACTCGATGGTATGGATCCACAAAACTCCCACCCATGCTCTGGCGAGAATGGCGGACAGGAGCTTTGAACTCTCCAAACAGTACACCCCTGAAATCTGGGCTCAAACGCTAATCAAAGGGATAGGCAGGCTATCCAAATAAACCCTTTTTGAGCCAGAAATTGTAGTTGCCTTGAACGCAAATCATCCCAAAAAATCTTTGCTCTATGCCCCCTGAACGACCAGAGGATGAGATTTTCGAAGTCCCTTCAGAAGCTTTCGAAGCAATCGAAGGACTAGAGTTCCCGCCCGTTGAGGACGTTGAGGACGTTGAGGACGTTGAGGACGTTGAGGACGTTGAGGACGTTGAGGACGTTGAGGACGTTGAGGACGACGAGGACGACG
>JABSSQ010000354.1 GCA_013213905.1 Verrucomicrobiales bacterium | reverse complement strand
GAAACCAGTTCCGGCATCTCACTCGCCAGATCGTTCAGTTCGGTGCGATCTTTGGCGAGATTATAAAGTTCCCAATCGCCGTTGTTGTGACGCACCAGCTTCATGTCACCGCGGCGAATGGCATTTCCGCTACCCCATTCCCAATACAGGGGCTCCTTGCGATCCAATGGGTCATTGCGAAGAGCTTTGGTGATATCGATGCCCTGGCCGTTGGCGGGATTCTTCGCGTTCGCCAAGGCGGCCACGGTTGGAGGGATGTCGACCAGGTGAACCGGTTCACGACAGATGCGACCGGGTGATTCAATGCCCTTGGGCCAATGGGCGATCATCGAGGTGGCGATGCCGCCTT
This sequence comes from Verrucomicrobiales bacterium, assembly GCA_013213905.1. Taxonomy (GTDB): domain Bacteria; phylum Verrucomicrobiota; class Verrucomicrobiia; order Verrucomicrobiales; family DEV007; genus Arctic95D-9. The sequence goes on along the minus strand of JABSSQ010000354.1, from coordinate 2,937 downwards.
CGTGGCTCTTGGTTTTGAAGTTGCGTAGCGGTGTGTTGCTGACGTTGGCCCAACCCTGGTGGTAGGCCTCGTAACTGTCGACACCGCCGATCGGTACATCGTCCCGATAGTTGTCGACGCGGTGCGCCGCATCGGTGGTGCAGGCGCCGTTGTCGCTCAGGAAGAAAATGAGGGTGTTGTCGAGCCGACCTTGTTCCTCCAGCAGTTCAATGACCCGACCAATGTTGTCATCCATTCGCTCCACCATTGCGGCGTAGACTTCCATCTGGGTGATACGTCGCTGCTTCAGTTCAGGGGAAAGCGACTCCCAGGGCTGATCGTAGTCAACGGGCGAGAGTGGGGCGATTTCCGGATCAAACAATCCTGATTCGATTTGGCGTTGATACCGTCCCTCCCGAATCGCATCGTAACCGGCATCATAGCGCCCCCGCACTTTGGCGACGCTATCCTCGGGGGCATGCAGGGGCCAATGAGGCGCGTTGTAGGCGAGATAGAGAAAGAAGGGCTGGTCGTCATCCGCGGTTTCCTCCAGCCATTCGAGACTCTTGTCGGTAAAGACGTCGGTCGCATACCAGTCTGCGCGATCCGGAATGAAGGCGTCGGTGATTTCATCTTCGTCGAGGATCCACTGGTAGTGCTCAATCCGTGCTGGATCAGCCGCGCCGGGAGCCGGGGCATTGCCGGGATTCCAGCAATTGATGGCTCCGCCGAGGAATCCATAGAATCGGTCAAACCCGCGGGTTCTCGGATCAAAGGTGGCGTGATGTTTGCCGGACCACAGGGTGTGGTAGCCGACCGGTTTCAGGGCTTCGCCAAGGGTGGTGGTGTTGTTGAAATCGCGATCGGTCTCCTGATACCATTTGCCGGTGAGCAGGCAGGCGCGGGTGGTGAAGCACTTGGAGGTGTTGTAGGCCTGAGTGAAGATAACACCGTTTTCGGCGAGGCGATCGAGGTGGGGCGTCTCAATTTCAGACCCCATGCATCCCAGATCGGAATAGCCCATGTCATCCGCGAGGATGATGAGGACATTGGGCCGGGTGTCTGCGAACGCCGTTGCCGTCAGAGACAGCCCGATCGCAACGATAGAAGCACGAAGTTTCATACCGGGAGCCTAACGAGGAGCGGCGACCATTGTCGATTAGCCGCTGCTTGTCTCAAGGTGGAGCATCAATTCTTTCCAAACGACTCGCTCAAAACCACCGCCTTGACGAGATCCTTGAGACCGCCGTCTTCAGCCTCCAGTTTGGCCAGCATGTGCTCGACCACTTCGCGGTCACCGAACTCGAGTTCGCGGCCGAGCGAGTAAGTGAGCAGTTTTTCAGCGAGGCACTTGGTGAACTCATCGCTGCGACCGATCATGAGGTCGCGGAATTCAGATGGCCCCTGAAACTCATCACCGCTCGGCAATTTGCCCGAAGCATCAACCGGGTTTCCTCGGCGGTAGTCGTCGCGCCACGATCCAATCGCATCGTAGTTTTCCAGGGCAAAACCGAGCGGATCGATCTTGCGATGGCACTCGGCACAACTGGTCGCTTCGCGGTGCTTCGCCAGCTCTTCGCGAAGGGAGGTCGCCCCGGTGATGTCGGGATCCAACTCCGGCACGTCCGGCGGCGGTGGCGGTGGCGTGTAGCCTAACACTTTCTCCAGGACATAGATTCCGCGAACCACCGGCGAGGTATCAACACCGTTGGCTGAGGCAGTCAGGAAGAGGGCCTGGCTCGTCAAACCGCGGCGGCCGGAACCTTCCAGGGAAACCTGGCGCATGTGGCTGCCTTCGAGGCCTTCGATTCCATAGTGCATCCCCAGCTCGCGATTGAGAAAGGAGTAGTCCGCGGTCAGAAACTCTGAGGGTGGCAGGTTCTCGTCGAGTATGTGGCGGAAGAAGGACTCGGTCTCCAATCGCATCGCCGTCTCCAGGTTGTTGCGGTAGTATTCACGGAATTCCCCGGAAACCGGCATTTCTCCGATGCTGTCGAGGCCGAGCCAGCGGCGAATAAAGTGCGACACGAATCGCTCCGACTTCGGATCGGCCAGCATGCGATCCACCTGGCGATTCAGCTCTTCGGGATCCGAGAGTTTGCCGGATTGGGCCGCCTTCAAGAGTTCCCGGTCTGGTGTGGATGACCAGAGAAAATAGGCGAGGCGGGAAGCCAGCGGCCAGGCGTCCAGTTCGCCTTCCCCTTCCGCCAGGTAAATGAATCCGGGAGAGGCAAGAATGGTCTGGAAACCGAGCTGGAGCGCTTCGAGAGGTTCGAGACCCTCTTCAAGTTTGGTAGACACCAGATTTTCAATGGGTGCCAGTTCCCCGTCCTCGAGCGGGCGGCGGTAGGCCTCTTCAGCAAAAGCGCGAAGGCGCTGAGGGATCGTTTCCGGGTTCAAGTCTTCCGGGTTCAAGTCGCCGTAGAGTTTCTGATGACCCTCGGGTGGCCATTCTTCGACATGGGGGCCGTCGACCTGGATCTCCCAGATTCGCAGCTTGGGTCCACGGTAGACTTTGAGCAGTCCATGTGATTTCTCCGTGCCTCCTTTCATCTCAGCGAAGGGGGCGACTTCAGGATGCTCGGCCGCGTTGCTGCTGATGATTCGGACAAGTCGCTTGGTCGCCATGGTTCCGTTTCGGAAACGGATCTCGGGCTCAAAACCTTTCTCGAGATACACGTCCCACTCGAACCACTGCGGCTCCTCACTGGTGAGTTCTTCGAGCGCGACGGAGCGGTATTCGGAGACGCTTCCCGAGCTGGTCACACTGCCTTCCCGATTGACGGCGGCCAACTCCAGCACCAGCGGATCGCCATTGCGAAAGTCGTCGAGGGCGTTTCCGTAGGGGTGATCGCGATCCACGGCCGCAGCCTTCACCCGAACTGTGTAGATGCCGCTGTGAGGCACGCCTTTCATGGCAAGAGGTTCGAAGCCAATGTGGCCGCCGCGGTAGTGCCG
>JABSSQ010000353.1 GCA_013213905.1 Verrucomicrobiales bacterium | reverse complement strand
TTTGCTACTTTGCCTTCTTCTCAAAGGACTCCGGCACCCGCTGCGAGGAAGCCCCGCTCAACCAGCTCCTCGCCATGGGCATCATCGCCGGACTGAGCATCTTCGTCGGAACCTTCCCGGACTCCTCCATCTACCCGATGCTGCCCTACGCAGAGGCGACCTACGAGCCATACACCGTGGGCCACGTCACTGACCAGCTTGCCCTCCTGCTCTTCAGCGGTCTCGCCTTTACCCTCTTGCTTCGTGCCGGCCTTTATCCAGCCGAGCTTCGTGCTACCAATCTCGACTTTGATTGCCTTTACCGGAAGACCGGCCCGGCCATCTACGGGCTCTTCGACAAGGTGCTGAACCAGTTCAACAAGAGCGCTGGCAAATTGTTTGTCGGCAAAATCGCGACCGGAGCCTCCAACTTCTTCGAATCAGGTTCCGCCCGAATCCTTTGCCACATGATGACTCCGATCTGGATGCTGGCCGGGCACAGCAAAGAACAGATCGAAGAAGAACGTCATGTGCTCTTCAAGCGAGCCAAACGCGGGGCTTTCCCGATTGGTGTCACCGCACTTCTCGCCGTGATCCTGCTCGGACTCCTCGCCATGGTTTTCCTGGTGCAGGATTAAGAAGTCACTTCTTCTTAGCTTCGCTCTCAGTGTCTTCCTGAACTTCTTCCGCTTCGGGCTCTTCCTCGTCTTTTTCCTCTTCCACCTTAAGGGTCATCCACTCGCCGAACACGGGCTGCTTGGCCCAGTCCTTCGTGTCCCAACCGATCTGGGCTTCCAGTTCAGCACCGAGGAAACTGATCGCCGGCACTGAGAACGGCTGACCGTCTTTCATCCGGCTGTAACGCCACTCCATCGGCGCCGACATGGCTCGCGGACGGACCCGGCAGATCAGCTCACTGTTTCTTTCCTCATCCCAGTCGTCCGGAAACTCCGGCCTGATGATCACTCGTCCCCCTTTTCGCTCGGCCTCGGCATCGACCAGTTCCACGTAGCTCTCGCACTTCTCCTCGTATTCCTCCCGCAGCTCCTTCAGGCGCGCGCGGAAGCGTGTCCGCACCCGCTCCAGGTCAAAGTCGGCGGCGAGGCAGGCGTCCCGCCACAAGGCCATGCCGGAGAGCTTTCTCGGTCCGTCAGGACGACCGATCGCCATGAGGATTTTCATCGGGGCTTCATCTCCGTAAACATCCACGAGGGCCTCCACCCAGACATAACCGGCCGGGTAGGCGAGAAAGGGATCACGTTCCGCCGAGAAAGTCGCGTTCTCAACCATCTCTCTGAAATGCACCTCGCCCCAGGTCGATGCGAGAGCGACCCAGCGCTCGTACCCATGGCTCGCCTTCGGAGGACGGAAGAACCGGAACTCCACGTAGCTGGCCAATCCCTCGTGAAACCACCTCGCTGCATCAAAGCTCTCTTCGAGGCGACCGTCCGTCATCTGATCGATCAGCACGTGAGTGACCTCGTGGCCGAGAATCGCAATTGTCTCCTTGGTCGACTGTCCCTTCTGCGGTGGCAACATCCGGATCTTTTTCCAGAACGCCTGACCTGCGTTGTGCGACGCAAGCGGACTGGAAAGATCGACCGTGATCTTTTCCCCCTGCATCGATTCGGGGAACCTGAGGAACTCAGCAACCTCGTCATAGGTCTCGTCCGCCTTCTCCAGCACCGCCTTCATTCGCTTCTCTGACTTGCGTCGATAGACGAACTGAAAACGCTCCGTCTCTGCCGTGAGAAGTTCATCCTTCCCCGAAACCTGTCTCGGCGACGGTCTTGACCCGTAGGCTTCCGCATAGTCTTCCTCGTCGAAGGAGAAAGCCATGATGATGAGCCATACCACCGGGATCAATATCAGCGCGCTCCCCCAGACCAGTTTGCCGAACCACGATTCAAGAAACTGCTTCAAGATCTTTGAGGTGCCGCCTCCACGAATCGAGAATACCCCGCAGGCAAACATCCACGCACCCGCTCCGACCACACTCAGCACAATCAACTGGGTTTTTGGCAGGACCCAGACGTCTTCCGGATCCGCGGGCGGCTCAATCAGCATGAACGGATCCAGCAACTCGGCGTAGGGCACCTGAAAGTTTTCCAGTCCCGTCAGAAGCCAATACAACATGGCGAGAACCAGCAAAGCCCACCGCCTCAGGAATGATAGCGCTACCAGGATGGTGATAAAGAATGCCGACTGGAAAAAGGTGAGAAACATCACCATCCCGACCGAACGCCACGACAGCTCGGGAGCGTCACTCGTTCGTGAAATAAACTCATAGATCAATGCCTCGCCAAACCAGAGCAGGTTGAGCGCGTTGATCGAGACCAGGGCCATGATCCACTTGGCGAGAAAGACCTGGCTTCGTGAGACCGGCAGCGCGTCGAGGTAGGTCAACGTCCCCTCATCCTTTTCCCTGACCAACAAACCTAACGACACCACCACGCACAGCACAAACGTCACCCAGGTGATGGTTCCATGCTCGACCACGCAGTTGAACCAGAACGGTTTTTGATCCACGAATTCAGTGGCAAAAGTCGCGACCAGGCCAATGCAGAACAGGACACCCAGCAGCGCCGTAAAAGGTCGCAATGCAATCCATTCTTTCCAGAGAAGAGCACGGAATCGAGTCATGACGCCTCCTCCTCTCCTTCACTCTCCTCCGGAGCATGCTCCTGGATGTAGGCCTTGGTCCCTTCGACAAATTCTTCGAGGGTGAGGCCGGTCACCTTTTCAAACGTACCCTTCACCGGGTGCATGGCGTCCCAGATCACCGCTCTCGAATCGACGCGGTCAACCTTCTGAACGACCGTCCGCTGCCCCAGCGCCTGCAGCTTCTCCTCGCCGATTTCCTCCTTCAAAAATCGAAATCCCATCCAGGCGACCGAGTCGGCCTCGCGCCAGCCGGCCGCATCCCGAAACGCTGCTCTCCCCAACAACTGTTCCACAGAGAAGCCGTATTCCTCGATGGTTTCGTAGGCCATTTTCTCGCGCGCTGCGATCGTCTCTTCATCGGCTTCCTCCAGCTCCCACAACCCTTCGAAACCGCATACGATCCACCAACGGTGTTCCATTCCGACTCGACCCAGTGAATAGGTGTCGAGCGACATGCTCATGGTGTAGGCGAGCAACTGTCCCCTGGAGAATCCTTCCTCCCGATAACCCGCATACATGAGAGTGACCGGTTCCCCTTCCACCTCTTCAAACTCTATCTTCTCCTCCTCAAGTCCCGAGGTCTCGATAACGTAAATGTCAGGAAACTCCTCAGGTTCGATCCCCAGCCAGGTCACCTTCTCGAGCAGGCGGTTTGCGAGATAGTTGGCCAGGGCGATATCTTCATCGACGGGCCGGTCGAGATCTTCGGGCGAGAAAAACACTCGAATCCCGCCTCGCTCCTCCTCGACTGCCCCCGGCACGGAGAAAGGTTCCGCGGCAGGTTCGTCCCAAAGGGAAACGGCGATCAGCGCTGCCACTACGCAGGCTCCGATCATCATCTTTTCGCGGTAGGACATCGACTCACCCAACATGGCCGCGACGGAACCTTCGCGGACAAGGCCGAGAATCATGGACAGGGTGAAGAACAGAGCCACTAAACCACCCGTCCAGGTCAGGGCGGACACCGGCCAGACCTCCCGCTCGAATCCGAAGCGGTGCATCAGCGCGAACGGCGGAAAATCACTCAACGGCACCCGGCTGTCGACCGCCAGCCACATCAGGGTAAACCCGATCGTCAGCATGATGATGAGTCGGTAACGCCCCAGGAACGACACCATGAAAAAGAACCCGGTCAGGAACCAGGCCCACAGGATTGCCGAGGAGAAAAGGATATAAAGGAAAGTCGAGGTCAGCACCTCGCTTCCGCCGGCCCGCCAGATTCCCATCAAGACGAGCCCTGCTGCCATGGCAGCGGCGACCACCAGGGCGATCACCGCCTTGACAGCTACGGCCCGCCAGCGGGGCAGCGGCAAACCCTCGAGAAAGAGCTGAGCTTTCTGCCGAAAATCCACCGCGACCAGCAAGTGGCAGACCACGTACAACGGCAGCGGGAGGAAATAGCTCAGGCTCGTTCCTACATTGGCAAAGGCCCCGGCCGTACTGCCGGTCGCCGCAATCGCCCCCATCACGATGAGAGTCAGCCCCCAGGAAAACAACGTCAGCAGCACGAACCACGTGCCGTGCTGCCGCATTTCCTTTGCTATCAGCACCCGGTTCATCAAATCCGCGTTGTCGAGATGCCGACGCAGGCGATGAAAATATCGTCCAACGAGAGACGCTCGCCCTTCACGCCGGATGCCTCCCAGGCTTCGGCACCCGCATCCACGATGACGGGGCGGACGGATTCTTCTCCGACACCTTCGACGTCAAACTCACGCCAGATCTCAAATCCCATCGGCAGGGGTTGTCCCGGCACCAATTCAATCCGCCGGACTCTCTCGCGCAACTCACTGAGCTTTCCTTCAAATCGCTTTCGGCCCCGATGAATGATGCCCACTCGATCGGCGGCGCGCTCCACCTCGTCGAGCAGGTGAGTGGAAAAGAAAGTGGTCCGCCCGTACTCGCGGGCCTGGTGAGTGATAATCTCAAGAAACTCGCGGCGAGCCACGGGATCCAGCCCCGCGGTGGGCTCGTCGAGAATCAGGAGCGGAGGTCGTGGCGCAATCGCGAGTGCCAGCGCCAGCTTTATCCGCATGCCTCCTGACAATCCTGACACTTTTCGATTCTTGGGCACTTCCAGCACCTCGAGGAGGCGCTTGTATTCGTCACTGTCCCAGGTCGGATAGAGCCCCCCGACAAATTTACCGAGCATCTCTGCCGTCATCCATGGGTAGAAATTCTGCTCCTGGGAAACGTATCCGATCTTCTGCTTCTGTTTCAGCGTGGTTCGCTTCGAAGTCTCACCGTGCAGGCTGATCGTACCACTGTCAGGGGCAATAATTCCCATGAGCATGCGAATCGTGGTCGTCTTGCCCGCGCCGTTCACGCCGAGGAAGCCGTAGATCTCCCCCGGGTTCACCGAGAAACTCAATCCATCAACGGCGGTAACGCTGCGGAATGAACGCCGCAGTTCCTTCACTTCCAGCACCGCTTCCTCTTCTAAAACAGGAGGCTCAATCATCACTTCGGGAACGCTAGCTCATTCAAAAGAGGAGACTAGCGGAATCGACTTAAAATCACGCCTCCCCTTTTCCGAACTTAACATCCTCATCGATACTTCGAAGATGAAGGTCCCTCTGCGGGAACGGAATCTCGATGCCCGCCTCGGCAAACCGGTCATTAATCTCGCGGTGGAGTTCCGTGATCACTCCGAGGCGATTCTCCCGCGAGGGAAGAAAGACTCGAATCATAAAATCGAGAGAACTATCACCAAACGCTTCGAAGGTGATGACCGGTGACGGATCCTCCATCACGTCCTCCACACTGTGAGCCACTTCACTGAGGATGCGCAGCACTTCCTCAGTGTCGCTGCCGTAGGCCACTCCCACCGGAATCATCAACCGGTTGATGGGACTGCTCAGGGTCATGTTGATCAATGAACCTGTGATAAACTCCTTGTTCGGGACGACGAATTCCTCGCGGTCAAAATTGACGATGGTGGTTGCCCGCATCTGGATCTTGGAAACCGCCCCGCTGACCCCAGCTACCGAGACCACATCACCAACCCGGATGGGTCGCTCGAACAGGAGAATGATTCCGCAGATAAAATTCGCCACCACTTCCTGGAGACCGAAACCGAGTCCCACACTGAGCGCAGCAGCAATCCAACCAAACTGGGACCAGTCTACCCCGATGTAACGGAACAGGACAATCGCCCCGGTAGCGATCACGACGTACTTGGAGAGCGTGAATATAGCCGCTCGGGTCCCCGGTATCACATCGAGGCGGCGCAGCACCAGCATCTCGAGCAGGCCGGGAAGATTTTTCGTGATTGAAATAGTCACCGCGATGACCAGCACGATGACCGCCAGGTCAGCGATGCTCAGCTCGCCAATAATCTGGACATTGTCGAGCACCTTCAGAACGGGCACCAACTCCGTCCAGACGTACCACAGCACGATGAGAAGTCCCACCCCGACAAGAAAGCCAATCACGTTTCTTGTCTGCTCGCCCACCTCGACGAGATCCAGGCGTTGCTCCTTTTCAGCTTCGATGACGAGCGTTTCCTCCGACTCGTTGGGTTCATCATCTTCCTCTGCTGCTGCCGCCTCGAGTCGCTTGCGACGCCGCGCAATCGCCTCGGCCAGGGCGAGGCGGCGTTCCTTGATCTCAAACCAGCGCAGGACCATGGCATGGACGACAAAGGCCATGTAGATGACAATGACCGTCAGCTGGAGTTGCCCGAACAAGAGCAATGCCGTCACGACGTATCCGATTAGCAGCAAAACGACCAGGCCGGTGGTCACAACAATGTTCAGCCAGAATATTGCTTTGGAGCTGAAGAACGGGATCTTCGACCGCTCACTCCCTGTCTCGTCTTCCTCCCGTGTTCTCGAGAAGTAGACGAAGACAGCTCCTACGGCCAGACTTCCGAAGATTGCCGCCAGTCTGCCAAGGCTGTCGAAGAAGTCAGTATTACTGCCCACTTGGACGAGGCACACGATCAGGCTGAGAGGAATGTAAATCGGGAGTAGCCTGCGGAACAATAGATAGACCCGCTCGCGCCTCGATCGCTCCCACTTGAAATGGTAATCGCCCAGCCCCTTTTCCCGGGCGATCTCGCGAGTGAAAAAAGCGAACATGAGGAACAGCCCGATATTGAGAGATGCTGTCCCGAGCGCGAATCCCCATTCGGTCGCCTCGGGGTGATTCCTGAGCCCCACACCCAAACCTGCGAGCAGCAGCGGTAGCGGTAGCGCGAGGAAGATGGTCATGAAAAATGCCGTGACCGTATTGGCATACTTGTCCGTCGAAATCTGCCGAGTGCGTTTTCCAGCCTTCTCCAGCTCTTCGTGGAATTTTCTACGCCCCGCAAATAAAGCGGCAACCAACGTCAGCAGCAGCACGTGATACCACAGCGGAATGACGGCGATCTGCTGGGCAAACTCTTTCCATCGCTCCGGCCCGAGGATCCACCCAAACGCTGACGGAACTCCCTTAAAGGAATCGCCGTTGATAACCGGAGAGCTTCGCACCCAGAACAATTGCTCGGCGAGAAAGTCGCGGTACTTGGCGCTTTCCTGGTCAATCTGCTGCTCGATCAGATCCAGTTCACCCAACTCACGAACAAGCCGACGGAAGTTGGCGATGAGGTCCTGGCTCAACTGATCGCGGGTATCCCGCAGTTCACCGGCCTCTTCCCTTAGCTTCTCCGTTTCTTCAGAACCCTGCCCCGCCATCTGGGCGGCATCTTCAACCACCTGCTCAGTGTCGTCGTTCACATGACTCTCGAGGTAGTAGAGTGATCGTTGGGCCGCGGTCAGGTCCTGACGAATCTGGCGAATCAACTGCCGCTCTTCCAATGCGCCCGGCAGCGTTCTGCGTTTCTCAAGGAGAACCCCGGCAAAGGTGCCCTGAAGCCCACCGACTTCCGTCTGTTGCTGCACGCTGTCGAAGTCAGCTGTGATGCTTCGCAGCAGGGCTTCCCGCTCTTGAAGCCGGGTGGCTATCGATTCCAGCTTCGTCGAAATGTTGCGAGTCTCCTTAATGAGGACCTCGAGCTGCGAAATCAGCTTAGCCACCGAGTCATCGGCTTCCGGAGCCAACTGCTGGACTCTTCGGAACAACGCTTCGGCGCGGTCAACTTCGCTGACCAGCCTGACATTAGCCAAATTCTGGAGCGAACCGATCCGGTCATAGACGACCTCGACCCGCTTCTCGGCCAGGGCCTTAGCAGCGCCCGACTTCGCCATGCGAATTTCGTAACTGAGGCTCTCCTGCTCGAGCATGGAGCTCTCCGCCAACAAGCTGTCCCGCTGCGCCTTCAGCACCACCTGCTTCGTGGTCGGCTCGGCCTGGTCGTTCTTCGCTTCCTCCTTACTCAGCATCGACTCCACCTCAACGATCTCAGCTCGAACCGCGATCAATCGATCGCGGATCGTGGTCGGGCTAGCCTTGTTCTCGGCAATACTCGCGGAAATTGAACTTAACTCAGACCTGGCATCCGTAAGGGTGACTTGCTCTTGCGAGATCGCAGACTCGATCAAGGACATGTCCGAATCCTTGGTCAGGTTCGGAGGAACCCGTGACTCCTTGAGCGATTCTTCAAGGGCCGTTTCTTCCGCCTGCATCCGGTTGATGTCCCGGGCACCATTGGCGAGGGCTTCCTTGTACTCGCCTTCCGTGGCCTCGAACTCACTCGCCTTCTCCAGGAAAGCAATCGCCTGCTGGAGGCTCGAAACCTCCGAGTTCCTCGTTGCTTCAGGAATGGATTCGTCACCCTCGAGCTCTGAAACGCGACTCTTCAACTGCTCAATTTCCGCATCTCGGCCGGACTCTTCGCCTTGACCAAGAATCCATCCCCCCCAAATCGCAATCGAAACAAACAGCGCTGATAACAATCGTCTTACCATGTATCCGCTAAGATTACGTTAGGGGATCTCGAGAGAAATGAAAACCACTAATAGAACACGAGTATCGCTCAGACTCCAAACGCAGCGCCCACTATCGTGCCGAAGATTAAAAATTGGGAAGCAACCCCTGCTCACTTCTCGGGATGGACATCCCCGCTACGAGACCCCTCAGGGCTCTAGTGTGGAAAGGAACGGCGACGATGCAAAAACGTCTCAACCTGACTATTCCACCCCGAAAACCTATCAGATCACCAATCGTAGCCGAACTTCAAACGGAACGTTTCTTCGAGGTTCGAACTACGATTCAAGGTAATGTCGTCGTAATCCAGCTCAAGCTCGGTGCTCAGGTTGAGACCTTCGTAGATGGGAAACTTGAAACCGGTCCATGAGTGCCAGATTTTCTGACCGGCATCATCCGATCTCACGAATAAAAAGTGGCGATGATAAAACTCAAACTTGTCCTGCCAGACCTTGCGTCTGTATTCGAGATGCCAACCGGGCGCGGCATAACTGGTGTGGTTGCCACCGGTGTAATCCTCGGTCGTGTAGTAGATTCCAACCTCACTGATGAGTTCATTTTTCTCATTCGAAAAGAACTCATAACCCAGGGCCGGGCCAATCGTCTGTCTTAGATTCAATCCCTCATACTTCTCCTGCTTGGCCGCGTATGAAAGCGACCAGTAAGCCCGATCAGTGAAAAAATGGTCGTATTTGGGAACGATCATCCAGTCCTGCTTGGTGGCATTTCGGTCTGTTGTGTCATACTCGACCTGACCCGACATGCGAAACCTCTGCCTCCCGCGTTCCCAACGCGTCCGGAAGTCCCCGTCAATTTCCCGCTCCCCGTCGCTCCGGCCGCCTTCCAGTTTGACGGCCAGATTGACGGAACCCGACCATTCCCTCTTTTCCTCCATCTCAGCCGCATCCAGCGCCGCGTCTTCGATCAACTCCTTGCCGTCGATATCGATGACATGGTTCACCGGCACCGCCTTATCCACAACAACAGGCTTTGGAGCGGCTCCTGACTCGATCCGGCTGATTTCGGAACGCGGAATCGAAATCGGCCCCGCGTAGGAAGTCGACACAGTCACCTGCTCAGCTCCCCGCTCCAGAATATCACCGGAAATTCGGTCGCTGTTCTTAAGAACCACCACATCAGCACGGACGACGGAAAACGCCAGCAAGGCACAAGCACCCGCGAAAACGCTCAACGCTGCCCTCTTAGAAAACTCATGGTTAACCAACGTCATATCAAAGCTCAAACCCCCAGAGCCTCGGGATACCTGCTCTCGTGAGATCGGTATTCGGAAGGGGACGTGGAGTCTACCCCAAACCGCCTGATTTCTCAATCCCGGAGGAACAAAGCCACAAAAGGCGCGACCCTTCTCAGACCTTATGGTACAGCTGTAGATTCATGGATGAATTCGAGCCCCCCCCAAGAAGCCGGTTCGCCGTGTCAAAAAAGTGGTTCGCCCGGGCTGGAAAGAACCGTCGCGCACTCGTTACCGGCTTCGTGGTCTTGGCTCATGCCCTCGGAGCCCTCACCTCGGTGAAGGCCCTCTTCGAAACCCGCACCCCGCAGGGGACCATTGCCTGGATTATCTCACTCAATACGATGCCCTACGTTGCGGTGCCGGCCTACTGGGTCTTCGGACAGAGCAGCTTTAACGGCTACGTTAGTGCGAGGCAGGCCGAATTTGCCAATCTCGACCCTGTAATCAAGCAGACATATCCAAAGCTGATCGAGGACGGTTTCCTCCTTCACTCGGATGAAGCGGACTTCACCACCGAAGAACGCATCGCTCGCCTGCCCTACACCCGGTTCAACGACGCGGAACTTCTCATCGACGGTGAGGCCACCTTCGGTTCGATCATCGAAAGCATCGCAGAAGCGGAAGACTATATCCTCGTCCAGTTCTATATCATCAGGAACGACAGTCTCGGGAACCGCCTCCGCGAAGCACTGCTCGAGCGGGCCGCCGCCGGGGTACGCGTCTACTTCATCTACGACGAAATCGGCAGCTACCAGCTACCCGCCAGCTGGCTCAATGAGTGCCGAAAGAGCGGCATCGACATCCGCCCCTTCAACACGCGGCAGGGTCACACCAACCGTTTCCAACTGAACTTTCGCAATCACCGGAAAGTGGTCGTGATCGACGGGAAAACCGGATTCGTCGGCGGACACAATGTGGGAGATGAGTACCTCGGACTCAGCGAAGAATTCGGACACTGGCGCGACACCCACGTCAAGTTCACCGGACCGGTCGTCCTTGCGACCCAGGTCGCTTTCATCGAAGACTGGAACTGGGCCGCCAACGAAATCCCGGAACTGAACTGGACCGCCCAAAAATCAGAAGAGGGCGACATGGCGGCTCTCTGCCTGCCGACCGGTCCCTCCGACGAACAGGAATCCTGCACCCTGTTCTTCCTCCATTTCATCAACTCGGCCCGGGAACGACTCTGGATCGCGTCGCCTTACTTTGTTCCCGATGAACAGATTCTGAGCGCCCTTCAGCTCGCCGCGCTTCGCGGAGTCGATGTGCGCATTCTCCTACCCGAAGACCCTGACCACCTCCTTGTTTACCTCTCATCTTTCTCCTACCTACCCACTGCTGAGAAAGCCGGCATCAAGATCTACCGCTACGGCGGGGGCTTTCTCCACGAGAAAGCCATGCTGGTCGACGACCGCTACAGCACTATCGGCACGGCCAACTTCGACAACCGCTCCTTTCGCCTGAACTTTGAGATCACCATGATTTTCGACGACGAGGAATTCAACGGGGAGGTCGAGCAGATGTTCCTCGATGACTTCGAAGCCAGCCGCCTCCTCGACGCCAATGACCTCACCGAGAAATCCTTTCCTTTCCGGTTCGCGGTGAAGTGCTCCCGTTTGCTGGACCCCATTCAGTAGCGCCCGGCATTTTTTCGTCGCCCGCCTTCAGCGTGTGCTACTGTTCGCCATGTTCACAGGAATCGTGGAAGAATGCGGAGAAGTGGCCCGAATCAAACCGGTGGAAACCGGGGCGGAACTCTGGGTGCACTCGACCTTCACAGATGAAGTCGAACTCGGCGAAAGCGTTGCCACCAACGGCGCCTGCCTCACCGTCACCGAAGTGGCCGACGGAGCGATGCGCTTTGACTTGCTTCACGAAACCCTGCGCCTCACCAATCTCGGCGACTTGAGCGAAGGCTCCCCCGTCAATCTCGAACGCTCTCTCCGTATCGGCGACCGCCTCAGTGGTCACTTTGTTCAGGGTCACGTCGACGCCTGCGCCGAAGTGCTCGCTTACGAACAGGTTGGACAGGACCACCAGTTCACCGTGGCCCTGCCGAAGGAATTCGCTCACCTCATGGTTTCCAAGGGATCTGTCTGCGTGAACGGTATCAGCCTGACCGTCGCTGAATTGAAGGAAGATTCTTTCACCCTCTGGATCATTCCTCACACTCACGAAGTCACCAGCCTGAAGTCGGTCGAAAAAGGGTCCCGCGTGAATCTCGAGTTCGATCTGCTCGCCAAGCAGATCGCCCGGCTGACCGAGTTGGGGAAACGGTAGGACTCACGAGTTGCTCTTGAACCGATTTCGCTGGCCCACCTTGGGCCGCTTCGTTAGGCTCTCGTCATCATGAGCGATGACGACGAAAAGAAACTGTCGAACAAGGAATACGAGAAGGAACTGGCTCGTCTCCAGACAGAATTGGCTCACCTCCAGGACTGGGTGGTTCACAAAGGCCTCAAGGTTCTCGTCATTTTTGAAGGCAGGGATACGGCCGGCAAAGGCGGGGTCATTCGTCGCATCACCGAAAAGGTGAGCTCCCGCGTCTTCCGCGTCGTCGCGTTGCCCGCTCCGAGCGATCGCGAAAAAACCCAGTTTTACTTTCAGCGCTACACTCAGCATCTCCCCTCCGCCGGGGAAATCGTGATCTTTGATCGGAGCTGGTACAACCGTGCCGGCGTCGAGCCGGTCATGGGATTCTGCTCGCAGGAGGAATACGAAGAGTTCCTGCTCGCCTGCCCTGGCTGGGAGAAGGCCCTCGTGCGTGCCGGCATCATCCTCATCAAGTACTTCCTCGTCGTCAGTCCCGACGAACAACTGAAGCGTTTTGAATCGCGCATCAACAATCCGGCAAAACACTGGAAGCTCAGCCCCATGGACGTGAAAGCTCGCGACCACTGGTACGATTACTCAAGAGCTTACGAACGCATGTTTAACGTCACCGACACGAGACACGCTCCCTGGCATCTCGTGCACTCGGACAACAAGAAGAAGGCGAGACTGAACTGTATTTCTCACCTGCTCGACCAGATCCCTTACGAGCACGTGCCGGATGAGGAAGTCATACTGCCTCCGCTGCAGAAATCGAATGGGATCAGTGACGAAGTGATCCTGAAAGATCGCAGCTTCGTACCCGAGCGATTCTAAGATCAATCAGAACGGATTCGCAGGCTACCAGCCGAAGCTGAACGCGAACGGCGCGTTTCGATAGGACAGCCGCACCGGCGGTCGGCAGGAATGCCCGTGAAATCTCGTGGAGCCGTACTAGCCTCCGTAACCGTAGCTCACCCGACCTCCCCAGACCGGGTAATACTCGCGGGGACGATGGAAGTAAGTGTAAACCGGCTGGGCGCGCAAGACCGGCACGGTTGTCGTCACCTGAGGCACGACCGGAACCACCGGAGCCGCACTCACCGGCGGAGCCACTTTCTGACCGCCCTGGTTGCCACCCTGCTTCTTGTAATCCGAACCGTAGCCGAAACGCGGCTTCGCCCGGACCTGGGAATTCTGCAACACCGGGATGACCGCCGGGGTCGAGACAGAGACACCCGATCCCGAAATCACCTGGACCCGCGGCACCACCGAAACACTGGTCTTCCGTTTCCCGAGCCCCCGCATCTTGTGAGAACCCTGGAGCACATACCCTGTCGACACCTGGCCGTTCACCGACTTCACCGTCTTCGACACGATGTCGGCGTGCACTGGCAACGCCATGGCAGCGAACAAGGCCGCCGCCCATCCCGCTTGTGTTTTCATGGGAGAAAGATAACCGAAAGCGGCCAGCGGCACAATGCCGATTCCGTAGGGTCAAACTCATCGGATCTCGACCAACTGAACCAAGCAACCACTCTCCGCTTCACCCCCACGAAATCCATTGATCGCCCCGCTCATTTTGCCTAGGCTTCCTTCAAGCTAATGAAGCACTTTCTCATCCTGCTGGTTTCGCTCTTCTGCTGGCATGCCGCGGCTGATGAAACCAAAGTCACGGTTCACTTGCTGGATCACACCGACGCGAAACACACGGAGCACCGTTTCTGGATCGACTGGAATGAAAAGTGGCGGGGCATTGTGGCGAGTGAGACCGTCACCGGTGAAAAAGCCGGGGAGCTCATCGAAATGTTCCAGCAGTCACTGGAAACGACAGAGGCGCTCCACTTCTGCGGTCACGATCCCATTTACGGCATCGAAGCCACCAACGCGGACGGCAAGGTTCTCAAGACCAGCCTGTGCTTCACCTGTGTGACCTGGGTCAAACCGGGCCTGCGCCTCAATGTAGCCGGCGAACGCGGGGCCGACAATGAGTTGTGCCGGGCACTTCGCACCGTGATCGAACTTCCTCCCGAGCTGCTGGAAGACTCGAAGACGAAGTGATTCCCATTCGCTCCCCAAGCGCCGGAGCCCGTCCCTGCGGGCCCTCGGGACTTTCCACTTGAGTTTCACCGGCATCGGACCGACAGATTCCCTCCCAAAAATTCACGAAATCATGGCATTGGAAAAGATCACCTCAGTCTCGGGCAAGGGCGTTTACGTTCCCGGATCCGACATCGACACCGACCGCATCATCCCGGCGCGCTTCATGAAGTGCGTCACCTTTGACGGCCTCGGCGAATATCTTTTCTACGACGTGCGCCATGACGCCGACGGCAATCTCAAGGATCACCCGCTCAACGAAGATCGCTTCGCAGATGCCAGCATCCTGCTTTCCGGGATTAACTTCGGTTGCGGCAGCTCTCGCGAGCACGCGCCCCAGGCCATCTACCGTGCCGGCTTCCGCGCTGTCATCGCCCAAAGCTTCGCTGAAATTTTCTTCGGCAACTGCGCCACTCTCGGCGTCCCCTGCGTGATCGCTTCCGCCGAAGACATCGATAAGGTCGCTGCAGCCGTCGACGCCGATCCGTCCACCGACATCACGATCGACGTCGAGGCCAAGGTGGTTCGCTACGGCGACAGCGAAATCTCCATCGAGATTCCCGACTCTGCCCGTGACGCCTTTCTTGCCGCCAAGTGGGACCCCATCGGCGAGCTGCTCGACGGCGAAGCCGAGATCAGCGAGACAGCCGGCAAGCTGTCCTACATGAAAGCCTGATCCAGGATCTCGACTCCAGTTTCTAAAACGAAAAAAGGTGAGCCCGTTCGGGACTCACCTTTTTTGTGAACTGGTTTCTGATTCGAAGGATCACTCGCTCGCCTCGGGTTCTGCAGAGCCGCCTCCCATTCCGGGAAGAGCAAAGGGCAGCTTGGGAATCTGGGGAGCTTCCATCTTCTCCTTCTTCTCACGCTCAGGCATCTTGGCGCCTTCGCTCATCGTCTCATTGAGATTCTGATCGGCGGCATCGAGATAAGCGTCGAGATCGTCAGTAAGCTGGTTGAATCCGTCGATCGCCTTGATGCGAACCTGGCCTTCTTCGCCGGTATCCGGATCTGTTCCGATCTCGAAAGGCAGGAAGTCGGCAAGGACTGACCCGGGCTCAAGGAAGGTGACCACCTTGGCCTTCACCTTATCGGCCATGTCATCAGGCATGAAGTAATAGCCGGCATATCCCAGCCCGCAGAGCACACTAACAGTGATAAAAAACTTGAGGACACGCGTGCGCCACGGCGAACGCTGGTGGTAGCCGCCGAACTTCATCATGTCCTTTCCGAACTGCTCTTTCTCCTCTTCGGTCATGGGACGCATCGGACGACCGTCACCATCGAGAACGACTTCCTCTTCCGGTTCGTCGTCCTTCTTTTCATCCGGCTGAGCGAAAAGAGGTGAACTACCAGAGGATGCCGGCGTGGTTGCCGGCTCGCTGAAAGCGGACTTCGCTTCGAAATCGAATGAGTGAGCGACACTCTCTCCAAAGAGGCTGCCACCCATGCTGTCGGATGGCTCCTCCGGTGCGGCAGATCCCGTTGCGAAAGGCGAAATACTCGCGTGCGTTTCGGTGGGAGTGTTAGTCCCCCACCCTTCGTTAAGATCACCGGCCTGGGCAGGCTCCTTGAACATATCAGCCTTGGCTGAAGCGCCACCGGGATTGGCAAAAAGTGCTGAACCGGATCCGAATCCGCCGTCGCCTGAAACCGCAGGTGTCTCCTTAGCAGGCTGAGGCTCTGGAGCTTTCTCGACGGGCGGTTCCTCGGCCTTAGGTTCGAGGGCCACCTCGGGAGCAGGGTCAGGGACCTCTCCGGTCATCGACACGCAGGGCGTCGCTTGAGGAATTTCAAATCCGGGAGGCATCGCATGGGCCTGCTCTTCGACGGGCGCTGCGGCAGGAGCCGGCTCTTCAAACGGGGGCGGCTCTTCAACCGGGGGCGTCGGCGCGACCGGTTCCGGAACGATTTCGGCTTTTTTCTCCTCCACAACAGGCTCAACTGGCGGTGAGGGCTGGGCAGCAGCGGCCTCAGCGGCCTCAGCGGCCTGAAGGGTTTTCGTACAAATCAGCTGCACTCCGCTATTGCCCTGATCGACGGCTGTGACCGGGTGATGACAATGAACACATTTTCCGGCAATGCCGATGTGTTTGCGAAGAAGATTCAACGTCCCACGGCACTGGGGACAGACAAGTTTCAGGACCTCTTCGTGGCTGCCGGTATCAACCGGTGCCGCCGTACTGGATTGGGCAGAAGGTGTCATTCTTTGGTGAGGAGATGGGGATTTCAGAGTTGGTCCGGAGCGGCGGCCTGGGGCATGGAAGCCTGGGGAGTCACTTCGG
This sequence comes from Verrucomicrobiales bacterium, assembly GCA_013213905.1. Classification (GTDB taxonomy): domain Bacteria; phylum Verrucomicrobiota; class Verrucomicrobiia; order Verrucomicrobiales; family DEV007; genus Arctic95D-9. The sequence continues at coordinate 8,443 of JABSSQ010000353.1, read as the reverse complement.
GAGCGGGGGAAGTCGGGTCCAGGGGAGGAGCGGGTGCCGGTGCCGGCATCGAGTCTGCCACCGCGGGAGCCGGAGGAGTCATCGGAGCGCCGGGCGCAGGCGTGGGCGGTACGTCAGGAGCGGTCATCGCAGGCGCCGGTGCGGGAGGCGCGGTCGGAACGGTCGGAGCCATTTCGATAACACTGCCGGGATTGAATTTCTGGTCCATCATGGCGCGAGCCTTGGCGACGTATTCGTCAACCGGCAGCACATAGGAAGCGAGCGCAGCGCCGCAGACAAATCCGAGAATGATAACGATCATCACGATAAAACCCTTGCGAACGGTCTTCTTCGGTTTCTTACCAAGCGGCTGAGAAGTGACGTTGGATGCAGTGCCATCGGCTTTGGGATGGGCCGGCTCAGTTTCTGGTGCGGGAGCCGGGGCCGGAGCAGATTCGACCGGGGCTTCGACTTTTTCGGTCGGCACTTCCATCTTCACTGGAGCCGATGAATCTGAAGCGGGAACATCGGGCTGGGCTTCGCCGGCCGGACTTCCGAAAAGACTGCTCGCTTCAGACGCGCCTGAGCTGAACATCGATGCGCCAGAGCTTCCCCCCTGAGAAATTCCTGACATAAACGCATCATCACTGGTTTCAGGAGCCGGAGTATCCGGAAGCGGCGGAGTCAAAGCAGGATTCTCAGGTCCCTCGGCTACGGACATCTGAGGATTCAAAAGCTGAGTTCGCTCACTAACACTATCGTAAAAAGGATTGGCTGCAGGAGCACCGAAAGCACTGTCACCGGATTCAGATGCCGGGGACAAATTTCCGAAAGCAGCTTCGGCAGGCTCTGTGCTGGGAATTTCAAAAGTGGAATCAGTTGCGGGCTCGCTCGCCGGCTCAGGGTCGGGAGTCGGAGCGACTTCACCAAAAGGTGTCGGCTGGGCGTCCTCTTCCTGGGGAGCCGGTGCGCCGAAACCCATCGATTCACCAAAGCCATCGGCCGGGGCAGGAGCCTCCGCGTTGGAAGGAGCAGGCGCTTCTTCCGAAAACGGAGCTTCGGTAACCATGGCCGGCTTCGCATTCTCAAATCCAGCCGCAGGTGCTTCGTCGACCGAAGGTTCAGGAGACGGTGTTGGTGTTGTACTCAGGAATCCCGCAGGCGCAGCAGCATCCCCACTGAATCCCGTGGCCGCAGGTGCTTCTTCACTTGGAGTCGGTGCCTCTTCGTCGGGGGCCGGCTGTCCCCAACCAGCAGCAGCAAAACCGGCATCCGCTTCGGGGGCGGGTGCGGGCGCAGCTTCGGGGGCGGGTGCGGGCGCAGGGGCCGATTCTTCAGTAGGAGCCGGAGATCCAAATCCGGAGAATCCTTCGGTGGCAGCAGGTGTCTCTTCAACCGCAGGAGTAGCCTGTGCCTCGGCAGGAGGAGCTGCCAGCATACCAAAACCGTTCGCAACGGCCTCATCCGCATTCGGAGCAGGCGCATCAAAACCGGACGGAGCTGCCGGAGTCTCTTCGCTAGTCGCAGGTGGCACCTTGATCGGGGCCACCATGTCACCGGACCAACCATCAGCGTCGGCAGAAACCGCGTCATTGGCTTCGGTGGCCGGAGCAAAGTCGGCCGCAGGGGCAGGCTCAGGTGACGGCTCGGGGGCCTTGTCCACTTTGGGAATCGGCTTGATCAGAACGGTGTCGCCAGTTCTGGGAAGTTCACCCCAGCCTTTCTGCTGGGTGAATGAGCTGGAATCAAAGCCAGCTGACGGGGCCATTGCTTCGTCGGACGCCGGGGTCTCAGCGGGAGCCGGAGCCTCAGCCGCAGTTTCTTCCATTGCCGGAGGCGTTTCAGGAGCCGCCTCAGCCTGCGGCGTTGCGGGAGCGAATCCCTCGCCAAAACCCTGACCGAAACCCTGTTCCATAGCAGGCGGCATTTCCTCATTAACCTCGATTGTCGGCTCGGGGGCCGTTTCGGCAGGCAACTCGGGAGTCCCCTCAAAAGTTGGTTCGGGAGCTGCTTCGGCAGTCGGCTCGGGAGCCGTCTCTACCGGAACTTCCGCAGCAGGAGCTTCCTCGACGGCGGGTTCAGCAACAGGAACCGCCTCGGCAGGCGCTTGCGGAGCCGGAGCGCCCCACCCCATGGAGGCTTCTTCAAAAGTGGCAGGACTGACTTCTGGAAGCGGTGCCCGCTCAACGACCGGCTCGCGCTCTTCAGCGGCAGGCGCCGGGGTTGGCACTGGAGCCGTATCAAATCCTGAAGGTATTTCCGGAGCAGCTTCTTCAACGACTTCCTCCGGAACTGCTTCAGCCACAGGAGCCGGCTCAACTACAGTCGCCTCTTCTTTCTTTGCCGGAACTCCGGGTTGGAAGACAGGATAAATTTTCACTTCGCCGTCTGCATCGCGGGAAGCCACGATCCCGGCTTCGCACCAGACGCAGGCACCATCAACGCCAACATGCTCCGGACGAATCACGAGCTCACCGTCACACTTAGGACAATTCAGGTGAATGAGGTCGTCCATGTCGGAAGCCGGCGCGGCCGATTCCTCAGTCGCGGGAGCTTTCTCCGGACCAGGGGCTTCCTCTGCAACGGCGAACTCTTCCGGAACGAGCGCTGTTTCCGCGACTTTCTCATCGGCTTCAGGCACTAATGCCTCGGAAACAGGAGCAGGTTCTTCAGCGGTAGTTTGTTCTGCAGGAACCTCGGCCGCCGGTTCGGTCGGGCGATCCACACTGACAGTCGCACGACCGGACGCAGACACTTTCACATTGCCGGAACCCTGGACCCGAATGGAGACATTCTTATTAGTCACACCGGGCAACTCCATGTCATCGGGTTGGGATGAGAGCGCGACCGGCTCTCCGGTCTCACGTACATGACCGGACTCGGCCAGTTCGCGCAGCGAATTTTCTCCAAGACCCATCGAATCGAGGAAACGGCTCTTGGCCGCCTCGACGTTAGAAGAGGGCACATTTTGTGGGTGATCGTGGTCGGACTCCATGATGCTAAACAGCGGCAAACAAATTTTCTCTATTAATTTTATAATAAATTATAGTAATTATCAAAAAGTTTTTTACCTCCGGTTTGATTTTTTAGACTTATTAAAGAATTTTAGTGTATGCGATGCCTACTTTGCTGGCTGGTAACCATTTCCCTGCAATTCCTCGCGGGATGCGTCTCCCCCGAAACTCCCCTCGCCCCCTCTCCCACGAGCCCTCCCGCCTCGACTGGAGTCGGCAAAATCTCGCTCAGTGCCTCGGACGCTGAAGCGATTGGTAAGAAAATCTGGAAGAATGAATGTGCCGGCACTGTTGAAGGCCTGACGACCTGGAACAGTGGCGAAGACTTTCCTTCCCTCGGGATTGGCCATTTTATCTGGTATGTGGACGGCCGACCCGGCCCCTTCGACGAGAGCTTTCCCAAGCTGATTGATTACATGGAAGCCAACCAGGTGGCCGTGCCCCGCTGGGTCGCCGATGCCAAGGGAAGCCCGTGGAAATCGCGCACCGAGTTCAACAACGCGAAGAACTCTCCCCAGATGAAGGAGCTGCGCCAGTTCCTCGCCAACACCGTCCCGACGCAGACCAACTTCATCGTTCTGCGACTTGAGCAGGCTCTTCCCAAGATGAAAGCGACGACCAAGAACGCCGGCGACCGCAAGCGCCTCGAAGAGAATTTTTACAAAGTTGCCAGCTCACGCACCGGGGTTTACGCCCTGATCGACTATGTGAACTTCAAGGGTGAAGGCGTCAAAACCGAAGAGAAATACAACGGCGTCGGCTGGGGTCTCCGCGACGTCCTTCTCGAAATGAAGAAGACTTCCGAAGGTCAGGCCGCAGCCAATGAATTCAGCGAAGCCGCCAAGAGAACACTCAAGCGCCGGATCGCCAACTCACCTCCTTCCCGCGGCGAATCACGCTGGGAAGCCGGCTGGATGAACCGCTGCGAGAGCTACAAACACGGATTCTAAACAGACTGCGTTCGAAATTTCCCTTTTCAACGGGCCGAATGCGCCTACTGATTAGCCAATCCCACACGAAAACACGACCCTACCTATTATGGCCGAACGTACTCTTATTCTTTTCAAGCCCGACTGCGTCACCAAGTCCCACGTTGGCGAAGTCCTGGCCCGCTACGAAGCAGCCGGTTTCACGGTTCGCGGCATCAAGATGATGCGCCTCTCCGACGAAATCCTCCAGGAACACTACTCCCACGTTGCCGACAAACCTTTCTTCCCCAACATCGCCGCCTTCATGCAGTCCGCTCCGGTAATTGCCATGGTGCTCGAAGGTGATGACGTTGTCGGCAAGGTCCGCGGCATGCTCGGGCCCACCAACTCCCAGGAAGCCGAAGCCGGCACCATCCGCGGAGATTTCGGTGAGGACATGATGATCAACGTCTGCCACGCCTCCGATTCCCCGGAAAACGGCGAAATCGAAGTGAACCGCTTCTTCGACGAAAGCGAGATCTTCGATTACTGATCCGCGAAGGCCCCTGACAGGGCCGCCGCATTGATTTTCAACAGGGTTAGGTCTCACCGCTCAGCGAGAGGACCTAACCCTGTTTGTTTGTACGGGCTTCTTAATCAGTAGCGCGATTGGGTACAAATCCCTCCCTCCCCTCCTTGAATTCGTGAAAATCAGTCTTTCAGACCCCGAGGGACCGTATATATTCACGCCCCAACTACGAAACCATGTCAGACACCGACATCCTGGAACCCACTGCTCAAGATAAACTGATGGTCGTAAACCGGGGCGAGATCGCCATCCGCGTTTTCCGCGCCGCAACCGAACTTGGGCTTCGCACCGTCGCCATTTATGCCGAAGAAGACCGCTTCTCACGACACCGTTTCAAAGCGGACGAAGCTTACCAGCTGCGAAAAGAAAAAGGCCCTGTCGGCGCCTACCTCGACATCGTAGGCATCATCCGACTGGCTAAGGAAAAGGGAGTTACCCTGATCCACCCCGGATACGGTTTCCTCTCTGAGAACGCTGATTTTGCCCGGGCCTGCCGCGATGCTGGAATCAAATTCATCGGACCCGATCCCGAAATGCTCGACGCCATGGGCGACAAAGTGTCCGCCCGTGCTCTCGCAAAAAAGGCCGACGTCGCCACTCTCCCAGGTACCGAAGACCCTGTGTCGGATCGGGAAGAAGCTCTCAAGATCGCTCGCGAGATCGGATTTCCCCTCATCATCAAGGCTGCCTTCGGCGGTGGCGGACGCGGCATGCGCGTCGTTGAGAAAGAGGAAGATCTCGACTCTCTCCTCGACCAGGCCCAGGCCGAAGCTGAAAACGCTTTCGGCAATCCTGCCGTTTTCCTCGAGCGCTTCGTCGGACGCGCCAAGCACATTGAGGTGCAGATTATGGGCGACACCCACGGCAACATCGTTCACCTCCACGAGCGTGACTGCTCTGTCCAGCGTCGTCACCAGAAGGTGATTGAGATTGCCCCCTCCGTCGACCTCGACGAAAAGGTCCGCCACGAACTTTGCGAAGCGGCTGTCCAGGTCGCCAAGGAAGTGAAATACAACAACGCCGGCACGGTTGAGTTCCTGCTCGATGCCGACTCCAACGACTGGTTCTTCATTGAGATGAACCCGCGGATCCAGGTGGAACACACCGTCACCGAGATCATCACGGGCGTTGACCTGGTTCGTTCCCAGATCCTCGTTGCCCAGGGCCACGATCTCTTCGGCGACGTCATCGACATTCCTTCCCAGGACGAGATCCCGCGCAACGGCTACGCCGTCCAGGCCCGCATCACGACCGAGGATCCGGCCAACAACTTCTCTCCTGACTACGGCAAGATTCTCAACTATCGCTCCGCAGCCGGTTTCGGTATCCGACTCGACGCCGGTGCCGGTGATGCCGGTTCGGTCATCACACCGTTCTACGATTCCATGCTGGTGAAGCTGACCGCCTTCGGTCCCCGCTTCGACATCGCCCTCCAGCGCATGGACCGCGCCCTGCGCGAATTCCGTATTCGCGGAGTGAAGACTAACATTCCGTTCATCGAGAACGTGATTGTGAATGACATCTTCCGCCGTGGTGATGCGACCACGCGACTGATCGATACCAATCCCGATCTCTTCAACTTCAAGCCGCGTCGCGACCGGGCCACCAAGTTGCTCAATTACCTCAGCGACATCACCGTCAACGGCAACGACACTGCCAAGGGCTACAAGCTCAAGGCCGCCCTGCCGCCGGCACGCGTTCCTGAGTGCGACATCCGAGCTGACATTCAGCCCGGCTCCCGCAACAAGTTGCTCGAACTCGGACCGGAAGGCTTTGCCGACTGGATTCGTGAACAGAAGCCGGTCCTCATTACCGACACCACGATGCGTGACGCTCACCAGTCTCTCATCGCGACCCGGATGCGTTCGGTCGACATGCTCAACATCGCGAGCTACGTTGCGCAGAAGACGCCCAATCTTTTCTCCCTTGAGATGTGGGGCGGAGCGACATTTGACACCTCGATGCGCTTCCTCAAGGAAAGCCCGTGGGATCGTCTCCGCGAACTTCGTGAGCGCATCCCCAACATCTGTTTCCAGATGCTCTTCCGCGGCTCCAACGCCGTCGGTTACTCCAACTACCCTGACAATGTGGTCGAGGGCTTCATCAAGCACTCCGCCGAGTCAGGAATGGATATCTTCCGAATCTTCGACTCCCTCAACTACCTCCCCAACATGGAGGTGGCGATGACGGCGGTCCGCGAGCAAACCAATTCGATTTGTGAAGCCGCGGTTTGTTACACCGGTGACATCGACGATCCCAAGCGCGACAAGTACTCGTTGAAGTACTACATCAATAAGGCCAAAGAGCTGGAGAAGATGGGCGCGCACATCCTTGCGATCAAGGACATGGCCGGCCTCTGCCGCCCTGCCGCCGCGACCAAGCTTTTCAAAGCACTCCGCGAAGAAGTCGGCCTGCCGATTCACTTCCACACCCACGACAGCTCCGGCATCAACGCCGCTTCCAGCCTGGCCGCTTCCGATGCCGGCGCTGACATCATCGACCTTGCTTTGGCTTCCATGTCAGGGTCGACGAGCCAGCCCAACCTGAACTCGGTTGCCGCTGCCCTGACCGGCCTCGAACGTGACCCGGGTCTCGATCCTGACGCGCTCAACGCCATGTCTGACTACTGGGAGGAAGTGCTCGATTTCTACACCCCTTTTAACACCGCACCGCGTGCCGGTTCTGCCGAGGTTTACATCCACGAGATGCCCGGTGGCCAGTTCACTAACCTCAAGGAGCAGGCCAACGCCATGGGCCTCGGCCATCGCTGGCCCGAGATCGCCCGCTGCTACGCGGAAGTGAACCAGCTCTTCGGTGACATCATCAAGGTGACCCCGAGCTCCAAGGTGGTCGGCGACATGTGCATGTTCCTCATCACTCGCGGCATCAAGCCCGAGGAAGTCACCAGCCTTGAGCCCGGCTCGCTCGATTTCCCAGAGTCCGTTATCGACATGCTGGCAGGCGGCCTCGGTCAGCCTGATGGCGGTTGGCCCGCCGACGTCCAGAAGGTCGTCCTCGGCGGTAAGGAGCCCACCACCAAGCGCCCCGGCGAACAGGCTGACCCGATTGATCTCGACGCCACTCGCGAAGAGCTCAGCAAGAAGCTCGGACGCACCGCCAACGACGACGATCTTTACAGCCACCTCATGTATCCGGCTGTCTTCGAAGAGTTCGACGAATTCATCAAGTCCTACGACAAGGTCCAGGGGCTGCCGACGACTGCTTTCTTCTACGGTCTCTCCATCGGTGAGGAAATCTCCGTCGAGATCGGACCCGGTAAGGTGCTCTTCATCAAGCTGATCGGTATCAGCGAAGCGAACGACGAAGGTCAGCGCAACGTCTTCTACGAACTCAACGGCATGCCCCGCGAGTCCGCAGTAATCGACCACGCCCTCGCACCGAAGGACGCCGTGACCCGACTCAAGGGCGATGCGAACGATCCTCTCCAGGCCGTTGCTCCGATGCCCGGCATGGTGACCGAGCTTAATGCCGAGGTCGGCGCCAAAGTCGAAGAAGGCGATCCCATCATCACTCTCGAAGCGATGAAGATGCTCACCACCATTTCCGCCAGCCAGGCCGGAACGGTGACAGAGATCCTCGCGCAAAAAGGTGACGCGGTGGAGACCGACGATCTGCTGGCACGATTGGAGGCTTAAAAGTCTCCAATCATCCAGCCAGTCATTCCGAGAAAGAAGGAAGCAAAGAAGAAGCTTCCCATCGCTCGCTTCGCGTAGAACCCTCCCGAAAGGAAGACGGCAAACGACGCCAACACCGGCAACGCAGCCAATCCGATCAAAGCCCAGGCAATCACGCGACGTACTTTCATCTCGCGACTGTCGCCGACTTCGCAAGACGGCACGATTACAACCGGAAGCACCGTTTAGAATCGCCGCCAAACGCATGGATGCCGAAGGCATGGAGGGTCGAGCTCCCGCTCGACCGCTTACCCAGAA
>JABSSQ010000352.1 GCA_013213905.1 Verrucomicrobiales bacterium | reverse complement strand
TTTCATCCCTTCTCCCAAAACGATCACGGCTCACCCGCCTCGACGAGAAGGGCAAGGGACCACGACGCTACGGGCTCGAAATTGCCGTCGCTACCGAAACAGAAAACGAACATTTCAAGCTCACCAAATTTGCAAGACAGCTGGCCGGAGAAAAGGACGAAGCGCTGACCTACACGCTCGAAGAAGCTCAAGCACTTCTCCCCGGGGCGTTTGCCGAACCAATCGCCCCGGCGGAGTTTGAATCCATCCAGCAAAGAGGACGCCAGCTTTACCTCACCGGAAATTTCAGAAACGCACCGGTCGATGTTTATCTCGACTCCGGGGATCAGCCACTGCACGAACCGCGCCGGCAATCCGTCGAAATCGAATCGGAGACCCACTACACCGACAACCAATCCGGTGACACGATCAACCCCTCCGCCGGCACGCCCGCTCACGGATGGAGAAAGCTCGGACTCATTTCCGATGATGGCACTCCCACCCCGCGAGGCCTCCTTTTCAGCCTCTTCCAGGGAGGAGAAGGACTCGCCGTCGCCGCCGCCCTCGAGGATCCCCACTATCCGATGGATGAGCTCGTCCTCCACCTCGCGAACCTGCGCGGAGGACACCGCTTCGAACTCGATACCGTGCCCGAAGCCGAGAGACTGCTCGACTCGGTTGGCAGCGAACGACTTGCCGCAGCCTGCCGCCAGGCCTATGGCCCCGTCGATTTCGAAGGCTATCTTCGCCTCGGCCTCCCCCCGGGTTACGGAGAAGGCGCCGCCGAAGTCATTTCCCTGATGCTGGACGGCAGGCTCTACCGCCTGCTTGGGAAAAGTGCCCAGCTCGAATTTGGATCCGGCGATGTGGAACGCTGCTACGTCGAATGGCTCAGCTTACTACGCCACATCCGCCACGCCCCCGACCTCGATAGCGAGCGCTGGCTCGAACTCAAAGCCGCTGCGACTGGGGAACTGAAACGCCGCGACCGCCGCAGCCCGCTGGTGACCATGCCTGATTTGCCCGCATCGGTACTGCAAAAACGCCCGCAGAACAGTGTGTTCTACAAGACCCTCTAAACACCTCCGCCCATCCGCGACTTGAGGAGACGGCAAAACTGGCGTAACGGTCCTCATGGAAGTACTCTCCCCCAACTCAGCGATTCTCGAAAAGACCCGCGAGCTTTGCTCGCTCATCCTCCAGTCAGGAGAATACCAGGAGAACGTATCTAAGATCGAAGCTTTCTTTGCCAACGACGATGCCCAGGCCGAATACCGTGCCTTCGCCAAGCTTGGCGAAGAACTGCACCAGAAGCAGCACGCTGGCGAGATTACCGAAGACGATATCTCCGGTTACGAAGAGAAGCTCAATGAACTCAAGTCCAACGAAGTGACCGCTAACTTCATGAACGCCGAGGAAGCTCTCAACGGCATGGTCTCGCAGATCTCCAAGCACGTGGGCAAAACCCTTGAGCTCGGACGCCTGCCCACACCCGAAGACCTCGAAAGCGGTGGTTGCTGCGGCAGTGGCGGCTGCGGCAGCTGCTGAGCTTCCAACTCACACACGAATCACTTATCCAAAGGACAAGGAGGGCAGGGCGCGGCCTGCCCTTTTTTGTGCACACACCATCATCCCAGCACATCCCGCGTCGCGCGATCGAGCGCTTCGACGGAGGACTGAATCTGTTCCACCGAAACACACAGCGGCGGCATCAAGGTGAGCGTATCGCGAACCGGTCGAGTCAACAGTCCGTATCGTCTCGCCGCCCGGCAAACCTTCGCCCCGGTTTCATTTTGCCAGTCAAGCGCTTCACCGCCTGGCGCATCCACCAGGTCAATCCCGGCCACCAATCCGACCTGGCGGATTTCACCCCAGTGCGGATTCTCAATCGCCGCCAACGCCTCACGCATCGCCTCGACCTTGGGAGGCAGAGATTCAATCACCTGCTCCTCTTCGAACACTTCAAGATTCCCCAGCGCGGCAGCGCATCCTAAGGGATTGGCACAATAACTGTGACCGTAGAAGAAGGTCTTCATCTCCTCGTATTCACCAAGGAATGCCTCATAAACCTTCTCCGTCGTCAACGTGGCCGCCAACGGCATGTAACCACCCGTCAGCCCCTTGGCGAGGCAGAGAAAATCGGGCACCACGTCTTCATGCTGACACGCGAAGAGCCTGCCGGTCCTTCCGAACCCGGTCATCACTTCATCCAAAATCAGGAACGCTCCATTCCGATCACACCAGTCGCGAAGTCGACGCAGCATTCCCTCGGGCCAGACCCGCATTCCCGCGGCACCCTGGATTGCGGGCTCGATGATCACCGCATTGACGGTCTCCGCTTCATCAGCCGCCATCGCCTCGAGGGCCTCCATGTTTTCCATGTGCCGGACCGGGTAGCCATTCGATCCAAAGCGCTCGAAGAATACGCCAATCCCGCCGAGCGACGCAGCCCCCATCGTGTCGCCGTGATAAGCCCCGCCAAAGGCGACAAAGTTGGGACGCCCCTCTCCAACCAGCTGCCGATATTGCACCGCCATCTTGCAGGCGCACTCAATCGCAGTGGAACCGTCATCAGAGAAAAAGACGCGTGTCAGGGTTTCGGCAGGAAAAAGCTTCACCAGCTTCTCGGCCAGACGAATCGCCGGTTCATTGGAAAACCCCAGGGCCGAGCAGTGAGCAATCTGATCCAGCTGCTTTCGAATCGCTGCATCAATTACAGGATGCTGATGCCCGTGCACATTGGTCCAGATCGAACTGTTCCCGTCGAGATATTCGTTGCCCTCGGCATCGGTCAACATTGCTCCCTTTCCTGAGGCAATAATCAGGGGGTCCTCCTCCGAGGCACACCAATCCTGCATCTGGGTGAACGGATGCCACAGATGCGCCTTATCCAATCGGCGCAGTTCTTCGATAGAATCTGTCATCAGTCAGCCGCAGGATCCTGGCTCCACGACTTCGAATCCGGTTCCTCTTCTGGCGAGTCCCCCCTCTGCTTTCTCTCGCGGCGGCGCTCCCGTGGAAATCCGGGAATCGCGAAATTGATGCATGATCAATCCGAGCAAAGCGCCTATTCCAAAACCAATCCCGCCCTGAACAAAGAAGGTCCACAACATCCCGTGAGGGTCCGAGTAGTGCGACAATCGGGAATACCCAATCGCAACGAAACCGCCCAACAAGCCGAACACCGTCATCTGGCGGCTCAAGCTTCTAGCTGTCTTCTTTGCACTCATGTATGGCTCTTCAACGTTCAACAGGGTCAAGCCCTCCAGTCAACCCTGTTACGTTCACCAGGCAGCTCCCAGTTGGGGTTCCGGATTGACGCGATACGGCATCCAAACCACGCCAACTGCCTTCACTGAACAATTCTTCTTCAGCGGAGACAAGTGAATCACCTCAAGTTCCTCTTTCATCGGATCCATCTGTTCTTTCAAAACCGCAATGGCTTCCTCGCACTCCCGCTCCATCTCCTCAAGGTCCTCGCGGTAATCTTCGACTTTTTCTTCCGCCCGGGCGACATCCTGGCTTTCTTTCCAGGCCCGGGATGCTCCTGACATGGCGCTACGACTCTTGGTCGTGATTGCCCGCCCCATAATTGCACTTAGAATCGTACTGCCCACCCGCATGGCGGTATCCACTTTCGCGGAGCTGGCTTGAGCTTTTTGTTCATCGACCGCATCCATGGCCCGCTTAATCCGGTCTTCGATCGTATCGATCTTTTTTTCAAACGCATCCTGCAGCTCATCGATTTTTTCGTCACGAATTTCGTGAGCCGAATGGACAAGACGCGCGCGGAAGTCGCCCTCCGTCTCGCCGAGCGATGAATAGAGATCCGTCATCGGACTCTTGAAGATCTCAATGGAATGATTGCCGTAGAGATAATCAACGAACTCCTTTTTCAAAGCCGTCCAAAGCTTGGTATCGAGCATCTTCTGAGGCAGATCGGAAAAGGCAGCTCCCTCGCGGGGTTCGCTGCTGAGTTGGCTGACCCTCAGTTGATTCGGCAACTCCACCGTCTCAGACCAGTTCACCTCTCCTGAGTCAGGATCCATCCGGTTCACCATAGCCACCGGCATGGTCCCGGAGATGCCTTTGCGGCTGTCCTGGTAGCGCACCTCACCGACCCGGATCACCGAGGGCACGTAGTTGATCTCTTCCGCGGGGACGTTGGGGCCAGCTGGAACAAAGAAATCCTCCGATCCTCGCGGCAAACGGGGACGCGAAGCCTTCGGCTCCGGCGGCTTGGGTGCCTGCGGAGCCGGAGTGCTGACGGGCTCACCACCGGGGGCCGACGCTGGTGGCGGAGGCGAAGCCGCCTCGCGCCTCGGATCCATCAACTGCTTGATCTGGCGACGCGCCAAGGGGCCGGTCAGGTAACTCATGACCCAGCGCACATGAAAGACCGTCGGCGCATCGTCGTGCACATTGTTCATCAGGAAAACACGGCTGCCGAGACCGGCGAGCAGTTCCTCCATACGTCCCCGGTCAAATCCTCCGTCCTGGCTTGCCGCCGCCCCCTCAAGGCCGTCCAATACCCGCGCTTTGTCGCGCTCCGTCTGCAAGCGCCCCAGCCACCAGGTACCAATGTTAGACAGAGCTTTATAATCGAGATCGACCGGGTTCTGCGTCGCCAACAAGACGCCAAGCCCAAACGCGCGCGCCTGTTTCAACATGGTCATCATTGGCTTCTTCGACGGCGGCATCGCTGTTGGCGGCAGATAGCCGTAGATCTCATCCATGTAAAGCAGGGCTCGAAGACTCGTGGTGCCGGACTGCGCCCTCATCCAACCAAGCATCTGGTTAAGCAGAAGAGACACAAAGAACATCCGCTCGGAATCACTGAGGTGAGCAATGGAAAAGATCGAGATACGCGGCTTACCGTCCGGCGTGTGCATCATCCGCTTGATATCGAGAGGCTCGCCTTCGAGCCAGCTCGAAAAACCGGGAGACGCGAGCAGGTTATTCAACTTCATCGCAAGCTCGCGGCGGTCTTTCTCGGGACAAACCGTTTCGAGATCCATCACCCCGATCTTATCGAATGGTGGCACCTGAATTTCCCGAATCAGAGATTCAAGGGTCACCCCTTTCCCCGCCTTCCAACTGATGCTGAAGATATTTGAAAGGAGAATGTGTTCTGGGTCCTGGATTGGATCGGCTTCATTGCCAACCAGTGAAAGCAGGCTGGAAACCGTCGATTCAATCCTCTCTGCAAAGGCCTCGCGGTCATCGAGCACCTCGAACTCCGGAACGTCGAGTGAACTCAAGATTGAAACCGGCAAACCGGCACCCGAGCCCGGCGTGTAGACCGCCATATCGACCTGGTCGCGAAAAGCCTGGATCCGCTCCGGCCCTTGCCCCCAACTGGCGAGACCATTGCGCCAAAGCTCAGCAGTGTTAGCGGCGTGCTCGTCGGGTGTGATTCCCTTCTTGGCCGCGTCGTCTTCATTGATCCACGGACGAAAGTCTTCCGGTGCCAGGTTGGGAAACGTCAGCAGAAGATTGGCGATATCGCCCTTCGGATCGATCACAATGGCTGGCACCTTGTCCATCGCCGCTTCTTCTAGCAAGCTGATGCAGAGACCGGTCTTACCCGAGCCGGTCATCCCCAGGACCACACCGTGAGTCACGAGGTCCTTGGAATCATAGAGAACCAGGTCATCCTCCAGTTCCTTCGCTCCAAGGTCGTATTCCCGACCGATATAAAATTTACCAAGTCTTTCGTAGTCTTCAGTTCTAATATCCATCTCACAAAACAAAGTCAGTCGTTCAGCGTGTATCCCATCGATTCGCCATGGAGGCTCTGGCGGCCGGGCTGGGCCTGCCAGGCCCACAGTCGGAAAGTATTTCTGCCCGATACCTTTCGCAGAGTGGACGCATCCAGCACGATCGTCCCACTTCCGGAACGTCGTCCGCCTGTGTTGATCGTTTTGACCACCCGGTAACCGGAACGCACTTCAATTCGGGCAACGCCTCCCCGCCTCGCATAGTATTCGTATTTCAAGGTCTGACCGGATTGCAGCGTTCGCGAGTTTGACGGCCGGACCACCTTGACTCGCGGTCGATAGGAATGCCTCAGGTCCGATTGAAACTGCCTCTGCTGGGTCCGGGGAAACCCGAATCGAAACTGAGCCTCAGCCTCGAGTGCCGCACTGGCGGAAAGAATCAAGCCAACCAACAGGCAAAGAAACAAGTGGGGGGAATCCATTCTCATCCTAGAACTGTCTACGTGTTTCGCCGGCCTCACGGGATTGCGGAGCATTCTTCACTGAATGCGCTATCGCCCTGATCGATGCCGTATGATATGAACACCCCCCATCTTTTCCAACCTTTCTTATGAGCAAAATCGTCGCTATTCTGGCCCTCGCCGCTGCCTGCCTCCTTCCCGCCCTTGGAGAGGAACGCCCGCCCAATGTCATCATCATTTTCACAGACGACCAGGGCTATGGCGATGTTGGCGTCTATGGCGCTGAGGGTTACGAAACACCTCATCTCGACCGCATGGCGGCTGAAGGGCGAAAGTTTACCCAGTGGTATGCTTCCCAGCCGGTCTGCTCGGCGTCCCGAACCGGCCTTCTCTCCGGTTGCTACTCCAACCGCGTCGGCATCAATGGGGCCCTGGGACCAGGCAGCCGTATCGGCATCAACCCGAAGGAGACGCTCCTCCCGGAACTTTTCAAGTCCAAGGGCTACGCCACCGCCATGTTCGGAAAGTGGCACCTCGGCGATCACGAGAAGTTCCTGCCTACGAATCACGGCTTCGACGAGTATTTCGGCATCCCCTATTCCAACGACATGTGGCCGGAGCACCCCACCGCGAAACACTTTCCGCCGCTTCCACTCATCGAGGGCACTGACCGCCTCCGCGCGGCTGACGAGCACGATCAAAAGATGATGACCACCTGGCTGACCGCCCGCGCCGTCGACTTCATCAATCGCAATCGCACCAACCCGTTTTTCCTCTACGTGCCCCATCCGCAGCCTCACGTCCCGCTCTTCGTCAGCGATCGCTTTGCCGGCACCACCGAGAACGGCATCTACGGCGACGTCATCGCTGAAATCGACTGGTCGGTCGGAGAAATTCTCAATGCCGTCAGCACCAACGGCCTCGACGAAGACACGCTTGTCATTTTCACTTCCGACAACGGCCCCTGGCTTTCCTACGGGACTCACGCCGGCTCATCCGGTCCGCTCCGCGAAGGCAAAGGAACCGCCTGGGAAGGCGGCGTCCGCGAACCGTGCCTCATGCGCTGGCCCGGCAAGATTCCCGCGGGAACTGTCTGCAATACCCCGGCGATGAACATCGACCTCCTGCCCACCATCGCCGGTCTCATTGACGCCGATCTGCCTAAGCGAAAAATCGACGGCAAGGACATCTGGCCGATTCTTTCCGGCGAAGACGGAGCTGAAAGTCCGCACGACGCCTACTGGTTCTATTACAAGCAGAACGAACTCCAGGCGGTCCTCGCTGACGGATGGAAACTCGTCCTGCCACACTCTTACCGCACCCTCGGCGATGGCCCCGGCGGTGATGGTGGCCTGCCGGTTTCCTATTCCAACATTAAGCTGGAGGACATTGAGCTCTATCACCTCGATGAGGACATCGCCGAGAGCAGCAATGTCGCCAAGGAGCACCCCGAAAAGGTGGCTGAACTCATGAAGCATGCCGAGGCGGCCCGCGCCGAACTTGGCGACAAACTCGCGAAGGTCAAAGGCAGCGAACTCCGCGAACCCGGCCGCCTCACTGAGGAGGAAGGGAAAGCTCTCGACCTTCTCAACTGGCCCAACGGCAAGCCGAAGCGCTGAACTTTGCGCAAGCCTCTGCCGGCCAGATGACCTTTCGTGAAGTGACCGAAAAATCGCTGCCGAAACCGCAGTTTCGTGCCACATTAGCCGCCACATGCACGTTCAGGACATTTTTGCGAAGCAATCACCGACTTTCTCCTTCGAATTCTTCCCTCCGAAGACCGAGGAATCGTCGCAGGCGCTTTACGAAACCATCTCCGAGCTGGAAGCTCATGAACCGGATTTCGTCAGCGTCACCTATGGTGCCGGCGGCTCAACCCGCGAGCTCACCAACGATCTCGTGGTGCGCATCAAGAACTCAACTTCGCTTGATCCCATCCCCCACCTCACCTGCGTTTGCCACCAGGAGTCCGACATCGAGTCGATCCTGACCCGCTACGCTGAGGAAGGTGTCAGCAACATTCTTGCACTCGGCGGTGACCCGCCCCGCAACCTGGAAAACTACAACAAGGCTGACGACGCCTTCCAGCATGCCGCCGACCTCGTCCGCTACATCAAGAAATTCTCAGAGACCGGCAACCATCCCGACAGCCACGGCTTCGGCATCGGTGTCGCCGGCTTCCCGGAAGGACACCCCGGCACACCAAACCGTCTCAAGGAGATGGACTACCTCAAGGCCAAAGTCGATGAGGGCGCTGACTACATCGTGACCCAGCTTTTCTTCAGCAACGATGATTTCCACGACTTCCGTGACCGTTGCGAGCTGGCCGGGATCAACATTCCCATCATCGCTGGCATCATGCCCGTAACGTCAACCAAGGGCATGGAGCGCATGGCCGATCTTGCTGCCGGGGCGCGCTTCCCGGCCAAGCTGCTTCGCTCACTCAACCGTGCCAGCGACGCTGACGCCGTCGAGAAGGTTGGCATTCACTATGCCACCGAACAGTGCTCCGACTTGCTCGAGAACGATGTCAGCGGGATCCATTTCTACACGCTGAACAAATCCCACGCAACGCGCGAAATTTACGCCAACCTCGGTATTCGCACCTCCGCCGCTCTCGGCGCCTAGTCCTGATCCGGCATGAAGAAATTCCCCTGGCGCAGCCTCCTTTACGCGGCCGTGTTGGGTTACCTTCTGCTCGACCTCAAGGTCTTCAACGGGCCGCTCAAGCGATCCTTCACCGAGCGTCAGGATGAAGCCGTCCAGGCTGCGAAGGAACATCGCTGGGTTGCCATTGTGAATCGCGAACCCATCACCAGCGACCAGCTTGACGTCGCCGTTTTCCGCCATCTTTATCAGCGGGGCAAAGACTACTCGGAGATTCCTGACAAGAACCTCGCCATGATTCGGCGGGCCGTTCTCCAGTCACTCATCGACGAGACCCTGGTGCGTCATTATGCCGACGGAGAGAAATTCACCGCGCCGCAGGATGAGATCGATAACTTCATCGAAGCCTGGGAAACACAGTTCATTGACGACGTAGATCTGGCCGAACGGTCTGAGCTGCAAAATCTCTCTGCTGAAGAGCGTAACGCTGAGCTCGCCCGCATCTGGTCCCGCAAGCGCTGGCTGGAACAGCGGATCGAACCCGGTGTCGATGTGACCGACCGGGAAGTCCGCGAGTGGTTCGACGCCAATCGGGAAACCGGAGCGGGATTCGTCGAGCCTGAGAAAATCAGGGCACGCCAGATCTTTATCAGCACCGTTGAAGAGGACGATGAGGCGCACGAACAACTGGCCGGCGACATTCATTCCCAGCTGACCGAAGGGGAAAAGCCTTTCGAAGATCTCGCCGAGGAATTCTCCGAGGATCCGCGCACCGCAAAACGCGGCGGAGACCTGAACTGGTTCGCCCGCGACCGCGTCTCAGAGAAATTTGGCGAAACGGTCTTCGCCCTGAAAAAGGGAGACGTCAGCGAAGCCTTCAAAACCGACATCGGTTGGCATATCGTCGAAGTCACCGACTACCAGCCTGGAGGCCCGGTCGAATTTGAAGCCGTTGCCGACGAAATTCGTTTCCATCTCGAAGCCGAACGCAGCGCCGACACCATCAAGCAGCTCATGAAAAAGCTTCGAACCGTCGCGAACATCCGCCTGTTCCCGGAGCATATCTAGCCGGACGACTGGAAAGTCGTCCCTCCCTGTACACGGAGGAACCACATTCCTGTGGTTCCACTTCCTAATCTCTAGGCGCTCGATTCTTGGAGCGAAACTCGGGCGGTCGCTTGCTGACCCATTTTACGAAGCGGGCAATTTCCTCGTTCCCCCTCAGGGCTTCAATCGTGTTGTAAACCCTCGCCAGTTCGGTCTCGGAAAACAGGCTGTGAATCTTGCTGTGGCAAATCGTGTGCAACACTGCAATCGGCCCGTGCTTTCCGCCGCGAAGTTTCGGCACCAAATGGTGGCGACTCTCGAGTTCCGGCGGGATCGGCCGGTCGCAGAGCGGGCAGATTTTCCAGTCTTCAGAGCCTGACATAAGGCAACAGTCCCTGCACACCGCCTTCGCGACCAAAACCGCTTTCCTTGTAGCCACCAAACGGACTCGTCGGGTCGAACTTGTTGAAGGTGTTACCCCAGATCACCCCGGCTCTGAGCTGGTCAGCCATCTTAAAAATGCGGCTACCCTTATCCGTCCAGATTCCGGCACTGAGACCATAACAGGTATCGTTGGCCCGGGCGACCGCTTCAGCCGGCGTGCGAAAGGTCATCACGCTGAGAACCGGTCCGAAGATTTCTTCGCGGGCAATGCGATGACTCGCGCTGACGCCGGTGAAGAAAGACGGACGGCACCAGAACCCTTCGCCCGGCAACTCGCAGCTGGAAGCATGCAGCTCAGCGCCTTCGTCGAGCCCGGCTCCAATCAGTTGATTGATCCGGCCCAGTTGCTCCTTCGAATTGATCGCCCCTATGTCGGTATTCTTATCGAGAGGATCACCGACGCGAAGCGTTTCGATGCGCCGCTCGAGGCGGGATACGAACTCATCGTGGATTGATTCCTGGAGAAGCAGGCGGCTACCGGCGCAGCAAACGTGGCCCTGGTTGAAATAGATCCCGTTGATCACACCTTCCACCGCCTGCTCCATCGGAGCGTCTTCAAAAACGATGTTCGCCGCCTTACCTCCCAATTCGAGCGTCAGCTTTTTCCTGGTGCCAGCCACCGCCGCCGCGATGGACTTACCGACCCCGGTGGAACCGGTGAACGCCACCTTGTCCACGTCCGGATGCTCCACCACAGCCGCGCCAATCTCACCGGCACCAGTGACGATATTCACTACTCCCGGAGGAAGCCCTGCTTCTTTGAAAATTTCGGCGAGGTGCATAGCCGTCACCGAAGTCGTCTCGGCCGGCTTCAAAACCACCGTGTTTCCGCAAGCAAGGGCCGGAGCAATTTTCCAGGCCGCCATCAGCAACGGGAAGTTCCACGGAATGACCTGGCCGGCCACGCCAACGGGCTGAGGTGTTTTTCCGGCGAACGCATAATCAAGTTTATCCGCCCAGCCGGCGTAGTAGAAGAAATGAGCTGAGACAAGCGGCAGATCGACGTCGCGACTCTCCTTGATCGGCTTGCCACCGTCCATCGATTCGAGAATGGCCAGTTCGCGGGCTTTCTCCTGGATGATCCGGGCAATGCGGAACAAATACTTGCTGCGTTCGGCACCGGACATCGGCCCCCAGACTTTTTCGTAGGCCCGGCGGGCGCTGCGCACCGCCGCATTCACGTCCACCTGCTCCGCCTTCGCAATGCGGGTCAGCTGCCTGCCCGTCGCCGGATTGACCGAACGAAAGTACTTCCCGTTCTTCGGCGCTACAAACTTGCCGTTGATGAATAATTCATACTTCGATTTCAAAGGAACGGGTGTCGTCTCGGGCGCGGGCGCATATTCCCATCCTCCTTCAAATTTCAATTGTGCCACCTTTTTGCTCATCCGAACTAATCACTAAATACTAAAAACCAATCACTGCGGCAGCACCGCATTCATCCTTTGGAAAAGTAATCTGCGCTTTGATAGTTCCCATCGACTAACTTGGCGAGTTGCAGTTCCACATCGCCTAGCAACGAACTCGCGCCAAAGCGGAACAGGTCCGGGGTCAGCCAGTCGTTACCAACCGTCTCCTTCACCATGACGAGATACTGCAGTGCCTGCTTCGCGGTTCGAATCCCTCCGGCCGGCTTCACGCCAATCTTCTTTCCGGTCGCCAGGTAGTGATCCCGGACCGTCTCGACCATCACCAGTGTCACCGGCAATGTCGCTGCCGGCGAAACCTTGCCAGTCGACGTCTTTATAAAATCCGCTCCTGCTTCGATGGCAAACTGGCTCACCAGCCTGACATTGTCATACGTTTGCAGTTCACCGGTTTCAAGAATCACCTTCAGGTGCGCTTTTCCGCAAGCTTCTTTCACCGCGGCAATTTCATCGAACACCTCAGCCAACCCGCCTTCAAGAAACGTCCCCCGGCTGATCACCATATCGATTTCAGCAGCACCGGAATCCACCGCATCTTTCACATCAGCGAGACGGAGCTTGAGAGGATATTGTCCCGAGGGAAAACCCGTTGCCACGGAAGCTACCGGAATTCCGCTTCCCTCCAGTTCTTTGACGGCATGTGCCACCTGGTTCGGATAAACGCAAACGGCGGCACAGGGCGGGCAGTCATACTTCGCCAGCATCGGCTGGCGGGCCTTGCGGCAAAGATGAGTCACCTTGCCTTTCGAATCCGTTCCTTCCAGCGTGGTCAGATCCATCATCGCCACGGCCATCTTGAGCCCCTGAGCCTTGGCCTCATTCTTGATGGAACGCTTCGTAAACTTGGCGGCACGCTCTTCCGCCCCGATCTGGTCAACGCGGGGCACAGGGAATTTCAAAGCAAACGACATAGTGAAATGTGAGGCCGGGTCAGTATCCCCGAATCAGCACATCCTGACCATATCTTTTACGAGTTGAAAGTAGAGATAAAAAAGCCCGCGCCACGAGTAGCGCACCGTCTCCGCTGTTTCTCCCGGCTCAATCAATCCGGCATCGAGATTGTGACGAATCTGCTGCCCGGTTTCTTTCTCAATGAGGGACATGAGTGCTTCAGGCTCCTCCACTTCCACCACAAGGTCTTCTACCTTGAGTTCACGCAACCAGTCGCGATGAGATTCCAGCAAATCCTCGAATGACTCTGAGTGCGGCTTCTGTCGCGTCAGCACATCCGGAGAAATCTTCATCGGGCTGCTGAAAGGAATGTCAGTCGTCCGAATGGTACGCCCGTCGTCGAGGCGCGAAGTCACTGACAAACTGACCCAGCCAACCCCATCCTGTTCCGTCAGGGAAATGGCCGCTTCCGCCTTTTCCTCTTTGTGCTGAAAGAGCCGATAAAACTGGTTCATGCCGTCCCAGTCCCACCCGGTGTCGGCCACATATTCAAAACCGGCACCCTCGACTTCGTCGGTCAGTTCCGTCAGCGCGGGGAAGCGGGAATGTCCAGGAGGAGGTTGTTGCTCCAACTGGCGTCGAACCGGCAGGCGGACGTGACGAACTCGCGTCAAAAGCTCCACCCACGGCAGCATAAACCAGAGCATGAGACCACAGACACCGGCAAGAACGCTGTCAGTCGGCAGGTAAAATGCAAGGAAGGTGGCCACAAGAATCCCGAGTGCTCCCAACTTGCGGAGCATACGTTGGTTAAAACTGCGAAGCGCGACGGAGAATACCACCACGCCCAGGACGATGAGCAATTCTGTCATGAATGGGTCAACTTGACGGGGCGCACCCTACCTGCCAACTCGCCGCGCTAAAAGTGGAAATTTCGTGGCACGGAGCAGGCAGCTCATTCCGCATTCAGAATAGCAACCAGCTCAACCTCGAGGGCACCAATGATATCGTTATGCCCGGCCCGGGGCACTGGAACCAAATCAACGACCCCACCGGACTCGTCCCGCCCGGCCAGGGCCCGGCCCATTTCATAGGGAACAATATTGTCCGCATCGCCGTGGAAAATGGTGACCCTCGCATCGCCCCTCTCCACCAACGCATCGATCGACACTTCATTGTCGTAGTGGTGGCTCAACAATTTGGAGAGCAGGCCTCCTACCGAACGCTCCGCCATGGCCTGCATCGTGGTGAACGGTGAAACCGCTACGACCCGACTCCATCCATGGCGATTCGCAGAATCCAGAGCAACCGCGCAGCCCAGCGAATGCCCCATTCCACCCGATCGATTCATGAGTGCTTCCGGCTCCAACGCCAACTGCCCGGCCACAACCGGGATGGCATCATCGACAGATTGAAAGATCGCCTTCGGTCCGGGTCTCCCGCTGTTGAAGCCATACCCCGGATAGTCGAACAGCACGAAAGCATGATTGGCTGAGGGATCCGCTTTCTCAACCAGGCTCACCCAGTCCAGCGCCGTGGAACCATTGCCACCGAACAGCCACCAGACCCGGTCTGGAGAGACCCGGTCTGGCGAGACCCGGTCTGGAGAGACCCGGTCTGGCGAGACCCGGTCTGGCGAGACCCGGTCTGGAGGACCCGCTCCATCCCGCTTCAGCAAATACACCCACTGCTTCTTTCCGTCGGAGTCATAGGAATGAGCTGTGACTTTCTCCAGCAAGGGCGTATTCGTCGCATAGCTCCGGGGAAAGTAGATCATCCTCCCCTGCCCGAGGTAGAACATCAGGAGGAAAAGCAGGACCAGTCCCAGGATGACGAGCAGGAACACCTTCATCGATTGCGGAAAATCAGTCTCCGAAAAAGCCTCACGGCGTGCAAGACCAGACCTGGATTCCCCCCTGAAGTTTGGCAACTTCAGCTACTAGCCTTCCTTACGACGCAAGATGGCGACGTGACGGTCCACTGACTTGCCTTCAGTCTGCAGTTCGCGTGTCTCCGGATTGAACTCGGTTCGGATCAACTCGCCGCCCAGACGCTGAATCGCTTCGAGGGCCAACTCGTGCTCCTTGTCGAAGTAACTCGTGATAATCAAACGCCCGTCATCACCGAGCTTGGCCAGGGCCTGGTCGTAAATCTCCTCCCAGGTCCTCGCGCCGTGCCAGTAGTTTTGATGTCGCATGAAGACGAGGTCAAAGTCTTCCCCCATCTCCGTATGTTGATCCAGCTTGCTGGCATCGCCGGTCATGAAGTCGCATTCGCGAATCCCCGGACGATCTTTGAATTCCCGCTTTCCGCCGTAGCGTCGCTGCGCATCCGCAATTTCC
>JABSSQ010000351.1 GCA_013213905.1 Verrucomicrobiales bacterium | reverse complement strand
GGGAGGCCATTCGGGAGAAACTCTCGGGAAAAGACGACAATGATTTATCACGATGACTCAGAAGAGGAAACCGCATTTTCGTG
This sequence comes from Verrucomicrobiales bacterium, assembly GCA_013213905.1. Taxonomy (GTDB): domain Bacteria; phylum Verrucomicrobiota; class Verrucomicrobiia; order Verrucomicrobiales; family DEV007; genus Arctic95D-9. Next base: position 2,664 of record JABSSQ010000351.1, on the reverse strand, counting down.
TATCTCACTGCGAGGCGGAATCCGGTGAAAGAGGAAGGTGATGATGAGGAACGAACAGACCGAAAGGATGGCTCCGTAGATCAATCCCCCTCGAAGCCCGAAGTTCATCACAACCATCCCGGCAGCGACGCCGCCGACCACCCGGGCTACGCCACCGATCGCCATGGTGAAAACCCCCTGGATGGAATTGCGGAACTCATCGGTGGCCAGGCGATCGAGAAACATGACCGGACCGACGAACAGGGCCAGTACCTCCAGTCCGTGACAGAGCTGGACCACCACTGCCATCGCCGGAGTCGGGAAGAAGGCCAGCAAAACCATCCGCAGCGCCATGCAGAAAAGCCCGAGAACCATGATACCCCGGAGATGAATCTTTCGCTGCATCCACGGCATCAAGAGCGTGAAGCCCACCTCGATCAGCACCCCGATATTGATGATCAATCCGATATACTTCTTTGGAATCCCGACCTCTTCGTCGAAGAAATTCCCGATGAAGGCATAGAACGCCGACACCGCCATGAAACCGAAGAACAACCCGATCGAAAGCCAACGCGCGTTGGGAGCAAAAATGGCCCGCAGCGCTTCCTTTGTCGGCAGTCGGTCACTCGTCCGCTTCGGCTTCGCCACCGCCGGAAGGCTGAAACTGTTTAAAAGGCTCAAGAGGCAAAAGCTGACCGCACACGGCAGGATCGCATTCGCCGGCGCGCCCTTCGAAAGCGGATAAAAGAGGATCAGGCTCGGGAGAATAAATCCGATCGTGCCCCACACGCGGACCAGCGGATATCCGATCACCGTCTCTCCCGCCTGCCGTTTCTGTTCCGCCAGCGAAAAGTAATAACCATCCTGCAGCGGCAACATCGCGACAAAGGACAAACCGTGAAAAACAAAAAGCGTCAGTGTCAGGGTTATGTCATGCGAGAAATACATCGCCGACAGCACCATCGCACTGCAGGTATAGGCCACCGCAAGAATGCGACGGGAATCAAGGTTCCGGTCGGCCAGCAGCGTGATCAACGCCGGCGAACACAGCATGGGGATGTTCATCAGCGACATCGCCAGACCGATCTGGAGAAAGTTGAATCCCCCCTGCTCCCGCAGGAACACCGTCATCAACGGCATCACACTGCCAATGACGGCGTAGCTGAGAAAGAACTGTCGGCGCAGAGCGGTCATTGAGGGCTACCCTTCGATAACGCTCTCAAAAAAAAATGCGAGCGTTTGCTCGCATTCTCGGGTGGAATAAGGCTGCCGTGGGGTAAGTCCCGCAACACCCGAATCCAGCGCAGGAAGATCCTAATCTTCCCCTTGCCTGGTGGAGTCCCGGCTTACCCCTTGGCTTTTGCCTTGCCCTTACCTTTCGGCTTTTTGGGAGGATTCACATCGGCAGCGCCCTCGGGAATCGGCGTTTCATCAGGAGAAACGAGATCAGCCTTGGGCAGGCGCTTCATGGTAACATTACGAATCTCGATCTTCATGGCCGGCCCTTTATGAATCTGGAAAGCGATCACCCCACTGAGAGCACGGCCTTCTTCATCATGATCAACCATATCAATCGTTTGCACCCCGTTGATCTCGTGAACGATATGATTGCCTTGGGCGGTAATCTTGTAGGTGTTCCACTCGCCGGTATTGAACTCGGGCTCCATCGGCAGCTCACCGACAATCTTGGGCTTGCCCTCAGGCGTGATAACCACCTTCATGCCACGCTTGCAGATAATACCGCGACCTTTCTCGTGGTAACCCATGCCGTTGGCCCAGACGGCCGGGTGCATATCGCACTGGTATCCGGAAACCACCTGGTCTCCCAGGTCCGGGCGAAGCTGAGAGCGGTATTGAATGCCTGAGTTGTTGCCGTTGCTTGTCAGCTTCAAATCAGCGGTCAGCTCAAAGTCTTCCACTTCGCCACCTTCCCAGATAAGAAACTGGTTGTAGGGCAGCGGATCCTCATCTGTCGTTTTACCGACAATGACACCGTCGACAACGGACCAGTTCTCCGACTTGCCGCTCCAGCCGGTCAGGTCCTTGCCGTTGAAGAGTTCCTCAGCTTTGTCCTCGCCAATCGAGTTGAAGCAAAATGTGAAAATGGCCAATCCGGCAACAATAGAAATACGTGGGAGTTTCATGGCTGTATTTCTAGGGCATTCCCTCCCCGATGACGAGTCCCTTCTTTGCGGCAATCCTGACTGATTCCCGAAAAGAAAATGCCCGATCAGGAAAAACCTGACCGGGCATGCATTGGGGGTTAAATCTTTCTAAAGCGTAATTAATTAATCCGGAAGCAGAACGTTGTCTTCCTTAGTATCGAGCCAGCCACCAGTCGAGCCGCCATCATCACCACTGGTCTGGCGCTCGGTGAAGATGTTATCGACAAGGCCGTCCTTACTCTTAACCGTGGCACCAGGCTCACTCGAAGTGAGCTTCTCTTCGGTCACGTGACCGCCGCAGAAACCGATTACCGCCTTCTTAGACTTGAGCCAGGGGTGATACTCACCGAATGAACCGGCAGACTCCATGAGACCGTCGGCTACGAGCGGGGAACGGCTGAAGCTGGTATCAGTCTGCCCTTTCACGTAGGCATAAACGTTCTCGTCATCTTCGAGCTCACCATCTTCACGCGGGGGACGAAGCTTGTCAGGGTGCTTGGTCTGCATCCAGAAAATGATT
>JABSSQ010000350.1 GCA_013213905.1 Verrucomicrobiales bacterium | reverse complement strand
GGGATGGGAGAGGGGGATTTCGGGGCCGGAGTTTTCGGCGGAGATAGCGATCTGGGAACGGAGCTGAAAGCGGGAGGCGGCGGAACCATGTTTGGAAGCCGCGGCGGCGAGGGATTGGTGGGGACTTTTTATGACCTCAAACAAACCCCGGACGGCAAGCCGACTAAGTTTGCCGGAGGAATCAGCCCCGGGGATTTTTACGGCCTACTCGGAGAATATGGAAAGGAGAAGTTTTCTCCATCGGTGGTCGAGGGCTACTACCAGGCCAAGGAGAAGATGAGCTATACCTACCTTCTGATTCCTGACATGGACGCCAGGGAAGGTCCCGCCGCTTTTAATGTGGAGAGGGAAGTGGAGCCCAAGGGTTGGTTTGTTCACTATTCGGGTTATGTCGCAGCGCCGCGGGACGGGGTCTGGCGTTTTGTGGGTCGCTTTGATGATGCGGTGATGGTTTACGTTAACGATCAATTGGTTCTCGATGGGGGATATCGGATTGCAACACCGGGCGTCAGTGAGCCATTTACTTCGCAAGCCTTTGCTAACGGTAAGCCGGCTTTCGCGGGTAAATGGGTCAGCCTGAGAGGGCAGTTCAAGTTGGATATTCTGATTGGGGAACGTCCCGGAGGCTTTTTGGGTGGGGGGCTCCTCGTCGAAGAAAAGTCCGGCGACTATGAGAAGCGTGCCGATGGCTCCCCGATCATTCCGGTGTTTTCGACCGCCGAATTCTCCAGCAAGGATCTGATGCGACTCGCGGATTACCCCTACGACATTGCGGAAACGACCCCGGTGTTCAAAATGTATTCGCGACAGTGAAACCGGAAACAGATCGCGGACCCGGTTGAAGCCACCAGTCGACTTGGGACCGGCGGGTTGCGCGAAATTACGCAACAACGGAACCACCGCCTCATCGAATCTCTCAAGAAACTTCGTTAAAAAGGAAAGATCCCGGAGAAAATAGAGAAGGGTTGTCTGTTTCTTTCCGATAGGGAACTCGGTTACATTTCTCCAATCCCCCGTATGAAAACCATTTTACTCACTCTGTGCGCTGTTCTGCTGGCATCAAACCCGCTTTTCGCTGCCAAAAGCCTGAAAGACTACCCCGATGGACACCAGTGGTTCAGCGGCACCTTCACCGGCTTGGAGGACGGTCATCTCGTCATGAAACGGATGGGGGAGAAATACCTCGTCAAAGTGGACCAAGACACGCCGATCATTGGCCAGTTTCGTTCAACCAAGCGACCGCTGATTGATCGTGAAGAAGGAGTGGTCAACTATCTGCTCCTCCAAGCACCGACGGGGCATCCCCTCGTGGAACGAGTAGGTAAGCAGAACTTTGCGACCCGGAAACTCGGCGCCGACTGCCGCGAGGATAAGCCCGGCCGGCATCACAAACACATCATTGGATGGAAACCCGAAGAACTGGATCCTTATGGAGACGTCCTGGAGGTGGTTGGCACCATCGAGGGCAATGTGATTACGGCCCATACCGTGTTCTTCGAGCCGGTTCTCGATTGCTTGGAAGCCTTTGATGCATCTTTGCCCAAGGTGTTGAACATCGGCGACTCCATCTCGCTGGGTTATGGTGGAGAGCTGCGCCAGCAATCCGAGGGCAAATTCAACATCGACCACCCGCGGCTCAATTGTGCCGGTATTCACATCAATCCGGTCTGGTTCGGTGCCTACGATGAGCCGGGACGTCATTGGGATGTGGTCTCCTTTAATGGAGGGCACTGGAATAGCAATCTTCCCAAGGAGGAATACATGGAGTTGTTCGAGGTATCCCTCAACCAGAGCATCAAGGCCGGCAGAAAAGTGATCTGGATCACTACGGCGCCGGTTCCCTTCGGGTACAACGTGGGTGACAAAGGGACGACCGATGGGAAGGATGCCATTTTTCCGGAAGACCAATGGCGCAGCATCCAGTTTGCCCATCCCAATATTCAGAATGAGCGTTGTGGTCGCAAGGCCGGACGGATGATGGCTCAGAACCACTGGGTGAAGCCGATCCTGGACAAGTATCCGCAGGTCGCCGTGTGCGATCAGTGGGGTCTGGTCTATGCACGGTCCAAGAGCAAAGACTCACCCTTTGCTCCTTGGATGCACGGCAAGAACGTTCATTTCAGCTCCACTGAAATGAACGCGGAGCTGGCCGGAATGATCGTGGAGCTGTCTCTCGTGCTCACCGGTAAGAAATCCATGGAAGAGGTTCCCGAGCGCTTTCGGGAGTTTCTCCACGCGAGTCCCGAAACCTACAACCCACCAGCCGATTTCGATAATCCCACTCCGCCCGAGCAGCGCTACCGGTTCCCGGGACAGGAGTCGGTCACGATGACGACTCCCCCCGGGGACGGCACGACGACCACTTCAGCCGCCAGGCCGTCGGGCAAGGAGGATCCTTGGTGGACGAACCCCGAATACCGCCTGGATGCAACCATCGTGAATTACGCCGAGGCGGAAGGTCGAAGTGCCGAAAGACGCGCCAAGAATCGAATCGCTCTCGCTGAGAAGGACCTCAAGCAACACGAGGAATGGCTGAATAGCGGCGAGGTGCCAGCCGAGCAGGTGGAGAAGGCGAGGCGTATTCTGGAGCACGCTAAAAAGGTTCACGAGGCGTTTGGATTACGTCGTAATTCCGCTCAAAGCGACGAGAAGGCATCTCACGCCAAAGCTTCCGCGCCCATGGCTGCCTCAGCGCCTGCTGCTGCCGCCGATCCCGTGAGGACATTCACCAACACGTCCGGCAAGCAAATCAAAGCGGAGGTGGTCGATCTCACTGGGGACAACGTGACCCTGCGGATGAATGGGCAAGACTATCCCGTTCCCATCGCCAGTCTCTCTGCTGCCGATCAGAAATATCTCAAGCAGTGGTCGAAGCCTACACCTTCCGTGAAACCACCGGCTGAAAAGAGTGATCCAGCCAAAGCGTCAACGCCCGAAACGGAAGTTCCGATTGAACTCGGCAAAAAGGTGAAACGAACCGATGAAGAAGCGTTGAAGTACCTCGATCCGAAGTGGCACGATGTGCAGCCCCTGCCCGAGACCTTCCCTGCGGAATTCCAGTTGGCGCTCACCGGCATCGCCGACAGCGGGGAGGGGGAGGTCTACGACTTCAACCAGCCGATCTCGCCCGACGTCCTCGCTCGCCTGCAATCCAAGGGCAAGGAAGCCATGCTGCACAAGTTCTACTTTGCTCCCCGGGATTCCCGCTACAAGAACGGTCCGGGACTCAGCGGCCGAGAATACCTTGAGGATGCGAAGAACGGCACCGTGCGCGATGACCTCGGCCACGTCGCCTGGATCTACGGCGAGCTGAAGCTCAATATGATGACTGACTACTGGCTCTATCGAATCACCAAAGATGCCTGGTTCCTCGAGGACATCATGGCTTTCGCCGACGCCAACCAGACCCTGCTTGAGCAGAACTCGAAGCTCTTCCTCCCCGGCGGCCAGCGGGAAACCGGCACCTTCAACCACCAGACCGACACCCAGATTCAGCACGTTCATGCGCACTTCATCTCCGCACGATTGCTGATGGAACGGGTCATGGCCAATGGCGGTAAGGCCAGCGATCCCGATTACCTTAAGGCGAAGCAGTACTTCGATTTCGCCTGGGGGCTGGTGGGAGACACCATCATGGGCCCCGCTCCGGAGACCTACGGGCGTGCCAAGGGAGACAAGCCGGCCCCGACCTTCACCCCCGGGCCTACCTACAACTACATCCTTGAGACCTTCAACATCCCCGGTTATCTCGCCAACAAAATTGAGTACGGAACATGGAACGGCTCGGCCTCGCGCTACCTTCAGTTGGTGCATGCGGCTTTGGCGGCGGAGAACCTGCACCGGGTCAGCGGAGAGTCCCACTACCTGACCCTGAGTCAGACCTTACAGCGATTCGCTCAGGCCTTCATGCACATGTTCCAGAAAGGGAACCACTGCGTGATCGACAATGAGGGGCAGCCCTACATTTGGGTGTACCACACCGCAGGGAGAGACTCTCAGCGGCGGGAGAATCCTCAATACGGCTTCTTCCGCGGGCATCCCATCTTCGGCGCCGAAGACAACGGACACAGTGGTGCCATGGCCAGGAACTTGCCCTACGTCTGGGAAGCGGGACCGCGTTTCGGTTGTTCCACCGCCCTCATGGCCGCTTACGCCAACTCCATGGCCGAGGTCCTGCACAACCCCAGTTCCAGGAAAAACGGGAAGGTTCATTTTCGTAGCCCCATCGACAGCCCCTGGACGCGTGCCAAGCACCGGCCCTACGCCGCGCCGGGGAAACACCCCGGCACTCTGTATGTGGAGTGCTTCGCCTTCTCGCCCGACCTGCTCTCGGGTATTCGGAAATGGAAAAACAAAGACACCAATACCGAGTTGCCTAAAACCCACATGTACGATCTGCAGGTCGAAGTGTCGCGGTATCTCTATCAGGAGTGGAAGAAGCGAGAGGGGTGAGCCTCCTTTGCTACGTCCTTCCTTTTCGAATCAACACCGCATGATTTTATGAAACCCACCCGACGCACTTTACTTCAAACCTCATTGCTTGGCGCTTTGGGGTCCATTCTCCCTTCCCTAGTGGCTGCTGAATCCTCGACAAGTATCCGCAAGTCGCCGTTTGCGATCACTGGAGCGCCGTATATGAATTTTCTAAGGATGAAAGTTCGATGTTTGCCGAGTGGATGCATGGCAGAAATGTCCACTTTCCAGTTACTGAAAGTTTTGTTCATCCCCCAAACACCTGAATAGAGCATTGTCCATTAACCCGGACTACAATCGCCGGAATTCGGGAGAAGTATACAGTCTCACATCCGCTATGAATCCTCTATCCAAACTCCTTTCTCCGCTGGCTCTCTGCCTTTGCTTACTGCTGTCTGCCGCTGTCAACGCGCAGGCTGAGAACCGCCCCAACGTCATAGTGATCCTGGTGGATGATATGGGATACTCGGACGTGGGAGCGTTTGGAGGTGAAGTACGGACGCCGCACATCGATTCGCTGGCCAAGGGTGGGCTGCGCTTTACCCAGATGTATAACTCGGCGCGCTGCTGTCCTTCGCGGGCATCGCTGCTGACCGGTTTGTATTCGCACCAGGCGGGAATCGCCAACTTCACAGGTGGCGATCGGACGGCGAAGTTGGGACCTGCCTACCGTGGCCGACTGAACAAGCAGTGTGTGACTCTGGCAGAAGTACTCAAAGCAACCGGCTACAACACTTATGGCGTGGGCAAGTGGCATGTGGGCCATGATGAGAATCCAACCGATCGCGGCTTTGATGAATACTATGGCTACATCCGCGGCCACAGTGCCAGCCAGTGGAAGAAGGATGTGTATCATCGCTTTCCAGAAGACAGGAAGCCGGAGATTGAGTTTAAGGCGGATAACTTCTATGCGACGGATGCCTTTAACGAATATGCAGTCGAGTTCCTGAAACAGGCGCAGAAGAAAGATGATCCGTTCTTCCTCTACCTGGCGCATTCATCGCCACACTTTCCACTGCATGCGCCGCCTAAGACGCGCGATGCCTACCTGGATATCTATCGACGCGGCTGGGATGTGCTGCGCACGGAACGCTGGGAGCGCCAGAAGAAATCCGGACTGGCGACAGATACCTGGCAGTTCACTCCGCTGTCTGATGTGCCCAAAGATGGCGAAGCAATCGCCAATGGATTCCCGGGCAAACCCAATCCAGCCTGGGATGATGTGGAGGCAGACAGACAGGAAGACCTAGCCTACCGCATGGCTACTTTTGCCGCCATGGTGGAGCACGTGGACCAAGGGATTGGTGCGATGCTTGAAGAGCTGAAGGCCGGAGGGAACCTGGACAACACGCTTATTCTGTTAACCAGTGACAACGGAGCCTGTTATGAGTGGGGCCCGTATGGCTTCGACAAGTCCAGCCGCAGGGGCATCACCGTACTGCACAAAGGTGACGAGCTTAAGACGATAGGTGGCCCGGGCACATATCACTCAGTCGGCAGCGCGTGGTCCTGCCTGAGCAACACGCCACTGCGCATGTATAAGCACTTCAATCATGAAGGTGGTAACTGCAGTCCACTGATCGCTCACTGGCCGAAGGGCATCAAGCAGCCGGACCGCTGGGTGCGCTCACCAATTCACCTGATCGACATCATGCCTACCATCTGCGCCGCCACTGATGCTGAGTATCCAAAGGAGTTCGGCGGAGAGGAGATCCAGCCGGTAGAAGGCACCAGCCTGGCACCCTTGTTAGCCGGTGGCGATGCCATGCCATCTCGCACACTCTGCTTCGACCACTTCGAGTCCAGCGCCATCCGCCACGGCGACTTTAAGTTAGTCCGTGGTAACAACCGCTATAAGAATCGCACCTGGGAGTTGTATAACATCGGCAAAGACCGCTGTGAGATGAATAATCTGATCAGCACCCAGCCGGAGAAGGCCAAGGAGCTGGAGAAGATCTGGGAGGAATGGGCAGTAAGGGTGAAGGTGAGCCCTTACTATGAGCATGGGAAGTAGGGTAAGCGTCAAACGAGCCCGGTTTGACAGGCGCAAGTCATAAAGGTCAGAGCACTGGCGATACGACGTTTATGACGCCAGTCGCTTTTGGCTATGCTTCTCTTCCGCCCACTTCGCCGGTGTTATGTCTGGGATCTGGTGG
>JABSSQ010000035.1 GCA_013213905.1 Verrucomicrobiales bacterium | reverse complement strand
CGCTGCCTGGTAGGCCCGCTCCACCGCCAGTTGATACTTTGCCTTCAAGGCGACCAACTGCTGTTGGTGAGGCGCTTCCACCTCACGCTGTTGCCGCTGCTCTGCCAACAATTTGAAATCCGCCGCTTTGTCAGGGTCGAGATCCCGTTCCGGCACCGACTCCTGGGACACTCCCGTCAGAACGATACTGGCTATCCATACGATAATGCAAACTTGCTTCATCCGATTGTGCATCCAAATGGCTACTGCCGTGCTTCCCCTGTCAGAGAGTCCACCCATTTCACCACCTCGCCTTCGTCGAGCAGACAGATCACCGAGTCTGGAAAATCTCCGAAGATGGTTCTGATCTGAAAGTGAATCAGGACTCCCTCATAAATCGCTCCTTCATGGTCCGTGTTTCCGAGCCAGATCCATTTCCGCGCCTCCTCAAGCCTCGCGTGGTAGAGCTTACCAGCCTCCAGGGCCGCCACCACAGGAGCAAATCTCGGATCGCCCGCATTGCTCGCGATGGCCTGCATTTCTTTTCCCATTTTCGCCGCCTTGATCGCCTCCTTCCTGGCGGCCCGTCGCAGGTAGAGGATCTCCTCTTCAGCCGAGTAGAGCTTGTCCTGATAGGCCGAAGACAGCTCCTGTTGCAAAGAGGTGTCAGAGAAAGAAATGATCGCTCGCGTCGTTTCATCGGGCTGATGAGTCACCGTGAAACTGCCATTCTTGAATCCCAACACTTTAGCCCGGTGCCCGGCGAAACCCGTGATCCGTCCCGCGATCTGGCCCTCAACCAGCAGGTCGTAGAGCGTGTCCTGCTTAACGGTCACGAACTCTGGGATCCACTCCTCGGGAAGTCGGGTCCAGTTTTGGGTCACTTCAGTGATTGGACGAAACTCCGGCAATGGAAACTCCGCTGCGATCCGTTCTTCAAGATCGGTGCTGATCTCTCCCGCGGCCAACACGTCGCCTCCAAAAACCAGACAACCAAGCGCCACGCAGACGCAGAGTTCCAAGTGTCTCCTCATCGTGTCACCAAGCGTCCGAATTTCACTCATTCGAGCGCGTCCTCCCGTCGCGGAACAGGGCGGTACGGGGCGGCAAAAGAACGGGCGATGATTTTCCTTTTTCTCAGGAGACATGGGTGGGGCTTTTCCCTTATCTCCAGAATCCCGACCTTTTAACGAACTTTTCTGAGTTATTTGATGAGGTGATGGTTCCCACATCGCGGAGGCTTGCTCCCAGCCGTCAGGGTCGACTGAAGAGAGAACGGTGATCCCTCACTCACCACCAACCTGCTCGAGCAACTTCGCGAACAGCCCCTCCCGATCTTCAAAATCCTGGAAGGCCTCGGCCGCTACACTCTCCAGGTGGATCTCCATCATGTAGCGCCCTCCGGCCACCATCTGGAGCGCCCCGGATTGATCTGCTTCACTGTATTCCCAGTTTACGAGGTAATTTTCACCATCTTCGAAGCTTTGAATTTCTCCGTCAGCCTCCATCTCTTCCAGATTCACATCAAATCCCAGCGACTTGAATTGATCCTCCGTCGGACTTTGCCCGAAATCCGACACCTCGATCTCGATGCCCACACCGTCGACTCCGGCATGACGAACGCGAACCCGATCCACTTGCTGCCCCTCGACTTCGATCTCCTCACGACGAAGTTCCCCTGTCTCACGGAGCCAGCGAGGCAAGAGATCGAGAAGAGGATCCGACTCCTCCTCATTCCTCGAAGAGACCGGAAGCGAATCCGGCTCCAACCCTCCGATCGGAGACGAGATCTCATCCCACTCCTCCTGAACCAGCGCAGTCACCAACGGCGGTGGTTCACTGCTAACCCGAATCGTTTGCTCTCCCTGCTGCGACATGCGCCATGCCATCCCGCCTCCAATCATCACGCTGATTCCCAAGGCAATGAAAAGAAGACGGGGTGGCATTGTCGGCAAGAAGTTCGTTTGAGCTCTTAGTTATTCAGTCCCGAGAAATCGATTCCCTGAACCCAGGCAGGATAGGGGTTACCATCGGAGCCGCGGCTGATGGTCACCGTGCTATCGTCGGTATAGCGCGCCCAGAAGCGTGATCGAGGATGGTAATTACCGGTTCCGTTTATGCCGTTATAGACCCAGCCAAATCGGACTCCAGTCAACGCCGTATCGACCACCACCGGGAGGTCCAGCACAGCGCTGTCGCCATCGACCTTGAAACGATGGTCCACCTTCATGTCGGGGTGGCTCAACGTGTAGACATCAAAGTCATAGGCGTCGGTGTATTCACTACCCACCGCGACCAGCGATTCCACGGCATTCTGGTTCACCCCGTCTCCTAGGGTCACCAGACAGGCTTCCGCACAGTCACCGATTCCCGAGTCAAGACGCGTGCCCGTCGCCCACAACCAGGTTTCATCGCGATTCACCGGGTTGATCGCGGCCGTAGAATACTCGCCGGTCGCATCGGCGCCATTTCCACCGTTGTTCCCCGAGACATTCGCATGCTGAACCGTCCACTCGCTACCCCACTCGACCACGAAGGTGGTCATGGTCGCATCGAAGAGGGTTTCACCACCGGCATCGCGGGACCAGTTGAGCGTGTCAGTGCCGCTCGGATGCAGGCGGGTGTAGCAACCGGTGCCCTCCTTGCGGTTGGTCGGGCCACCCAGAAGTTCAACACCTCCGCCCCGGTAGCCACCGAAGAGAACCACCTGACCAACATCGGTCCACGCGGCACTGGTGTCGGTGCCCGAGGCTGTCGTCATGCTGGTGACCACGGCATCGATGAGCTTGAAACCACCGGGACTGCTCGAGTTCTGAGACTCAACCACCGTGACCACCCCTTCCCATTCAAAGGCGGCCGAAGCCCGCTGCAGGCCGATCTGGTTGTTCGCCGCCGATGCCACGAGATCGCCCCGGCCACTCGGAACCGAAACGACTCGCGCGTAGTCGTTGTCCGGAACTGAATGCCCATCACCAGTCCGGGAGCCACGAACAAGGATGAAATAGTCGGCCGCCAGATCCTGATCCAATGTCAGGGTTGTTGTCGTTCCGGTGAAATCACCGGTGGTAAGGTAGTATTCGGTGATCCGGATCCCCGGGTTGGGTGAGACGGGTGTCGCCGAAACTTCCGCCGGACTTCCCGATTCGTTGCCGCTGCTATCGACGGCGGTCACGGTGTAGTAGTAGGTGATGCCATTGAGTGCCGTGAAATCGATATAAGAGCTATCTGTCAGGCCCTCCACCAAAGCCGCGCCGTAGACGCCGGGAGTCACCGACCGGTAAACGCGATAGCTATCGAAATCGCCCTCTCCGGAGTCGTCCCAGTCCAGGCTGACCGAAGCATCCCCCGCCGTCAGAAGCAGGCCCGATGGAGCAGCAGGTGGTGTGACATCGACCGGATGCTCGGCAGCACCAATGTCGGTGGCGCCGTCCCGGGCAACTCCGAAAATATCACTGGTCGGCACGCCTTCGCTCCCGTCCGGCCCAGAGTAAGAATCAAGCCCTGCATTGACCGCATCTGTCGCACTTCCAGTCGAGAATGCGGTAGCGACACTGGTATCCGTCGAGGTGAAATCGGGGGCCGTATCGTCACCCGGACTCACGAGATTACTACTCTGATCGAGGGTGTATCCCAGGGTCGCCAAGGTCGTATCACTCGTCCAAGCGGCGTTGGTCGCACCGATATTGAACAGGTTGTTCTTGAGATTCAAGGCCCACACCTTCCCTTCCGGATCGGAAACCGTTTCATCAACCGCAATCTGTGCGACCGACGCAGCCGATGGGTTGCTGATCAGATTGTTCACGACATGCACTGTCAGATCACGCTTTGATCCGACATTCGATCGTGGCCGGATCATGACGAGTCCCTCATGACCGGTGATGTTGTGAAAGGTGTTGTTGATCAGCCAGAGGTTCATATCTTCCTTGCTGTAGATCACGCCCCCTTCTTTCCCGGCGCTGCCGGTTAGATTCGCAAAAATACAGTTGTCGATCAGCACCTTGCCCCGGCTGGCATAGACTACCCCACCATCATTCGTCACGGTGCAGTCAAGAATCCGGCAACGGGTGAACCCGGAGGGCTGAGCGCCCCCGATATTGTCGAATGGAAAGTCGAATAGCGATCCCGCCACGCAGTCACGGACGGTGCAATCGACGAGTCTGAATCCGGCCCTCTGCGTGGCAATAAACAGATCACCACCGGTCCGCTGAAACTGCTCGAAGATCACCCCTTCAACGGTGGCTTTGGACTTGGACCACCCGGCCGTCGTTGCAAAAACAGGACTGCTTCGCTCCGTCTGGCTATCCCCGTTCAGAATGGTGGAGCCCAGTATTCGTTCTTCCTCGAGCCAATTGTCATTTGCCGGATCGTAGCCTCCTTGGATCGTGAACGACCGCGCGTTGCTATCACCCGAAATAAGAATCTGCTCAGAGGCACCTATGGTATAGGTGCCGACCGCAAGGTGAACCGTCACATCGATGGAGTCACTATAAGTCCCCTGAATCGCCGCAAAGCTGCCCGCAGGATCGGCCTTGCTGAGACCCGTTCCGCTGGCGCCCGCTCTGATGTAGTAGTCCCCTGTCAGGGGCAAGGTGCTGCCGCCGGTCGCCTCCGATGCTGTGCCTGTATTCCCGAGGGCATCACGCATCGTCACGGTGTAGGTGTAGAGCGTGCCGGCACTCAGGCCGGTGTCGATGTAGGTCGCGCTGGTCTGCCAGCCACTATCGGTGCCGCCTGGATTTCCACTCGTTTCCGCAAAGTAGTATTCCACCGGCCCAGCGGCATCGACTCCGGGAGTCGCCGTCATCGTCATGCTGGAGGGGTCGAGTGCCGTCGGTGCGACACTCCAGGTCACTTCACCCGGCGTGGGCGGTGTGGCATCGACAAGGGTCGTCGCTGTCGCGATCGCCGAAGGCAGCCCGGTGTTGCCGAGGGCATCCCGCATCGTCACGGTGTAGACATACGGTGTGCTAGAGGCCAACCCGATGTCGGTGTAATCCGGGCTCAGTTGCCAACCGCTGTCGGCGCCACCGGGATGGCCTGACGTTTCGGCAAAATAATACTCGACCGGCCCACTGCTATCCCAACCGGCGGTTGCGGTCATCGTGATTTCGGTATCGCTCAGCGCAACCGGCGCCGAGGTGAAGCCGGCGGGATCAGGCGACGGCGCTCCGGTATCGATATAGTCGTCCACCACCAGGGTTCCGCCCTCGTCGGTAAAGTACTCACCAAAGCCGAGGGTATCGAGTTCGGACCAGCTGTAAGAATCCGCAGGGATGTCGTGCCTCACCCAATCGGCGGCATTGATGTCATAGATGAAGATGACCAGATTTCTCACCGTGATCGTCCTGTCCAGCTTCAACTGCGGTTCGTGCAGGGTGGTGGCCTGATACATCTCCAAGGTGAACTGAGGTGTGGTGATGTCGGCGTCAAAAGCCAGTTTGATGCCCGCGTCCACGTTGCTATCGGTTCGACTGCCCAGCTGTATCGTGCCCGTGAATCCCTCGATCGCCGAACCGTTTGGAATGGTTTGGCCGTCGAAGAGGTAGGAACCCGTGCTCGTCGAGTTATTGAAGGTCAGCTGCTTATTCTGGGTGCCGTGCCCTCCCAGGATCGAGATACGTTTATCACCGGAGATTCCGACCAGGTCCAAATAACAGCCCCCGTTGTTCCTGTTGTGCAACACGATGTCTTTCTTGAGCGTCCAGTGGCCTTTGACCGTCCAACGGCGATTCGTCGGGAACGAGAAATCCCCCCCGTTGAAAATTAGATCATGGACGAGAACGGTGTTGTCGTTCTCGGAAGGCAGCTGCAGCACACCGGCATTCAGCCACAGAGTGCCGCCATCGAACTGGTAATCGTCAACGCTCGGTAGCAGGGCGGGTCCGATGTCTCCGACGTTCCGGTAAACGTAGGTGTTGCCGGGATCGACTGAAGACTCGGTTCCATCCCACTTTGATAGTTCGTTCCAGTCCAGCGTCTCCAATCCCATGCTGTGGCTCACGGTCTCGACATCGACCTCCCAGGACAGATCCTCGTGCCCTTCGCTGTTGGTGAAGCGAATCGTGAAGGTATGCGGATTGCCGGCAACGACCGGTTGGGGCCAGGTGACAATTCCGGTGGTCGCGTCGATGGTGGTGCCGGCAGGCGCACTGACAATCGACCATGAAGCTCTGGGCCAGCCATAACTGAGAATCTTCGGGACCGGTCCCACGTAGGGACGCCTCACATCGGCCACGTAACGATCAATGAAATAGTCGGGCTCAATGACGGGAGCCTCGTTTGACGATGGCGCCTTCTGACTTCGCGCGAGACGGACGCTGTAGAGGTGTCTGGCAAATTCGAGATACATCTGGTCATACGAATGCCCGACGCCATGGAGTTTGACCGGGTAATCCGGATTGAAAGCGGCATAGGGATCGAAAGCATTAGCCGTCTTGTTGAGCCCACCGGGGTTGCCCTCGATGGACTCCTTATCGTGCTCCCACGGAGAATAGGTCCGGTTCCCCACCTGCGGCTCACCTCCGACATCAAACGGATGATCAAAGAGAAAGGTGAGGCAGTTGCTGAAACCGGCCATGAAGCCTTCCGAAACCCCGATCTCATCACCCCGGATATCGTAGAGGGTGAGCATGTGGAGATACTGGCTTCCTGCGTGACCCAGGTCTTCCGTGCCGTTGAGAAAGTGATCATCATAGTGCTTCGTGGAATTGTTCGATGGACCATGGGCGTGTCCGACAAAGGGAGTCGTCCCATCCATCATGAAGAAGTCACTGTGCGATGTGAACTTCTTCATCCCCTGGTCCACCACCCTGAAGTATAGATCGATGGTATTCTGGTAGTCGCTGCTGCCCTCGAGTTCCTGCAGTATGGTGAACCCAACCCTGGCAGCATTCAAAACCGCGAAGGTCTTAATGCACTGGTTCCAGGGGTTGTTGTTCAGAATGTCCGTCATCTTCTCAGGAAGCCCATACTGAGGCAGATTCGGGCCGTAACCGATCAGCGAAGCCAGATAGGTTTCGACCGTCTCCAGATTGGCCTTGGCTGCCGCCTGCCACGCCACCGCGTTCGGGTCGCCGGGATTGGCCTGGATGTATTCCAGGGCCAACACCGCCGAGAAAGCGTGCGCCCCGAAGTTTGAACCACCCGCCGGTTCGTTCGGCAGATCATCCACCGTCAGTCCGTTCGCGATGGCTTCGTCGCGCTTTTCGCCAATCGGCTTCATGAGGTAGGGTTTGTTCTGAAGTACCCAGTCAAAACCCTCCGCCCATTTCAGAAGCTGATCGATGTAATACGGATCATCGCTGAGACGATAGGCCACATAGTAGCGGTAGACGTTCCGCTCATGCACTCCATAGAGCCATACCACATGACCGATGTTATCGTCCGGAGGAAGATTGCCGTCGGCCCCCATCGTTCGAAATTCTTCACCGGTAATGCCGGGACCGTTTTGATGACGATCCACCCATGGTGAGGTGCTGTTAGGAACATGGAAGTAATTCAGGTACTGCTTATCACCGGCCATCATCCCTGATTTCCACGCTGCCAGATCTCCCGCAGAGGCGGGCTGGCTGATGTCCATCGTGCCTCCCCCCGGCAAATTGACGGTGCTCTCCTGGGAAAGCGGCTGGTACTTCGCAAAACCGTTTTCCAGTTTGGGCGTCATCATGGTGCGCTCGCTCATGCTACCACCACCCTGGGTCCTGAAGCTCCAGACTTCGCCCGGGTGGATCGTGCCATCGGCGGCTTCTTCATCAATCCGCCAGAAGTAGGTGGTGTTGGATAGAAGCTGACTGGGAATCTCATAGTAAGTCAGGCTTTGTTCGCCCACGTAAGCGGGAGGGGAGCTCAGGCCAAAATAGACGTGGTGAGAAGACGCCGTTTCACCAGCCGCCCAGGACAAGACCAAACTGCCAGGATCAACTCCCTCACCCTCGGCCGCAGGCCCGGGGTCGTAGGCGGTCACAAAAACGCCGCCCTCATCGGCACCGATATCGGGGGCTCCATCTCGTGGTCTCGACGTAATATCAATCGTGGGAATGCCGGCGCCGTCAGGCCCCAAATAGCTGACAAGCGCCCCGTCGATCGCATCGGAAAGATCACCAATCGCGAAAGCTCCTGCGGAACTCGTGTCAGTGGAAGTGAAGTCAGGGTCCGTCGCATCTCCGGGACTCTGAAGGTTGTCGGTCAGGTTAGCAAGGGGCTCAAGGGTGTCGCCCAAAGTGTAGCCCAAAGTCATTAGGGTCGCCGTGTCGGTCCATGCCGGATTCGAATCGATGTCGAACAGGTTGTTCTTGAAGTACAGAGCCCACACCTTGCCTTCTGGATCGGAGACCGATTCGTCGACCGCGATCTGAGCCGCCGAAGCCGACGCTGTATTGTGGAAAAGATTATTGATGAGGTGCACTTCCAGATCCCGCTTACTCCCAGCATTTGACCTTGGCTTCATCGAAATGACACCGTCGTGTCCCGTCGTATTGTAAAAGGTATTGTTAAAGAACCAAAGCTTGAAGTCCTCCTTCGCGTAGAGGATGGTCCCCTTCTTTCCGGAGCTTCCGCTGATATTGGCAAACACGGTGTTCTCAACAAAGATTCTGCCCCGGCTTGTGTAAATGACACCGCCATCCTGGCTCACGCTGCAATCGTAGAATCGGCAACGCGAAAATCCTGAAGCCTGCGCGCCGCCGTAGGTAAAGTCGAACAACGAACCGGCCACGCAGTCACGGACCGTGCAGTCGACGAGTCTGAATCCGGCTCTCTGCTTGGCAATAAACAGATCACCACCGGTCCGCTGAAATTTCTCAAAGGTCACCCCTTCTACGAATGACTTGGACTGACCCCAGCCTGCGCTGGGGGCAAAAACGGGTGAAGTCCGCTCCTCATAATTATTGCCACTAAATGTCGTGGAGCCGAGAACACGCTCCGCCTCCAACCACTCGTCGTTGGAGGCCAGGTAGCCCCCCTTGATCGTAAAGGACTTCGCGTTCGAATCACCCGAGAAAAGGATTTGATCCGCGGCCGTGATCGTATAGGTGCCTTCCGAAACGTAGATCGTATTGTCTTCGCCGTCATTGTAAGACGCTTGAAACGTCGCAAAACCAGGAGCGGGCGACGTGGGGGAAAGTCCCGTCCCTGCCGCCCCGGCACGCACGAAGTATTCGGCAGCCTCTACCGATGTCACCGAGGCCAAGCCGAAAATCACGCCGAGCAACTGGAGCCAGCGACTACGAGTTGATCGCGGCTGTCTGTTTCGTTTTACTATCCATCTCGCTGGGCGAGGCGCACACTCATGAGGGTTTTTGGTGGGGGAGCACATAGGGTTTTGGG
>JABSSQ010000349.1 GCA_013213905.1 Verrucomicrobiales bacterium | reverse complement strand
TACGGCAGGAGCTTCTTCCTCCTGCCGCACAGGAGCGGTAGAAACGCTGCCACCTTCGGGCCCCGTGATGGAACTGATAATCGTGACAGAGAGACTGTTTCCAAGGCGCTTGTCAGTGCCGGTTCCGAAAAGAATCTGGGTTCCGTCACCAACGTGCTTGCTGACTTCTTCCATTACCAGCTGCACTTCGTAAAGAGTCATCGTGTCGCCACCGGCAACCTGAACCAGAACCGCATTGGCATCGTTGAGAAGGCGTCCCTTATCGAGCAGCGGGCACTTAAGTGCCTGCTCAACCGCCTCATGGGAACGGTTATCGCCCTTGGCGAGACCGTATCCGAAGAGACAGCGGGAGTCCTTGGAATCGAGTGCGGAGAGAAGATCATCCATACCGATCCGGATGATGCCCGGACGAAAGACCACGTTCATGGTAGCGCGAATGCTCTGGCTGATAATCTTGTCAGCCGCCGCGAAAGCCTGGGTCACACCGTCCTTGGGAACGATGAGCTCACCCATGCGATCATTGTCGAACGTGATAACAGCATTGGCGTATTTGCCAATGGCTTCGAGAGCATCGCGGGCCTGCTCGGTTCGACGAGCCCCCTCAAAGGAGAATGGCATTGTTGCGAAGACAACAAGGAAGACACCTTCTTCCTTCGCGATCCGGCAAACTTCAGGAGCAGCACCGGAGCCTGTGCCACCGCCGAGACCGACGCAGATAAAAATGATTCCCTTTTCCCGAACCGCTGCCCGGATTTCATCGACTGCCTCAAGAGCAGCCTGCTTACCAAGCGAAGGATCACCACCGGTACCCATCCCTTTCAGGAGAGTGGATCCCAGTTGGATCTTATCACTCGAAACGGATGTGGAGAGCGCTCGCACATCTGTATTTAATGTCAGCAACTCTGCATCGTCGCTACCTTCAAGAGCCATTCGATCGAGCACATTGGCACCGGCACCGCCGACACCAATCACCTTCACACCTAGCTCCGTATCCGAGGGGATCTCACCCTGCTCCAATTGGTCATACTCGATCATGGGTTTTACCTAGCTTCATTAAAGCAACAATATTGTCAAATTCTTAGAAATAATGCGAGGATCATCTTCCCCCGCCGAAAATACGCTCAAAACTCTTACCCAGCTTGCTCAGGGTGCCCTTCTTCGGACGTTGTTCGTCGAGCAGTTGAGCATAGCGAATCAACCCTACGGGTGTCGCATACTGGGGGTTTTCAAAGAGCGCAGACGGTCCTGACATTGCAGCCGAACCAGCCTTCTGCACCGGAATCCCGAAGATGTCCTCTGCAACATCACCGATACCGGTCATCAAGGATGAGCCACCTGTCAGGAAAATGCCTTTGCCTAGTTTCTCGAGAAGCCCCTGCTTCTGGAGGGGCTCAGCAACCACTGAGAGCAACTCAGTGGCGCGGGCATTCATGATCTGGTTGAGCAGTTCCTGCTCCACGGTCTTGCCGCTCTCGCCTTCGATCGCGATTTCACCGTGTTCAATATTCTTCAACGAAGCACTGCCGTGATTGACCTTGAGCTTTTCAGCACGAGCCAGCGGAATCTTCAGGACAAGAGCAATGTCGTTGGTGATATGGTCGCCACCAATCGGAACACAGCCACTGGCCACGACAGCTCCGTCCACAAAACAGATGTAGTCAGTCGTACCGCCTCCCACATCAATGAGGAGAGCCCCTTCGTTTTTGGCCTCGCGGTTCAAGACTACCTGGGCGGCAGCCACTGGAGAAAAGACGATGTCTTCCACTTCGAGCGGTACTTCCCGGACACACTTGATCGAATTCTGGATCCGGGTTTTGACGCCGTGAATGATGTGATAATCAGCTTCGAGTTTCTGGCCGAGCATCCCGAGAGGGTTCAAAACCTTCTCCTGACCATCCACATAATAGTGCTGAATGATGGAATGAATGTAGCCATTTTCTTTCGGGACCGGCACATCGCGGGCGATTTTCTTTACCTCTTCGAGGTCCTCGCCGTTGATTTCCATCTGTTCATCCGCCACGCGGATCGTCCCACGATTGTTTAAACTCTGGATGTGAGAACCGGTCACAGCGAGGAAAACGGTGTTAACCTCGACATCACTGCGCTCCTCTGCCCGCGCTAAAGCATCGTGCAAACAGGTCTGAACTGTTTCAGGATCAACGATTTCCCCTTTTCGGACCCCTGCGGCAGGATGTTGCCCGACCCCAAGGATCTTGATCGCGCCGTCACCGCGCACTTCGCCCACAACCATGCAGACCTTCGAGGTCCCGATTTCAAGACCGACGTAGATATTCGACACTGCCATTAAAAACTAGCGTTCCCTAAGTATTTAGCCGCTTTTCAAAATGGAGCGCAAGTGTTTTTCTTGCATGACCTCAAAGGACTCCACTCCACTTTCTGCAGCTTTACGGAGGGGCTCAGCGATTGCTGAAACTGCCGAAGGGTCAATTGGCTGGGAAAAAGTCACCGGAATATTCCGGCTGACGGCTACGTTCACAGTGGCAAGAGGCGCTTCCATCTGATCTGCCTGGGCCACGATGATGCCGAGGTCTTCCAGTCCGCGGTCAACGTTGAGAAGAGAAAAGGTCACCGTCATGCCGCCCCGGTAGAGGCACTCGAGGGACCATTCATTTCTAAGCTTCACGGCGTGCACCATGAGATCTTCCGTTCCGGGAACCTTTCCCTGTTTTGCAATCAGGTCCAGCGCACATGCGGTGCCGTCCACATCCATGATCTCGCCCTCCTTGGGATCTTCCATTCGGTAGGTCTCAATCACAGGAAGGTTCTGCTCCGTCTCGGTCAGATTCATGCAGCGGAAGAAAACACCCTCCTTATCGAGAAGATAACCGCGCTCCATATCGGCCGGCCGGATCCCCAGCGGCGGACACGAAAGCCAGGCCACCGGCTTGCGCTCAATCACCGAAACATTGATCTTATCCGGCATTTCCCGCTCTACCATGGCCTCCTCGACGATCGGAAGCTTCTCCAAACGACCCTTGAGTTGCTCCAGGTCAATCTCCATCAAATTCATGCCAGGAGACACATTGGCCACCTCACGAAGCTTGCCCTGACTGAGAACGCCATCCGTCTTCACCGTGAGCTGGCGGAGAACGAATTCCTCATTCTCGTAGAAAATCTCTTCATTGGCCCAGTTCAGGCCCATGGGAATGCTGACACCGAGAGCGGCCACAGCAGCAATGCGAACGGGCCAAACATAAGCAGGGCGGCGACTGCGTCGCACCGAGGATCCCGGCGATGCCTCAGCCTCGAGGACAATCCAGTCCGTCTCATCCGGCAGCCGCTTGCGGCGCCAGGAACGGGGAATAATGCTGAATTTGCGGTGGTTGCCCTTTCCTGTTTTCTTTCGCATTAACCGAAATTACAGGAAAGTTTAATAATTTTCAAACAAAGATTGGCATAATCCATCCCCGCTTCATTGGCGGCTTTGGGCAGCAGACTGCTTTCTGTCATCCCGGGAATCGTGTTCACCTCCAGGACAAAAGGCTGATTGTCCTCCTCACGCAGCAGAACATCGACCCGGGAGTAAATCTCAATCCCGAGCGACTGGTGGGCTTTCAAGGCCTGCTCCTGAACGGCTTTCGTCACATCAGGCGACAGATCCGCTGGACAAAAGTAGTCGGTCCCGCCTTCCCCGGTCATCCACGGATACTTGTTGGAGATGTCGTAGAAACCGGACCGGGGCTGGATGTGCACCACGGGTAGAACCTCATCGCCAACGATGCCCACGGTCAACTCTTTGCCGCGGATGAGCTGCTCGACCATGACGTCGTCGCTGTATTTTCCAGCGTCCTCAATGGCGGAGTCCCATTCCTCTTCGGTCTCAACCAGGTGGACACCGACACTGGAGCCTTCGCGCGGAGGTTTCACCACGCAGGGGATCCCCACCGAACCCGGGGAACAGTTGCCCTCATTGATCATGACCACTTCCGAAACGGGAGTGCTGACCCCGGCCGCAACAAACGCTTTCTTGCTCAGAATCTTATCAAAAGCGATTTCAGAGCTCTTTCGCCGTGCCCCGGTGTAAATCACGCCACGCTTCTCCAACTCGGCCTGAAGCGCTCCGTCTTCGCCAAAGGTCCCATGAATCACGTTGAAAGCCACGTCGGTGCCTTCCGGCAATTCGAAATTCGCATCCTGAACATCGACAAAGGTCACTTTTCCAACTTTGCCCTCGAGCGCACCGGCGACTCCCTTGGCGGAAGCCATGGACACTTCCCGCTCTGAACCGGGTCCACCGGCCAGGACGGCGACATGCATTTCTTCAATTCCTTTCATCTGCTTCAAAATCTATGTGATTCGCTAAACCGGTTCATCCTGCCCAATGATCTGCACTTCCGTCTCAAGTTCGATGCCGCGCTCCTCACGCGCCTTGGCCTTGATCTGCTCGATCAATTCGAGCACCTGGACCGCGGTAGCACGGCGATCATTGACGATGAAGTTTCCATGAACTTCACTGACGCGGGCCTCGCCCACTCCGGTATCCTTCAATCCCAGTTCGTCAACCAGTTGTCCCGCCCCGATTCCTTCGGGGTTTTTGAAGATGCAGCCGGCACTGGCCGCGATCGGCTGAGATGACCTTCGCTTTTCTTTCGACGCCTCCATCATGGCGGCGATTTCATGGTCCGGACTTGGCTCGCCCTCGAACAAGGCTGAGACGGCTACGTTATGGGCAAGTTCAGGCACATTGCGGTAGTAATGCCTGATCTCTTCGACAGTTTTCTCGAGAACTCCTCCCTCAGCATCCACCATCTTGACGCTGACCACGTGATCAAACGTCTCTGCTCCCATCGCGCCGGCATTCATGCGCAGGCTGCCGCCAACGTTTCCGGGAACTCCTTCCATCCATTCGAATCCTCCCACGCCAGCGGATTGCGCGGCAGCGGCGAGCGCCTTCAGCTTCACTCCCGCCCCTGCGCGAATGGTGTTCCCTTCCGTCAGGATCTCTCCAAACTCTCCTTTAACCGGATTGATCGTTACACCGGGAATGCCCCCGTCCCGAACCAGCAAATTGGATCCCCGGCCCACGATACGAATC
The DNA here is from genome assembly GCA_013213905.1 of Verrucomicrobiales bacterium. Lineage (GTDB taxonomy): Bacteria > Verrucomicrobiota > Verrucomicrobiia > Verrucomicrobiales > DEV007 > Arctic95D-9. The sequence continues at coordinate 7,691 of JABSSQ010000349.1, read as the reverse complement.
GGGGTACCGCTGTCTGCACAATGCTTCACAATCCGGCCGAGGCCTTCAACGGTCGTCGGCTCGATCCAGAACTGAGCCGGCCCGCCAACCTTCATGGTCGTATGGCGGCGCATCGACTCGTAAAGCTTCACCGCCCCATCGGGTTCATCCAAAACCTGCTTCAATTCATCGACCGTCGCCAGATCCTGGCTCAGTCTTGTCGAAACTTCATGAATGTTACCGGCTCCAAGGGTCATGACCCAGTCTCCCGGCTTCAAGCGAGCCCCAACCTCCAGGTGCATGGTAGCGAGGTCAGGATGTGACACCACTTTGGCGACTTCCCCACGCGCTTTGACTGCCTCAACGATGGTATCCCCGGTAATGCCCGGAATAGGCTTTTCACTGGCAGGATAAATATCTGAAACCCAGAGTTCATCGACCCCGTCGAAACACACCCCGAATTCATCCTTAAGTAATTGGGTCCTTGAGTAGCGGTGAGGCTGAAAAAGGCAGATCAAACGACCGGCGTGCTGGCTCCTTGCCGTCTGAATCGTTGCCGCAATTTCGGTCGGGTGATGCCCATAGTCGTCAACGATCGTGACGTGATCGCTGTTGCGTTTGAGTTCGAACCGCCTGCGAGCCCCGCGAAAAGACCCCAGCGCCTCGTCGATGCGATCGAGACTGACATCAGTCTCGGTGGCCAGAGCCACCACCGCCAGGGCATTGAGGACATTATGCCTGCCGGGAATTCCCAGCCTGACACGACCATATTCTTCTCCGCTTTGGAAAATCGTGAACTCCGTCCCGGCTCCTTTCGGAGCCAGATCCCCGGCAGAATAATCCAGGTCCCGGCTCCAGCCATAGCTGATGCTGTTCTCCCGCTCGCCGCAAACGCGACGGGCGTTGGGATCATCACCACAATAGAAGATCTTACCGGCAGTCTGGTCGCAAAACTGGCTGAAAACTTCGCAAATCTGATCCAGCCCGCCCTTGTAATGATCAAGGTGCTCCTCTTCCACGTTGAGAAGAATAGCGTGTTCGGGATAGAAGTTCACCAGGGTGCCGTCGCTTTCATCCCCTTCGGCCACAAAGTATTCGCCGGAATCATCCCAGTTAGCATTGGTTCCGAGAATCGGAATCTCCGCTCCGACATAGTGCGAAGGATCCTTGGCACCGACCTTCAGGGTATGCGCAGCCAGGGCTGATGTCGTGGTCTTCCCGTGGGTTCCCGCCACAACAATCCCCTTCTTCCCCAGCATAATCGCAGCAAGGGCCTCAGCCCTCCGAAGCATGGGAACTCCCTTTTCGATGGCAGCATCATAGGCAGCATTCCCGGGCTTGATGGCGCTGGAGTAAACCACTATGTCAGCATCCTGCACTGACTCAGCGGTATGCGGACTCGAGAACATGAGCCCTTCCTTTTCGAGTCGCTCCGTTTCCTTCGAGGTGACGCGATCCGAGCCTGATACCCGGTGCCCCAATCCAAGAAACAATGAGGCCAGACCGCTCATACCGGAGCCTGCTACCCCTATCAAATGCACCCTCAGAGGTTGTTCACGATTTCCAAACCGTTCGGCCCACTCCCTGCAACTACTACTCATACCAAATTATTGGAATCTTTCGGCTAATTCGTTAGTCGAGTGTCGATACGACCACCTGGCAGACTCGCTCCGACGCGTCGGGCACCGCCAGCTTGGACATCTCGTCCCGCATCGCCTTCAATTTCTCTTCATCCTTAACCAGTTCGATCACCTTGTCGGCAAAAGTATCCTCGTCGAGTTCATCCTGGGGCCATAATTCGGCGGCACCGGGTTTGGAGAAAATCTCAGCATTGTAGACCTGGTGATCTTCAGCCGAATAGGGATACGGGATCAGAACAGAAGGTATTTCATAAAACGACAGTTCCGTCAGTGAAGATGCCCCGGATCGACAGATCGAGACATCGGCAACACCGAGAGCAAACTGCACCTCCTTGAGAAAGCCCTCGAGAACTCCGCCTCCGGGATGCGCGTCATAGGCAGGCTTCACGGAATCGTAGTCAACCGGGCCCGCGATATGCAGCATCTGGATGCCGGCGGCCTCGAACTTCTCAAGACCGGCTGCAACGAGTTCATTAATCCGCTGCGCTCCCTGGCTTCCGCCCATCACCATCACCACCGGCTTTTCGGGGGCCAAGCCGAAGAATTCAGCCGCCTCCTCCCGGCCCGGGCGATTGGCCACAGACGGACGAATCGGCGTCCCGACGACTTCGGTGCGGGCTCCCGCAAAATGCTTCGCACACACCTCAAACCCGAGGAGAACCGTCTGGGAAAACTTCGCATTGAGGCGGTTGGCCCTTCCCGGAATGGAATTCGATTCGTGAATAAAGGTTGGAAGACCAAGTCGCTTTCCGGCCAATAACGGCGCTGCCGATGTGAATCCTCCCATTCCCAACACGGCATCCGCACCGAACTTCTTGAAAAGCTTTCGGCATTCCCTCATCGACTGGAAAAACCGGAACAGGAACACCGGCATCTTCGGCGAGAGCGGCGACGGCATCGCAATCGAAGGCATTTTCTCAAAGCGAAGATGGTCATAGCCTTCCGATGCCAGCGCATCGATCTGTTTCTCCGAAATCAGGAGCAACACCTCGCCTCCGGCCTTCGTCCACGCTTCAGCTACCGCTATGCCGGGAAAAAGATGGCCCCCGGTTCCGCCGCAGGCGATTACGAGTTTCTTATTCTCAGGCGATGACATGTTTCAGGTTAGCGGGTTTGAGGGGTGCGCAGAGAGATACGCAGGCGCTAGGGCTCAATTAGCACCATTTCCATTATTTTCATGCAGTAATTCCCTCCGTCACCAAAGTGGCGCGAGGTTGCCCACGGCGGTCTACACCACGACTCTCAGGGCCGCCGGCACGGCGCTCACCAGTTGAGGAGTGCTCGCGACCACGTCTCCGTCTACCTGGATATCCAGCTTCGGGTCCGATTCAATCTCCACGGTGTCGACGCTCCAGTGGGTCACGAGCTGGGAGGCGTCGAGAGCGGCCTGCTCTGTGTCCTCCCGCCGTATCTGGTCCAGCCCCATCATCTTGCTGGCAAGCTGGACAATCCCCTCGATGTTTGCCTTCTTGAGGATAAATAGATCAAGGCGCCCGTCATTCACGTCCACAGAAGGCGCTAAGGTCAAACGACCTACCCCAACCGTTCCGGCATTGGCGACGACACAGGCAACGCCCGAAACATGAATCGGGTCTTCGCCGTCAATAGTGAGCCGGTATTTCGCTTCAGGAGTCTCCTGGAGCATCTTAATTCCTGCGAAAACATAGGCCCATTTCCCGAACTGATCCTTCAGTTCTCTCGTCGCTTCCTGAACAACACCCACCTCAATACCGCAGCCGATTCTCAGCAGGAACGGACGATCACCGACCATGCCCGCGTCAATATATCGCGTGGTGTACTCATCCCCGCAGATCAGGTCGCAAGCCCGCTCCAGCTGGGTTGGCAGACGAAGCTCGGATGCGACCAGGTTGCCCGTTCCACCGCCGAGGATCAGCATGGGAACGTCGGTGCCAATCAATCCGGAGGCGACTTCCATCACGGTTCCGTCCCCTCCATAGACCGCCACTACCTCAGCACCGCTTTCGACCGCCTGCCGGGCAAGCGTCGCGCCATCTCCCGTCCCGTGGGTGATGGAAATATCCCAGTAGATCCCTGCGTCGCGAAACGCCTGGTTCAAGATCGCCAGGAGCGGGATTCGCCTTGAGGGTGCGGGATTCACGATGACCTGCACCTTAGCTGGCTTGGGTTGGACCGTTTGCGTCATGACTGGGGGTTGAGCCGAATAACTGGCTTATGTTAGGATCGCTCCCGCCCGATTGCGACACAAGAATTCCCAAATTGCCCGATTTTGCGCTTCGGGAACGGAATTGATCACCGTTACAGTTTTGTAACGTCCCTCCGCTTTAAGTTTGAGTTCAAACCCAGAACCTAAAGTTGTCTCGACAAAGACCCCGTTATTACCATGCCCTCCATTCTCATCGTTGATGACGAAGAAGACATTCGCGAACTGATTGCCGTCAATCTGCTTCGTGAAGAGAACTATAAGCTGACTGAAGCCGTCAATGGTCTTGATGCCTTGGAAAAGGCCAAATCAGACCGCCCGGATCTCATTATCCTGGACCTCATGCTCCCGGAAATGGACGGCCTGACTGTCTACAAGACCATTCGCGAAGATGCCCGCACCCAGGATATTCCGGTCATCATGCTGACGGCGCGTGGTCGCCTCGAGGAAAAGATTGAGGGCCTCGAGCTAGGAGCTGATGACTACCTTTCTAAGCCTTTCAGCCCCAAGGAACTGATGCTTCGCGTTCGCAACCTGCTTCGTCGCACCAACCCGAACACGGGGAGCAATGTTGTCGAGTCGGGACCGTTCAGCCTGGACAAGAACGCCCTCAAACTTCACCTGGACGGTGAAGAAATCGAACTCACCGCCACTGAGTTCAAACTTCTCCTTAGCCTCATTGAATCTCCCGGAATCACCCAGGAACGTGCCGATCTTCTCAAGAAAGTCTGGGGTTACAGCGACATGATCCAGACTCGCACCCTCGACACCCACATCAAACGTCTCCGTGAGAAATTGACCCAATACGGGAATTCCATTGAGACAGTAAGAGGTGTAGGCTACCGGTTTTCGGAGGGTTGAGCCGCGGCTACGGTTCCCCAAGGGTTATGGAGATCGCCATCATAGTCGGCCTGTCAGGCCTTTGTATCTGGTTCGCCTGGCGTCTCTTTTCCCTCCGTCGAGGAATCGAGGAACTCACCAGTGCCCTCACCCAGGATCCGCCGCCGCCGCTCAGGGATGTTGCCGACGTCGCTACCCAGCAGCGACTCCTAACCCTGAGCACCGCCGCTCTGGACACGGTTGCCGAAGCGACCCTGGTGCGGGACTCTGAGCGGCATCGCCGGGATTTCCTCGAAGCTCTCCTCAACGAGATCAAGGACGCCATCTTCATCCTCGATGCCAATCGCGAGATCCGTTTTCTCAATGAAGCCGCCCGCCAGCTGTTTCCCAGCGATCAGGCCTACCTGGAGCGGGCCTTCCTCGACGTCTGTCGGGACCACCGAATCTACGACACTCTTGAACTGGCCGAGGAGCTCGACTCCAAAGTCTCAGACAAAATCGTGCTGAGAACGCAGGAGCTGGAGAGAGATCGAATCAAGGAAATGACCCTGCTTGTTGAAGCGGAACCCCTGACCTTCGAAGGCGCCGGGGCCACCGGATCAGGCACGTGGATCCTGTTGCGGAACATCACCAGCCAACTGGAGACCGAGCAAATCCGGCGGGACTTTGTAGCCAACGCCTCTCACGAACTCCGGACACCACTCTCCATCATCAACGGTTACCTCGAAACCATGGATGATGCTGACATGGACCTCAACCAGGCCATGTTCCGTCGCGCCGTTCGCACGATGCGCAAACACGGTGAGCGCATCTCCCGGATCGTCGAAGATATGCTCACCATTTCCAAACTGGAAAACGCCACCAATCTCCTCAACCTCGAACCCTTTGATCTGCGTGACTCCCTCGACGAGATGATCTCCCAGTTGATGCCTATCATCGAAGAGCATCATGCCAAGGTAAAGGTGAATGCGAATCCCGACGAAGTCTGGGTTCTCGAAGGCGACCGCTACTACTGGGATCAGATCTTCTTCAATCTGATCGAAAACGCTTTGAAGCAGAACCGCTCCAAGGGCCTCAGAATCGACGTCGAATTCAGTTCCGAAGGCGGCCGCTACATCATTGAAATCAGGGACAACGGCGTCGGAATCCCTGCAGCCGACATACCGCTCATCTTCAAGCGCTTCTACCGGGTCCAAAAGCATCATGCTCAAAACCAAGTCAAAGGAACTGGACTCGGCCTTTCCATCGTCAAACGCGCCATTGAAGCTCACAGCGGCACGATCTCGGTCGACAGCCAACCCGGTGTTGCGACCGTCTTCACCATTTCCGTGCCACACAGTTCCCTGCGACTTGCGAGTCGAACCGTTCCCACCTAACCCCGAAACAGGCTGACCCCAGGGGCACAAAAAAGTGGCCCCACCGGGGTCGGCAGAACCACTTTTACTCAAACCAAAGGTTCTGAACCGCTAGCGGACGACCACGGGACGGTCGCGCCATCCGCGTTGGGCGGCTTCATTGTCAATCCAGCGCTGCGCCTCACCTGCGGAGTTGAAGCTGGCGCCTGAGACAACGAGGAAAAGCTGGGTGGAAGGCGACTGCAACACCATGGTGCCCACGCCGGACTGCGCGAGCCCCCGCCCCATCTCATGGGCGTTTTCGGTGCGGCGGAATGCTCCAAACTGAGCGCGATAGGGAGCGGAACCAGGCTGAGGAGGAAGCGCGGAAACAGGCTGAGTCTTGGCCTGCACCTCGGGAGCCGGAGTTGTCGCCGGGCCGGTAGAGTTCAGCGGAATGAGATCTCCATTTGCCCCGTAGTTGGGAGCCGCCGGAATGGCCGGAGCCGACTGCTGGTAGCTGTAATTTGGATAGGACGGATAGCTTGAGGGCGGAGGCGATGCCTGCCCGCCTCCGAACAGGCCAGCCAGATTGAACCCACCCTTCTTCTGCTGATTCGTCGCGGGACTAGCCGGTGCAGGCGGCGCAGTCGTTGAAGGAGCAGGCACTGGCGCCTGTGGCGCTGCCGTCGCGGTTGCAGCAGAAGTGGAACTAGTTCCGTAGTATGGATTCACTGGATAGCTCGAAGAAGGCATCCCGTTGAAATTCGTCGACGACTTATTCGCCCCGCCACCGAAAAGGCCGATGCGATGAAGTCCATTGTACCATTCGCCATTGGCGGAAGGCTGCATCCCTGTCTGCGGGGCAACCCGACCGACCACCACGTAACTCACATCGCCCGGAGACCCATTGGACATTCCAAGCTTCTTAGCCGCACCGGGAGAAACAGTGAATGCGTGGTTGTCCTGTGCCTTGCGGTCATTCACCCGCAAGTCGACCATCTTGCCGGTTCGGAAATTTGCGACGCGGACAATGGTCCCGAACGCCAGGGAATTGTGAGCGGCTGTCAGCTCTTTACTGCTGTACATCTCCCCGCTGGCAGTAGGTCGTCCCTCGTATTGGGCGCCGTAGACGGAGAGCTTTCCGCTCTGTGGTTCATCAGCAGAAAGCCAGGTCAGGCTACCTGCGAGTGCAAAAATTAGGAGGTTTGCTGGTGTCTTCATGGTCGGTCCACACCCAACAATTTAAAATAACTTAAATATTTAACAATATTAATTTTAATTATTTAAAATTTTATTCCGATGATAACTTCCCCTGGAAGAGCCCTGTTATACCTCTGGTGAAGGTAAGTCCTGACCTGCGGCTCTCATCTCAGGGTGCCTTGAGAGCCCGCCCCGAAGTAAAGCCACCGACACGTCGCTACCTTGTTGGAGTGACTGCAGCCAGGCATCGCCCCTCACGCCTTCGGTGGCGCCAGGTTACCCCTAGAGCCCTTCAAGATAGGCGTGAGTTGATCCCCGGAAGATTCCAACCCGCCATCATCACAAGAGCCGATGGAGATCCCCCCATCTTCGCTGACCGGCTCCATGGCGCCCGTCAGCAACGCTTCAAACGCACTTTTATCCGCCTGTCGGTGGCACCAGCCCGTGTCCACATGTCGAAAATGACCCTGATCGGGAAAAGATAAAAAACCTAGCCAACTCATTGGTTTTAGT
>JABSSQ010000348.1 GCA_013213905.1 Verrucomicrobiales bacterium | reverse complement strand
CCAGCAATACCAAGAATGGAAAGAAACGCTACTGCCAGCCCAACAAGGTCTCGACGCCAGGTACCGGTTTGAAAAGCCTCGGGAACAGCAGTCGTTTCGTTTGTCGAATGAGAAGAGGCCGAGAGGACGGTCACGCCAAGCACCGCTCCCAACGCGATAATAACGAGCAGAGCCGGAAAGCGAAGTTCCAGAGGGGTGATGAGAAGGGCTATGCAGGCAACGATAGCCCAGACTTTGGCAGCGCCCGACGTCACGTTTTTCCGTGCCATGGTGAAGGCGACGTCAAGGACCACCGCAGCAAGAGCGGCAAGCAGAAACTGAAACACCGTTTTCACCTCAGGGAGGAAGGCGAATTTCAGGTAGGCGGCGCCGAGAGCCTGCATCAGTAGAAATGCCGGCAGGATAATGGCAGTCACTGAGACGAAGGCGCCGAACCATCCACGGAGTCGATATCCCGTCCAGCCGACTAGATTTACCGCCATGGGGCCGGGAAGCAAGCTGACCAACGAAATGGCATCGACCATTTCTTCATCCCGTATCAGCCGCCGCCGCTGCACAAATTCCTTCTCAACCAATCCAACCAGCGTCATAAACCCACCGAACGCGAGGCAACCGATTCGAAGAAAGCTCAAGGCCAGCATAGAAAGCGAGGGAGACGCCTCCGGCGGAGAGGTGATCGCACCGGAGGCCGCATCGATGGATTCGTCTCTCTCTTTTGCTGGTCCTGCCATGAAGTCCTGCCAGGACGAGATCACTCTTCGAAGCGACCCTCAAAAGCGGGATGGTCGGCCGGGTACCACTTCACCTTGAAAACGGCGTGACGGCCGAAGGGGGCGGCGCCCGCCGGTGTCGCCGGGGCATTGTCCGCACCAGCTCCCGGCCCGCCCGGAGCCGGTCGAGCCTCGTTTCCTGCTGTGCTGGTAGGCGGTGTGCTTTGATCGGAGGGAAGGCGAGGGGCTCCCCGCCGAATTCCGAAGGGGTTCTGGTACTGCCAGAGTTGTTCACCAGCACTGTTGATTTCGAAAAGGATCCCGGTGGCTCCTGAGCAAATCAGCGTGTTTCCGTTAGGCAGACGTTGCACGCCGGAAATGCGGCGAGAGAAGAAATCCATCTTATTGGGGGCGGCATAGCTCCAGGCGACCTTTTCGGGAGGACAGGCATTTCCGGGAGACATCGTGTAAGTGCCGTTGAGGGCGGGGGTCATTTCTTCAATAGTCGAATACTCCACCACGGGACGGGTCCAGCCGTTGTTGAAAAGAATGATATTACCAGCTCCGGGATGACCGTCTTCGATCCACTGGGCATCGTGTTGACGGTAGAGGAGGCGCTTGTGATTGCGATCAAGTCCATGCGCTTGGGGGTTGCCCCAGCGGTAGAGAAGCTCGCCACCTTTACCCTGGCGCCCCCCGCGATTGGTCTTGGCCTCGCCTGTAGTAGTACTGTGATCGATAATCCAGATCTCGCTGAAGGCGTGAGCGCTCAGAAGGATCTGGTCGAGCTCGGCATTGTAATCAATCGAATTGAAGTGGATCCAGTCCGGATCATCCCGCGTGACGTGGTTAATGTCGATGCGGCCGGGATGATCACTGATCTTTCCGTAATTGGGAAGCTGATCATTAAAGTCCTGGATGATGTGATCGGCTGCACTCCAGCGCCAGACCACATCGCCATCCTTAAGGCCTCGCGGCTTGATTTCGAGGACGACTTCGTTCCAAACTCCTTCTTTTTTGAGCTTCTTAGGATCACGTCCCAGCTGCTCAGCTTCGGGCGCAGTGATCAGTTCCCAAGCCAGCACCAGCACATTACCATTGGGAAGAGGTTCGATGTCGTGATGAGCCAGTCGATTCTCAAATATGCACATGTAGTCCCAAAGAAGCTCGCCATCCCATGAGATACGCTGAATCCGCCCACCGGAACCGCCAGCGCGACGAAACGCTGAGGGAGGACGACCTCGGCCGGCTCTAATGATCGAGCCATCGTCCATCAGGTAGGCCGAACGACCGGGAAGATAGTCACTGTCCCAACTGTGAATCGGTTCGTTGTCCGGCCCAAGAAGGTAGGTACGTCGGTCGCTCATAGGTGCCATCAGGATAGCCCCGTCATGAAGCGCCTCGTTCTCGACCGGGAGCGGAGCCGATTCAGCTAGCTCAGTAAGGCCAACCCTGGCAGTAATCCCTGCAAAGAGGAGAGAAAATAAGCGGAAAGTCATCGGCGTAAATCATCCGTAATCGACAGTCACGGTCAAGCAAACGATGCGACAGATTTAGGGGGATTAGATAGGGTGGAAGAGGGTGATCACGAACTGCTAGAAAAGAGCTGCGCCTTAACTACAAATGCATTTTAGGGGTCATTTTAGGGGTCATGCGACAAATCTTGAATATCAGAAAGTATCTTTTAGAGCGTAGAAAGGGGTCGACCGACAAATCTCAAATGTTGGTCATGTTAGGGTAATCTGGGCACTGAGCCCTGGCGGCGGAACGGGGGCCACCCGGTCGAAGAGCAATCCACCAACGCCCTAATTCGAGGGGCGGTTGCGTCACCCTCGGTCGGAAAAGGGGTCATTTGACAAATCTTGACTCAACGGCACT
>JABSSQ010000347.1 GCA_013213905.1 Verrucomicrobiales bacterium | reverse complement strand
ATCGGGGCGGATCCCGATCTCGCCTTGAACGGTCGGCGTGGCCTGCCGGTTCGAATCAACGGACTCGGGTTCACCTTTCGTTTTCACGAACTCGCCGATGCCCTGGAGGATCTGTTGAGGCCGACCGTTGCAGCGACGCCCAAGCTTCGGAAGGAGGTGGCGGCATGAATGGGAGAAGTGTTTTCGATCCTCAGTGGAATCCGGGTACTGCCTGGGCGAAGAGCTTGCCCTTGGCGTTGCTCATTCCCGTTGGGATCTGGACGTTGATGATGATCGGCGCGGCGCTGTTGGACAGGAACGAATTGGGGGCGGCCTTCGCTTTCTTGTTCATCTACCTGTTTTACGCCGTTCCGATTCACTTCATCATGTATGCCCTGGTGGGTCTGCCGATCTTTACCTGCGGAGGAAAGGAGAATGGACGCTGGCTCTGGCGGTGGCCGGTTGCCTTGGTCCTTGGAACGGCGGCCGGAATTGTCCCTTCAATGGCGATTGCCGCTCTTATCTACGGCCGGGACATCTTCCTCCCTGAGGCGTTGACCTGGGTGATTGTCCTCGGTCTCTACGGATTGATTACGGGCTTTGCCGCTCGCAGGCAGCGACCACCGGATGACTGGGCGCCGTGACGAAACTTCGAACCGCTTGTTGTCATGACTATTTTAAAGGATTTCTACGAATGTCCTCGCCGCGAAAAGAAGCGGGCCCGCCGGACTCAACGGGGTTGGGTCAATGACATGCCCCTGTTGGAAGGCGAGGCGCCGGTCTATCGCCCCGACTCACCCGCCGCGAGGGAGCCCCCGGAGCGACCTGGGGAAGTCCTCTTCATCGGAGACTGGATCGACATGGTGTTTCTTCATCTCGAAGTGGATCCGGAAGCGCTGCAGGAGGTGGAGCCCTTGAAACTGGACTGCTGAAAAGGCCGCGCCTTTGTCAGCGTGGTGGCTTTCACGATGCGTGGGATGCGTCCGGCGCTGGGAGGTAACTGGACGGGATGGCTGGTGAAACCGATAGGCACCCACCAGTTCGTGAATCTGCGAACCTATGTCGTGAACCGTGGCGAAGCGGGGATCTATTTCATGAAGGAGTGGGTCAACAACCGCCTTGCTGCGACCCCGGGTCCGCTCACCTACAGCTTGCCCTATCACTACAGCAAAATGGTTCACGGCCACGAAGGGCTCTGTCTCGCTGGCCCGGTAAAGACGGAAGACGCCGAGCTTCGATACGGAGGCGGGCATCTCATGGAATACACCACCGCCGAGCCGGGCACGGAGGAGGAGTTTCTCTTCGAGCGTTACACCGCTTTTGCTTCAGCTCGCGGGCTGCGGCGCTTCCGGGTCTGGCATCGGCCTTGGAAAATTTCAGAGCTTATCGATCCCGTTCTCGAAGAGTTAAGTCTGCTGGATCAGCTGGAGCAGGGTTGGACGAAAACCCTCAGGCTGGTGAGTGGGCATCACACTCACGGTGTAAAAGGTGTGCAAATGGGTCGACCCGAGAGAGCTTGAAGCAATGCCGAAAACCAAGAGAAATTGATCGTTTTAGCGGTTTTATCAAATTCTACTCATCGCAATTCGAAGGTCTATTCATTTGCATGGACGCGAATTCTGCTGATAGATGCCGCCATGGAAGATAATCCTTTTCGAGAGGCGGATCTGAGTCTGCGCAACCACCCGGAGTCCTGTATCCTGGTGATTTTCGGCGCCACGGGCGATTTGACGCACCGGAAACTGATTCCGGCTTTGTATAACCTTGCTGCTGACGGTGACCTGCCGTCGGGCCTGCGTGTCGTCGGCTTTGCCCGTCGCGAAAAGTCCGATGACGTTTTCCGTGAAGGCCTCGAGGAGCTCAACAAGGAGGTTTCCCGCCAAGGTCACGACGAAGACCTGTGGGAGCAGTTTTCCCAGAGCATCACCTACCACCAGAGCACTTTCACCGATGAAGAAGGTTATGCGGCGCTCAAAGAAAAGCTCGACGCCATGGAAAAGGACGGGGCCAGCCCGAACCGGATGTATTACCTTGCTTCGGCTCCCGAATTCTTTGACGACATTTTGCTTAACCTGAAGAAAGCCGGCCTCAACGAGTCTGACACCGGATGGTGCCGTGCCGTGGTGGAGAAGCCTTTCGGAACCGATCTCGCTACCGCTCAGCACCT
>JABSSQ010000346.1 GCA_013213905.1 Verrucomicrobiales bacterium | reverse complement strand
TCAGCTCGAAGATCTGCTCGGTTTCTTTGAGATGATCAGCGACTTTTACGAAAAGATGGACCGGATGCCGACCAAGTCCGCCGTGAAGATGTTTCGCATGGGCGACAAGATCGCCAAAACCCTGGGCGTCATCGGCAAATAAAACCCCTCTTTTTATTTTTCCCTTAATTTCTCTTTTAACAGAAATAACTGAAATGAAGAAACCGCGAACTGAACCAGCTGCAAAGCCCGTCCGGGGAACCCTGTTCTATGACGGCACCTGTGGATTCTGCGTTGGAAACGTTAATCGTCTCCGAACCCATCTTGCCCGGCTTGGCGTGGCGACGGAGCCCTTCGTCAACGGGGCCGCTGAGCCTGAAATGAAACTGCGATGGAAAGACGGCAGTCTTCGCGGCGGTGGTGACGTGATCTTCTTTCTCGCCCGCCGGACGTGGTGGGCGGCTCCGCTGGGCTGGCTCGAATGGGTTCCCGGCTGCCGCTGGCTGGTCGGAAAATTATACGACGCCGTGGCCAGCCGGCGCCACTGCCTCAGCGAGGGAGTCTGCCGGATTTAAACGGAAAGGAACTGGAATCATGAAGAAAACGGAGAAGAAAAGAATCGTGATCGCCGGCGGTAGCGGGTTCCTCGGGGGGCACCTCGCCGGGACACTGGTGCGCCGCGGTTACGATGTGGTCGTCCTGAGCCGAAATCCCAATCGCTACGCGGGACGCGGCCGGGCCCTGCCGTGGGATGGACGCACGGTGGAGGATCACTGGGTTCGGGAACTCGAGGGCGCCTATGCCGTCGTCAACCTCACCGGTAAACATGTGAACTGCCGCATGACCAAAGCCAATCGTGCCGAGATCAAGCGCAGCCGGGTCGATTCTGTTCGTGTGTTAGGCGATGCGTTGAGAAAAGTTTATCGCGTTCCCAAGGTATGGGTCCAGGGGGCCAGCCTCGCGATCTATGGTGACGCCGGAAACCGCGTCTGCGACGAGGCAGCTTTCATTCCTACCGAATATCCCACTGACGTTTGTCTTGCCTGGGAGGAAGCGCTTGGAAGCGCGATCCGCCCCGAGATGAGATGGAGCGTCTTGAGAATAGGGTTTGTGTTAGGAGCTGATGGTGGCGCTTTGCCTGCCCTGGCCAACCTTGCCCGGATTGGGTTTGGTGGCGCGATCGGTCGAGGCAGCCAGTGGATCAGCTGGATTCACATCGAGGACATGATGCGCCTCTTTGTCGAAGCGATCGAGAACCCGGCCGTGCACGGGATCTACAACGCAACCGGCCTCCAGCCGGTGCCGAATCACGAGTTCATGGAAACCCTCCGTGGCACGCTCGGTGTTCCCGTTGGAATCCCAACGCCAACCTGGATGATGAAAGCCGCTGCGCCGATGATCGGGGCGGATCCCGATCTCGCCTTGAACGGTCGGCGTGGCCTGCCGGTTCGAATCAACGGACTCGGGTTCACCTTTCGTTTTCACGAACTCGCCGATGCCCTGGAGGATCTGTTGAGGCCGACCGTTGCAGCGACGCCGAAGCTTCGGAAGGAGGTAGCGGCATGAATGGAAGAAGTGTTTTCGATCCTCAGTGGAATCCGGGTACTGCCTGGGCGAAGAGCTTGCCCTTGGCGTTGGGAATCCCGGCTGGTTTGTGGATTCTCGGTGGAATCATTGTGGGCCTATTTGATATCCCCAGTTTTCCGGGGAATCTGGCGCTTACGGCGATCATAGTCGCGTACTCAGTCGTTGTGCACCTCGTAGCTTATGCGTTGGTGGGACTGCCGATCTTTGCATTTGGGGGGACATCTGACTGCGAATGGATCTGGCGAATGCCAATTGCACTGCTTTTAGGGGCGTTGGCCGGAGTTGTGCCCTTTGTGTTGCTCTTCCCTTTGATTGGTGGAGCAGGAATGGTCCCAGGATTGACCTTGTTCATGCTTGCCATCTACGGGCTTGTCACGGGCTTCGCTGCTTATCTCCAGCGCCCGCCCGACTAGGTCGGTCTCCCGCAGAACTCCGAACCGCTTGTTGTCATGACTATTTTGAAGGATTTCTACGAACGTCCTCGCCGCGAAAAGAAGCGGGCCCGCCGGACTCAACAGGGTTGGGTCAATGACCTGACCCTGTTGGAAGGCGAGGCGCCGGTCTATCGCCCCGACTCACGGGCCGCCAGAGAGGCCCTGGAGCGACCCGGGGAAGTCCTCTTCATCGGAGACTGGATCGACATGGTGTTTCTCCATCTCGAAGTGGATCCGGAAGCGCTGCAGGAGGTGGTGCCTTTGAAACTGGACTGTTGGAAGGGCCGCGCATTCGTCAGCCTGGTGGCGTTCACGATGCGGGGTATGCGGCCTGCGCTGGGAGGTAACTGGACCAAGTGGTTGGTCAAACCGATTGGCACCCACCAGTTCGTGAATCTGCGAACCTATGTCGTGAACCGTGGCGAAGCCGGAATCTATTTCATGAAGGAGTGGGTCAACAACCGCCTCGCGGCGACCCTGGGACCACTCACCTACAGCTTGCCCTATCATTACAGCAAAATTGTTCATGATCACGAAGGACTCTGTCCCACCGGCTCGGTAAAGACGGAAGACGCCGAGCTTCGATACGGAGGCGGGCATCTCATGGAATACACCACCGCTGAGCCGGGCACGGAGGAGGAGTTTCTCTTCGAGCGATACACCGCTTTTGCTTCAGCTCGCGGGCTGCGGCGCTTCCGGGTCTGGCATCGGCCTTGGAAAATTTCAGAGCTTATCGATCCCGTTCTCGAAGAGACAAGTCTGCTCGATCGGCTGGGGCAGGGTTGGACGAAAACCCTCAGGCTGGTGAGTGGGCATCACACTCACGGTGTAAAAGGTGTGCAAATGGGGCGACCTGAGCGAGCTTGAGGTGGAGCCGAAAACCAAGAGAAATTGATCGTTTTCGGGATTTGATCAAATTCTGCTCATCGCAATTCAACGGTCTATTCATTTGCATGGGCGCGAATTCTGCTGATAGATGCCGCAATGGAAGACAACCCTTTTCGAGAGGCCGATCTGAGTCTGCGCAACCACCCGGAGTCCTGTATCCTGGTGATTTTCGGCGCCACGGGCGATTTGACGCACCGGAAACTGATTCCGGCTTTGTATAACCTTGCCGCTGACGGTGACCTGCCGGCCGGCCTGCGTGTTGTCGGCTTTGCCCGTCGCGAAAAGTCCGACGACGTTTTCCGCGAAGGCCTCGAAGAGCTGAACAAGGAGGTTTCCCGCCAGGGTCACGACGAAGACCTGTGGGAGCAGTTTTCCCAGAGCATCACCTACCACCAGAGCACCTTTACCGACGAAGAAGGCTACGCGGCGCTCAAGGAGAAGCTCGACGCCATGGAAAAGGACGGGGCCAGTCCGAACCGGATGTATTACCTCGCTTCGGCTCCCGAGTTCTTTGACGACATTTTGCTTAACCTGAAGAAAGCCGGCCTCAACGAGTCTGACACCGGATGGTGCCGTGCCGTGGTGGAGAAGCCTTTCGGAACCGATCTCGCTACTGCCCAGCACCTCAACGAGGTGGTGAACGAGGTGTTTCCGGAGAAAGACACTTTCCGAATCGACCACTACCTCGGGAAAGAGACGGCTCAGAATATCATGGTGCTGCGCTTTGCGAATCACCTTTTCGAAGTGCTGTGGAACAATCGCTTTATTGATCATGTCCAGATCACCTGTGCCGAGCACCTCGGTATGGAAGGTGGTCGCGGCGGTTACTACGACAAGTCGGGCGCCATGCGCGACATGATTCAGAACCACCTGCTCCAGCTGCTCAGCCTCATCGCGATGGAGCCGCCGGCGGACCTGTCTGCGGACGGGGTGCGTGATGAAAAGGTGAAGGTAATGAAGTCACTTCGCCATTTCGACGGTCCGGAAGATGTCGCCAAGAGCGTGGTCCGTGCGCAATACACTGCAGGAACGGTGAATGGCGAAGAGGTGGTCGGCTATCGCCGGGAAGACCGCGTCAATCCCGGTTCCATGACCGAGAGTTACGTCGGCATGAAGATCATGATCGACAACTGGCGCTGGGAAGGTGTTCCTTTCTACGTCCGCATGGGCAAGCGCCTGCCGAAGAAAGGCACCGAGATTTCGATTCACTACAAGCAGGCTCCTAATGTGCTCTTCAACGCCGCTGTGGGTGCGGAAGCAATGCCGGGGAACGTGCTGGTGATTCGCATTCAGCCCAACGAAGGAATCTCCCTCGGGATGCGCTCCAAGCGTCCCGGCCCCGCAGCAACGCTGCAGCCGGTGAAGATGGACTTCAACTACCAGACCAGTTTCGGTAAGAGCAGCCCGGAAGCTTACGAGCGTCTCCTGCTCGATGCGATGGCCGGTGATGCCACGCTCTTTGCCCGTGCTGATGAGGTGGAAACCGCCTGGAAGTATGTCGACCAGATCGAGGACGCCTGGCACAAGTCCACTAACCCGCCCAAGATGGCGGAATACCCGGCCGGTTCCTGGGGGCCCAAAGAGGCAGACGAGCTGCTCGAGCACGACGGCCACGAGTGGCGACGGCTGTAGCCGGTAATCAGTATTCGGTGGTCAGTTGTCAGGTAGCCCCTCGTGACTGCTGACTCGTGACCGATGACGGCGCGCTTCGCGCGCCTACTTGATCATTCGGAAGGTGAAGGGGTAGAGGTAGTCTTCGCCTTTGCTGGCCGCGACGGCGGCGATAATGGTGTAGATCAGGCCACCGATGGCGGCGGCAAAAAAGGTGACGAATCCGATTCCCACAACCAGGGTCAGGGGGATGGAAATCACCTGCACGATAAGCACCGAGAGCTGAAAGTTGAGGGCCTCTTTGCCGGCGAGATCCACCTTGGCGAATTCATCTTTCTTCAGCAGCCAGCAAACGAGCGGCCCGACAAATGAAGGGATGCCAATGGCGCTGCAGAGCCCGGAGAGGTGAGTGAACATAGCCCAGTCCTTCTCCTGCTTGGCGGGATCGGAGGGCGGCTTCGCATAGGGGTCGTCTGCCGGTGTCGGCGGGGTTTCGGAATTTTCGGGCGGATCGGGAGTCAGCTCAGGAGGCGTATTCTCTTCGCTCATGGGTCCCAGTTTAGGGGAGTTCCTGTAGAAAAGAACTACAAGAATGCGGAAGTTTTGGAACGCCGCGACGCCGAAAAGCGTTGAGGAACGCGGGGTTTCCGGTTTACTGAATGCCATGCACGAGAGCGCGCCCCTGGGGCAATTGTTACTCACCGGAGTTCCGGGAACGGAACTGGATCCCGAAACCGCCGCCCGCTTCAAGAAGCTCCAGCCCGGGGGCTTCATTCTCTTTGGTCGCAACATCAAGTCTCCGGAACAGCTCCGGAAGCTGATCGATGATCTGCGCGATCTCAGTGACATCGAACCCTTTATCACCATCGACCAGGAAGGCGGCCGGGTGTCCCGGATTCGTCTCATCGGTAGCGAACCGCCGAACGCCCAGCAGCTGCGTGAGAAAGCCGACCTCAAGCTGATCGAAAAACACGGCAAGCTGACCGGCCAGATTTTGCGCACCTTCGGGTTCAATCTCGATCTCTGCCCGGTGCTCGATATTTCCTTCGATGACGAAGCAGACAATTCGCTGAAGGGACGATGCTACGGAGCCACGGCCGAAGAAGTGATCCAGAACGCCACGCTTTTCAATCTCGGGATGCGCAAGGAAGGCGTGCTTTCCTGCGGCAAGCATTTCCCCGGCTACGCTTCAGCCGAGGTGGACCCTCACCACGAGCTTCCGGTAATCAATAAGACGCTGGAGGAGATGGAAGCGGACGAACTGAAACCTTTCCGCGCCCTCCTGCCTGATCTCGACAGCATCATGGCCTGTCATTCGCACTACCCGTGTTGGGATGCTGACCGTCCGCGATGGCCGGCTTCGTTGTCGAAAAACATCATCACCCAGTTTCTGCGCAATCAGCTGGGCTACGATCGCCTCGTTATGACCGATGATCTCGATATGGGTGCGGTCCTCAATGAGGTAACTTTTGACGAAACGATTCGTGCCTGCATCGAAGCCGGCAACGATCTCGCCATGATCTGCCACCGGGTCGAGCTGGTGGAAGCGGCGGCCAAGGTGATCGAAACTCTGCCTGATCCTGTCCTGCACGATGCCCTTGTCAGGATCGAAGCAGCGAAGAAGAAGATGAAGGCGCCTTACGACTGGTCGCTGGAGAAGTTCCAGGAGATCGATTCCCAGATCTGGGATCTTCGGGTGGCCACTCTCGGAGAGGAGCGGGCCAAGATTCTTTCCGTGGAAGACGGTAAGCGTTCGCCGGTGGAGACGTATTAGCGGCTTTTTATACTTTTTATGAGCCGGTGGCACTTTTTGAGCGTATGGGTTGTCCAATGATGAGACTTCTCCTTCTGTCTGCTGTTGCTTTTTCGCTCGGTTTTTCGGCCGAGGCGGGCGATCCCCTTTCGTATACCGTTGATTCTGAACAGGATCGGACGGAGGAAAGTTTCATCCCCCGTTATGCGGTCGCCGGAGGCTACATTTCGTGGACTTCAGATGCTGACTTTTCCAACGGATCTGGCTCCCTGTCCCAATGGGAGGCGGGAATACAAGGAAATGCTCCCATCCTGACCCGAGACAACTACCGTCTTACGGCGGGAATCCAGTATCGCTACAACAGTCTCAACTTCACCGGCGCGCCCCTGCCTCTGGGCAACATGGACTTCGACCTGCACCGGGTGGATCTGCCTTTCAACTTCTGGGCGGACCTGAACTCCCGATGGAAGCTCTGGCTTCGACTGCAGCCGGGCTGGTATTCCGACTTTGACAATGTGGGATCGGATGACTTTATCCTGACAACCCTCGCTTTGCTGTCTTATCGCTGGAGCGACACGACCAGGGTGGCTTTCGGGGGTTATTATTCCCGTGATCTCGGCGAGCCCCGCCTTCTCCCCGCTATTGGATTCATTTTCGAGCCCGATCCTCAGTGGTCGATTGCCCTGACTTTCCCGAGAGCGGAAGTGGCCTACGCCCCGAATCGTGACTGGTTCATTGCCGCACGGGTTTTCCTCAGTGGTGCCGGTTGGAATATCACGGACCCGGCCGGTGGTCCCAATGATGTTGACCTCGACTACAAGAGCATGCGGGTCGGACTCGGCGTTGAGCGCCGTCTTTCCGGTGCCTGGTGGGCTTACCTCGATGCCGGTGCTCAACTGGGACAGGAAATTTCGATCGAGGACGCTCCCTACACCTTTGAGCAGGATCTCGATTCATCCGCTTTCGTGACCGGTGGCGTGAAGCTGCGGTTCTGAGCCGCCGGCTTAATCAAGTTTCTTGGCGCGGGCATAGTCGCCAGGATCGACCATTCGCTTCACATCATCGAGTGAAAGCTGAGTGTCCTGGTAACCGGCTTTGAAGGGCGATCCCTGCGCATCGGCTGAATTCTGCACCCCGGCCGTGCCGCGGCGATCGGCATTGGTCGCATAGGTCTGGCCGCTTTCCCGGTAGGAACCGGTGTTGAAGTCGTTCATCTGGTTGGTGGAGTTCGCCTTCTTACGGTTGGCAAAGAGGCGGCCGGAGTCACCGTCCCGTGAGTTGTTGAAATTGCCCTCGCGGGCATCGTCGTCGCCGTAGCGGGATTCCTCGTAGCCGGCATAGTCCTGTCGCTTGAGATATTCCGGAGTGCGGAACTGCTTGGTCGCAGCCTGGTCTTTCTGGAGGCGGGCCTGCTTCTTGCCGACCTTTCCGTCGACTCCTTTGGCCTTGTTGTTCGAGTAGAGATTCGGGCGATCGGCAATGAGAGTGCCGTCCTCTGCCACGGTGTAGCCTCGCTCGGCAAACTTCGAGCGAATCGCACTTTCGTCGCTGTTGCCCTGTCCGCCCCAGGCGGCGTTATCGAAACTGATGGCGCCGCGATGGACCTCACCGTAAGTCCGCTGAGTCTGGCACTGGCAAAGGAAGAGCACAGAGAGAAGGGCTGCTGCAACGAGCAGAATCTGATGGGGGAGGGTCACCATGAGCCGGTATATTCCACCATTTCGCGGCCTTCGGCAAGAGCGGTCCGCCATTCACGCAGGAGGATGCGGCGTCCGCTGGTGAGGTGGAGTTCGGCCGTTCGGTCCTCCCACGAGTCGAGTTTGTCCCAGTCAGCATAGAGCTTCATGAGCAGGCGCAGGTCGACGGAGAGCGATTTCTGGAAGACTTTGTGGAGGAGGGTTTCGGCTTCCTCGAATTGCTCCGTTTCGATGAGATACGAGGCGAAATCCTCGAGAAAGAGATGGTGATTCCATCGGTAGGAAGTGAGCTGCTCGTGGTAGCGACGAAAGAGGCGTCCCGCGAGATCTTTCTCTCCAAGCTGATGGAAAAGGGCCGGCAGTTTTCGGCGGGAGAGCAAGGTCGCGAATTCAGTGTTGAGCCCGGCCTGGCGGAAAATGTCGGATTCGGCTTCCTGCATGAAACGGGAGTGAACTTCGAGCAGGCGTGCCCGGTCGCCAATGCGGTGGAAGAACAGGACCTGCTGCTGCGGATGATCAGCAAAGTAGTGAGTGCCGGGCACGGCGGAGGCTTCCACGAATTCGCGGGCGGCGGCGATGCCGGATTCACCGAAAGCCGGCAGTGTGGAAAGAATGCGATCACGCCCGGTTCGGTCAACGTCAGCGAGCAGCTCGAGGGCGGTTGCCTGGAGTTGATCACGATTCCACGCGACAATGAGTTGCTGCAGCCATGAGGCCTCAACTGGCACCGGAGTTTCCGCGATTCGGTTCGCCAATTCGGAGGACGGTTCCGTGAGGTCGTTGATCCAGTGGACGAGATGTGAGGCGTTGGATTCAGGAAGGCCGGCGGAGTTCACTGAGGAATCGTTGTAGTCAAAATCGTGGAAGATGGCTTCCCATTCATTGGGCATCTCTGAGAGTTGAATCCCCTGTTGATGTTTTGTTAGTATCAGCGAAAGCGATGTGAAGAAGCGGTTGCTGCGGTCGGACGTGTTCCGACGAATCATGGTGAAGAGGGCCAGGGCCTGTTCGGTGGCACCGGCCTCACCGGTGGCGAGGGCGAGGATCAGGGCGATGGAATGAGGTTGGCTTTCGAGGCTGTTGTGAGCCAGGGCGACGAGTGCGTCGAGGTCTTCGGTTTGCTCGTCCTGGTAGAGCCCGGCGAGTTGAGTCATCACTTCGCGTTCGAGTTCGGAATCGTCGCCGTTCAGCGGGATTTCGTTGAGCCACTCGAGGGCATCTTCGGGTTGGCCTTTATCTTCAAGTAGCTTTGCCCCGAGGAGCCGGTGACGGTTCTCGATCTCGTCTGAGTTGCGGAGATGAGTCAGCAATCGCAGGAGTGCGTCCTCGTCGCCACCTTGGCGATAAGCTTCAATAAGCGCGCGCTGGAACGGCAGGTGCGCCTGGGTGGTGATCGGCGGAGCGCCCCCGGCGCCGGTGGGCTTTCGGCTGAGCGGGACAAGCCGGTCGATGTCCCGTGAGATGGCGAGGAACCGGGCGTGCTGTTCGGCAATGTAGTCGGAGGTGATGCCGGGGGGCGGGTTGTACTCGCGTGTGCCGAGCCGGTGAATGACCTCGAGGGCCGGCTCGGGGTCGAGGGCGGTCTCGCTGGCATCAAAGAGGCCCTGCATGGGGGCGTAGTTCTTTCCGCGTCGGCGAACTTCGGCCTGGTAGACCTGAACCGCCTCGCGATGAAAGCCCTGGGTTTCGAGCGATTTGCCTAGCTCAAAACGGCTGTCGGGGTCCACCAGCTGGTTCTCGATGCTGAGCGCGAGCGCAGTCCGCTCCGGGGCGCTGAGCCATTCGAGCGGGAGGGTCTTGCACCCGATTTCGAACTGCTCGAACTGGGCGATGGCGGAGTCGTTGACTGGAAGCGCAAGAGCATCGCCGCTGATGGCATCGGCAAAGGGTGAGCCGTGCTTGAGGTCCTGGGGGATGCGGGCGGAGTAGTAGCGCAGCAGTTGATCCATTCTCTGCCAGCTCTGGATCTGGACGTAGCGGACCTGATCGGGATCGGGATCACGCGGACGGATGAAGTCGATCTGGCGGGAAGTCACTTCTCCGAGCGTTTTGATGGCGTCGTTGTAACGTCGTCCGGCGATCTGGATGAGTAGCGTTTTCTCGTCGTTGTTGCCCTGCCTGAAGGGAGCGGTGGCTTCTGCTTCACGGAGAAGGCGATTGATCAGTTTTTCTCGCGGGACATCAGAGTCCATCAACGAAAGTCGCTCAGTCAGGGCGGAGAGGAAGAGGTCGCGTGAGCGAATGCTGTCACCGGGCTCCATGGCGTCGAGGGTGCGGTCGAGGGCCCTGATCTGTGCCCGTTCGCGACCGGCTTTCCCGGCAACCTGGGAAAGGGAAAAGAGAAAGCTGACATCTGGATCCTCCATTGCCTCAGCCGCCAGAGATCCAATTTCAAACGCTTCATCGAGGAAGCCCATTTCCCGAAGTTCGGCGAAAAGGTAGGCGCCGAATTTTTCGAGATAGGGCATTTCGGAAATGACCCGGTAGATGAAATCGGGAGAGACCCCGGCGTCGACAATCGGATCTGTCAATAGAACTAGCGCGGCCATCGAGAGGCAGGCGACGCAGTCGTGTCTTCCCACTCGAGCCTCAGGATCGTTGATCCAAACGTGGATTGCATCAGCATCGCCGGCGAGCAGTCGGGCATAGGCTCCCTGGAACAGGTTGATGAAAGAATCAGAATCGGGCATCGACTGGAGCAAGGCTCCGTAGCGGGCGTGGGCCTCGTCATTGCCGGCGAGGTAGCGATAGGCCCAGAGTTTTTCAACGTCGGGACGGTCGCTTTGTTCCCAGCGAGCCAGCCAGGCGTCGGCCTGGCCGGTCAGGCCTGACAAAGCAGCGGCTTCTTCGATGGCGCGGATGCGAAGCCAGAGCGGTTTGGCTGGCAGGTATTGGTATTCGCGGTGATTGGCGAGCAGGGCTTCGGCGATTTCATCCTGCATGCTGCCACCGAGGTAAGGGAAATCTTCGACCGCGAGGACAAAGGAATGAAGTTCGTTGCCGGAGTCAGTCTTGGCGTCGTCGTCGAGCCGGGCGACACGGATGAGTGGCCTGGCAAAGCGGTTGAAGCTCCCCGGGTAAACGACTTCGGGGGTGTTCTCAATCACATGAAGAAAATTGGCAAGGGCTTCGGAGTGGTAGCCACGTTCACTCTGGATCAGGGCGAGGCGGAAGCGGGCCTGGAGGTCCCAGTCACGAAGTTGAACAATCCTTGCGAGCACGCGTTGAGCGTCGGCCCGCTGACCATCCTGCTGGTAGTGAACGGCCAGTTCGGAAAGAAACCCGGGGTCACGGCCAAATCGATTCTCGAGGCGCCGACGGAGGAGGTTCGCTTCGTCGAGGCGAAGATCCTTTTCCAGCATGGTGAGAAGTGTCTGCCAGTTCTCAAGCTGGTCGCCTTCGCCGCGGGAAAGGAGTTGGCGCCGGTAATAGATGGCCGATTTGAGATCACCCAGTTCGTCGGCGAGGGCGCTGAGTTCACCGAGGAGACCCTCATTTTGCTCGGACATGTAGTAGGCCTTCTTAAGCGAGGCGAAAGCGCCTGCGGTATCACCGGTTGCCTGCTGAACCCGGGCAAGTGCTTCGGGGTAAAACCGGTCAAAAGGATGTTGCTGTGTCAGGGCCTGGAAGCGTTCCAGCATCCAGTCGAGGAGAAAGTGGGTCCGTGCCAGGTTGAGCTGGTTGTCGAGAAGCTTGCGACGCTGGATGGTGTCGGACTCGCGCTCGAGCAGTTCGAGCTGAGCGGCGAGGGCTTCTTCGGGGCGGCCGTTCTCGATCAGGACGGTGGAGAGTTGCTTGATGATGCGACGCTTTTCGAAGGAGTTGGCCTGGCGGTAGGCCTGTTGCCAGACTTCGATCTGCTTGCCGGAGTTGCCCTGCTTTGCATAGACCTTGGCCAGGGTGCTCAGGGTCGTGAGAGGAGCCTCTGGCTTGGCGGCGAGTTGTTTGAGCTCGCGGATCGCTTCGTCCTCGTAGCCGAGCTCGAATCGCATTTCGGCGCGGCGCTGCAGGTAGTCATCGGCGTTGGCGGGATCAATTTCGGCCAGGGTGGTGAGGTGGTCGACCATGAGCGTGGTGCGCTCGTTGAGCTCAGCGAGAGAGAAGAGCATCAGCTCAACATCGAGGATCGGGCCGCCGGCTTCTTCCTTGGCCGTGGTGAGTTGCGCGTAGCATTCGTGATTGTCCTGCAGTTTGAAAGCCCACCAGGCAGCGCGGTAGCGGTTCGTCAGGGTCTTGGTGGTTTCTGCGGCTTTCTTGACATTATCGTAGAACGCCATCAGCTCTTCGGGCGGCGGTTCATCGCCGGGGCGCCGGGCTTTGTTGGCAACGATGGCCATCTTTCGATATTGCGCCAGGGTTTGGATATTCCCTCCGCTGAGAACGCTCGGGTCCTCGATGGGTTCGGGTTCGTTGTTGAAGTGGCCCCGGAGAAGGCTGAAGAGGCGTTGATCGATCTGAGACTTTTCTTCGATAGTCTCGAGTTTGTCCCAAACCCGGGAGAGTTGTTCGACAGCGTCTTCGATTCTTCCGCTTTCGATCAGGACGTCGGCGCGGGTTTCCTGGAGGGCGAGTTCATCAGGCGAAAGAGCGATCGCTTCTTCGATGGTGCTGAGAGCTTCTTCAGTGCGATCGAGGTCGCGAAAAATATTGGTGATCTGGACGAGTCGGTTTTTCCTCTCGGTTTTGTTTTCGCCGACTCTGGCCACGTATTCGTTGAGAACGTCGACGGCCTGTTGGGGGCGTCCGCGCTCCTTGAGGAATCTTGCCAGCTCGTTGGGAGGAGCCGCTTCAATCGATTCGGCTGATTGCTTGAGAAGGCGTTCGACGAGACCGTCGAGGTAGTTGCTGCGGGCGAAGTCGATGATGGTCGCGAGCGTTTCGGCATCTGAGGGAACCGTATCGAGGTGGTTGCCGAGGATCGTCTCTGCCGCCATGTGATCCTCAGCGTTCAGAGCGATCTCGGCACGGAGGAGAATCAGGTTGAGAGGCGGTCGGGCGGATTCTTCAATGACGCCGTCGAGCATGGCGGCGGCTTCGTCGAAGCGGTCGTTGCGGAGCTGCGTGCGAGCCAGCTCCAGCCGGTAGTCCACGTTATTGGGCAGGCTCTCGACAAGACGCTGGAGGACTTGCTCCTGCTTCACCGGGTCTGCCGTCACATCGTAAAAGGTCGCAAGATCGTGGAGGGATTTCTCGGCGGGGTTTTCTTCGCTGACCAATTCGGTGAGTGAATTCTCAAGTTCGGTGAGGCGGTCGAACTGCTCGTGCAACTGGACGACGCGACTGAAGAGGATGGCATACTCGCGACTTTTGAAGTGGAGCAGCTCGAGAGCCTTTTGACCGGACCCGGCGGCACCTTCGAAGTTGCTGATGAATTCGTAGATGCGATTGAGCTCGGTGAGGGCATTGATCTGCTGCCTTGGATCGCCGGATTCGGAAAGTTCGGTGAGGACGCTGATGGCGGTTTCAGTTTCACCGGATTCTAAAAGCAGCGAGACGATCTCGGTTCGAAGGGCGGGTTTGTCAGGGTAAGCGCTGAGCAGTTCTTTCCAGATGCCGATGGCGGTGTCGAGTTGCCCCAGTTGCTGATGAAGCGTGGCTTTTCTCAGGCGAATGGCGAGTCCCTCTTCGCTGTCAGCGGGGAGTTTTTCGATGAGGCGGGTGTAGAGAGATAGAGCCTTGCTGGATCGTTTCTGAAGGTCGGCAATTTCAGCGAGTGCGAGCAGAGCCGGGATATTGTCCGGTTCGAGATCGGTGACGCGGTCGTAGGCTTCGCGGGCAGCGTCAACGTTGTCGCTTTTGCGAAGGAGGTGCGCGTGGATCAGGACGGCTACGGCTGGTGCGTTATCAGGACTGGAGGCCGACTCGAAGTAGTTCAGCAGAAGCTCGGTCTGGCTCTTCTTTTCGTAGAGACTCCAGAGCAGGTCGAGGACGTTGCCGTATTCGGGATTCTTCTCGAGCAGGCGGATGTAATGGTTGGCCAGCTTGGTGTCGGTCTGGGTCCAGGGAGAAGCGGCAACGGCTTCCTCAGAGGGTTCGTCCTGGGCGTGCGACAAAACAGAAATAACGCCGATCGCCAGGGTTAGCGCGGTGACCTGAATGAGTTGACTGGGGGTTTTCGTCTTCAATAGTCAACGAGGGGAGGAAGGCCGCCTTCGAACAGATGTTACGGTAGGCGTGGCGGTTTCTTCCGTCAATTCCCGCCCCGCCCGTGAACGGGCCTCTGTCATGAAACTCCCACTCTATCAAATCGACGCATTCGCTTCGAAGGTCTTCACCGGGAATCCGGCAGCTGTGGTTCCTCTTGGTGGGTGGCTTCTGGATGAAACGATGCAGGCCATCGCGATGGAGAATCAACTTTCCGAAACGGCGTTCATCATTCCCGGGGAGGAGAAAGTGGCGCTTCGTTGGTTCACCCCGGTGATCGAAGTCGACCTTTGCGGTCACGCCACGCTGGCCTCCGCGCACGTGTTGTTTTCGGAGCTGCGTTGGGATGGCGATTCAGTGGTTTTCAGTTCGCGTAGCGGCGATCTCACCGTGCTGAACCTGGGCTCGCAGCTGGAAATGGATTTTCCCTCTGATGAACTGAATCCGGCTGAGCCTAAGAAGGATCGCGTTGGTGCTGCCCTGGGTTGCCGGGTTTTGGAACTCTGGCGGGGGCGCGATGACTACATGGCTGTTGTTGAGGACGAATCCGTCGTCCGCGGGTTGAAACCCGATATGCGCGCGATCTCGGATCTCCCGGCCCGTGGCATCCTTGTGACCGCGCCCGGCGAAGCGGTGGACTTCGTGTCCCGCTGTTTTTTTCCCGCGGCCGGAATTGACGAGGATCCGGTGACGGGGTCCGCCCACACGACCATGGCGCCCTACTGGTCCAAAAAGCTCGGGCGTGGGGTTCTCACCGCTCACCAGGTTTCCGCCAGGTGCGGCGAGGTGATTTGTGAACCCGACGGGAATCGCGTGAAACTCCGGGGCCAGGCCTTGACCTATCTGCGTGGTGAGATCGAGATCTAACAGGGTAGAGAGAGCAACTGAACCCTGTTGAATCAGGCTGCCGGGCACAAAAAAGGCGCGGATCGCTCCGCGCCTTTTCGTAAAATGCTGTGAAGCTTACGATTATTTCGCGAGGTAAGCCGCGGTGCTCTCGTGAGTTGCTTCCATGGCATCGGCGCCTTTTTCCCAGTCCATCGGGCAGACTTCGCCGTTTTCTTCGAAGTGCTGGAGCGCGTCGACCATGCGGATGGCTTCCTTGATGGAACGGCCGAGCGGCAGGTTGTTGACGAGCTGGTGCTGGACGATGCCTTCCTTGTCGATGAGGAAGAGACCGCGGTAGGCAATGAGCTCGCCCTCGACCATGAGGTCGCCGTATTCGTCGAAACCGTATTCGCCTACGAGCACGTCGTAGTCGGCAGAGATGGTTTTGTTGGTGTCTGCGACGAGCGGGTAAGTCACGCCACCGATGCCGCCCTTGTCGCGGGGCACCTGAAGCCAGCCCCAGTGAGACATTTCAGTGTCGGTGGAGACGCCGACGATCTCGACGTTGCGGCTTTCGAATTCTGCAAGGCTGTCCTGGAAAGCGTGAAGCTCGGTCGGGCAGACGAAAGTGAAGTCCTTCGGGTAGAAGAAAAGAATGACGTATTTGGAACCTTTGTACTGATCGAGCGAGAAGTTTTCGACGATCTGGCCGTTTGCGACGGCGCTGGCGTTAAAAGAAGGGGCAGGTTTTCCTACAAGTACTGACATGGTGTGTTCAACGGTTTGGTTAAATGAGATTGCAAGGTGGTTGCATCCTTTGCTGAGTCAACTACGGATGAGGAACGTTTGCGGACTCAAATTGGCATTCCAGCGCGGATTTCAGGAAAAAATTTGACCGGAGCCTGTAAAGAAGGTTAGTTGGGACTGACTAAAGTCGACTAATCCTATCAAGAATAGGTAGTTTACAATGAGCGCACCAACACTCACAGACACCGTCGATCTGGCGGCCGAAGCCAAGAAACTCGAGACCCTGACCCCGCAGGAGCGGATTCAGTGGGCCGTGGATCATTGGGGCGATAAGGTCGGCCTGACCTCAAGCTTCGGGGCCCAGTCCGCGGTCCTGCTGCACATGGTGACGCAGGTGAAGCCCGATATTCCGGTGATCGTGGTCGATACCGGCTATCTTTTTGAGGAGACCTACCATTTCATCGATTCGCTGACAAAGCGCCTCAATTTGAACCTAAAGGTGTTCCAGAACCCCGTATCCGCCGCTTTTCAGGAGGCGCGTTACGGCAAGCTCTGGGAGAAAGGTGTCGAAGGCATTGAGCAGTACAACCGGATGAACAAGGTCGAGCCGATGAGTCGAGCGCTCAACGAACTCGGTCTGGAAGCGTCGATTTCCGGCATTCGCCGCCAGCAAAGCAGCACTCGTGAGGCTGCTCCGGTACTCGCCGTTCAGCGTGGGCGATTCAAGATGCACCCCATTGTCGACTGGACAGATATGGACATCGGCCAATATCTGACCGCAAACGACCTGCCTTACCATCCGCTCTGGGATGAGGGCTATGTTTCGATTGGAGACTGGCACACGTCGGCCAAGCTCACCGACGGCACGAGTGAGGAGGAAACCCGCTTCCACGGTTTGAAGCGTGAGTGTGGCCTTCACGAGGACATGGACTTCGTCATCTAACTGCTCACTTTTCCTGCGACTGATCTCATGGGCTCGAACCTCGACCATATCTATCCTGTCTTCGATAAGATGCTCCCTCGTGAAGCGAAGGAGGAGCTGCTCGGACAACGTGGCGCCGTCATCTGGATGTATGGCCTGAGCGGTTCCGGTAAAAGCACGCTGGCGAATCTGCTCGAACGACGCCTCCACGAGCAGGGCAAGATGGTCAAGGTGCTCGACGGCGACAATGTGCGCTCCGGGCTCAACAGCAATCTCGGTTTCTCCGACGAAGACCGCCTCGAAAATATCCGCCGTGTCGCGGAAGTGGCCAAGCTTTTTGCCGACAGTGGCATCGTGACGGTGACATCCTTTATCACCCCTAACAATGAGCTGCGCGCTCTTGCTCGCGAAGTCATTGGAGATGAGGATCTGCTCGAGGTCTATGTGAAAGCCTCTTTTGAAACCTGCGCTGAGCGTGACCCGAAAGGTCTCTATGCCAAGGTTAAAGCCGGAGAGGTGAAGCAGTTCACTGGAAAGGACTCCGCATTTGAGGAGCCCACCCGTCCCGATCTCACAATCGATACCGAAGCGCTTAGCGAGGATGAAGCGCTCGAACAACTTCTCTCAGTTGTATTCGCAACGATTGACCAAAAAATCAGCTGATCTATCCCTTTAAAAACATCATGGAACAGGAAAGAAACTCTTACCGAGTCAACCACCTCGCTCAGCTGGAATCTGAAGCGATCTTCATTCTCCGCGAAACCGCGGCCCAGTTCGAAAAGCCGGCCCTGCTGTTTTCGGGCGGTAAGGATTCGATCGTCATGGCCCACCTCGCCCGCAAGGCCTTTCACCCGGCCCGCATTCCCTTCCCGCTTGTTCACGTCGACACCGGCCACAACTTCGATGAGACGATCCAGTATCGTGACGACTACGTCGCCGAGCTGCGCGCTGAACTCGTTGTCGGTCTTGTTCAGGACTCCATCGACCAGGGCCGCGTCCAGGAAGAGAAGGGGCCCTTCGCAAGCCGCAACGCGCTCCAGACCGTGACCCTGCTCGACACCATCGAAGACAATCAGTATGACGCCTGCCTCGGTGGGGGTCGTCGTGACGAAGAGAAAGCCCGCGCCAAGGAGCGTTTCTTCTCCCACCGTGATGACTTCGGTCAGTGGGATCCGAAAAACCAGCGCCCCGAGCTCTGGAATATCTTCAACGGCCGCAAGCACCACGGTGAACACTTCCGCGTCTTCCCTCTCTCCAACTGGACCGAGATGGATGTGTGGCAATACATCAAGGCCGAGAACATTCCGCTCCCGAGTCTCTACTTTTCTCACAAGCGTGACGTGGTGCACCGCAACGGAGCCATGCTCGCGATCAGCGACGTCGTGGTTCCTCAGGACGGCGAAGAAGTCGAGAAGAACGCGACCGTTCGTTTCCGCACCATCGGTGACATGACCTGCACCGGTGCTGTTTATTCCGACGCCTCCGACATGGATGCCATCATCCAGGAAGTCGCTACCGCCCGCCAGACCGAGCGCGGCACCCGTGCCGACGACAAGCGCTCCGAAACGGCAATGGAGGATAGGAAGAAAGAAGGTTACTTCTAGGCC
>JABSSQ010000345.1 GCA_013213905.1 Verrucomicrobiales bacterium | reverse complement strand
CGGGAATGGCTGGTTCGAATCGGCGAGGATATAGACAGTCTCGATGAGATTCCCGGACTGAAATTCCGCGGCCGCGGAGCGCAAAAACCCCTTCGCGAAATGAAAGTCCTCAAAGGATACCTGTCCCTCGTTTTCGAAGCCGAGGTGATGCGAACCCGCACCGCCCGACTGCACCGTAATCCTGGCACCTTCTCCACAGTGGATGCTGTTCGCTCCCCGGTTGCTCGGACCGGTGATGGAGGTTTGCTGACAAAAAAGATGCCCGCCCTGAGCATCCCAGGTGGCATCCGAGGTTCCCATCGCCAGGCTGCAATAGAATCGAGCCTCTCCCGCAAAGCTGGGATACGTCCGGATCCCGTAGGTCCCGTCGCGTCCTCCGATGTGGTTGATGTTGCAGGTGGATGAGATGATCTCGAAGCGCTTCGCTCCATTCTTGAAGGCGTAGCCCTGCTGCAACTGCTCACCACCGACCATGAGAGCCTGACCACTGGAATCGTCCACAGTCATCAGCGTATGAGAGGCATGGTTGAATAGGCTCATCACGACATAGTCGTCGCAGCCGTTGAGATAGATGGGCTCGTAGGCCTCATTCACCCTGAATTTGAATTCCTCCAACTCCGACGTTTTGGGGCTGCCGGGCAGCCAGGCACTCCGCCAGAAATCGGGCTTGATGTGACAGTTCTGAATCCGGCCTCCGGAAGAGTGGTTCGCCCGGTAGGTGGCCCGAAGTCCACCGATGAAGGAATACTCCACGAGGTGGTGATCCCCATTGAGCTCCAGTCCCAGCCAGGGATTCGAAGCCGAGCAGTCGATGACGTAGTTCCCCTCTCCATTGACTCGCACCATCCAGGGATACTTTTTGAAGTTCTTGTAGTCCTGGTTCGGGTAATAGAAGCCGATCCCGCGCAAGCCGCTCCCGTCGCCCAGGGTGAGAAACGGCGTTCCATTCTCGTCCCCCTCGCCCGTCTCGATGAACAAAGCACTGCCCAATTGCTCTTTGGGTTTGTTGCCGAGGACATGACGCCCCCCGCTGTTGCCACGAAGCTCCACGCCCTCACCCAGGTTCAACGGTTCGGTGATGCGATACTCGCCATCGGGCACGAACACGATCCCACCGCCGTTGGCGGAAGCCGCCTCGATCGCTTTCTTCAGCGCCTCGGTGTCATCGGCTTTTCGATCGCCTACCGCTCCGTAGTCCTGGACGTTGAACAGATCGAATTTCGCAGGCTTACGAACGCGATCATAGTCCTTCTGAAAAGGAGGCAGCGTCTCATCGTAGTGATGCTCGCGATACACGGTGCGGGGGCCGACAATATCGGTCTCACCGGTCACCGTGCAGTTGACCAGCTCGGCGACTCCATTGTTGATCGAGATCGAATGCTTTCCGCCCTCGATGTGGGTCGTGTGCATCTTGTAGTGAGTGCGGTCTTTGCCCCAGATGCCATATTCGGATCCCTGCAAGGTGCTGCCCACGATTCGGAACCCTTTGGCGTCATCGACATACAGTGCGGTATCGCAATCGGTGACCGTGAAGTAGGACAGCTCTCCGCTGGCATCATCCCCTGAAACGCCGCGTTCGAAGTGGAGACCTTTCTGATACCCGGAGATCGTCGAAAAACCGGCATAGAATCCATCCATTTCGTAAATGTGGAGACCGGTTCCGTGCTGGCGCATGTAGGCGACATGCGCACCGCCTTCGGGAGGACTGCCCGGCAGCCTGGACCAGGTCCAGTAGTCCGGTGAAAAGTGAATCGAATCGTAGCGCGAGACGGCAAAGCTTCGATCGGCCGAAAGCCCGGTGTGCAGTGGGCTGCCGTAGATACCACGCAGGCAGCAGGTGCTCGCCTGGGAGAGATCGATACCGCGCCCGGGATTGATGAGATTGATATTCTCGATCGTTACCACCGAGGCTTGCCCCCGAATCACCAGGGGGGATTCTG
>JABSSQ010000344.1 GCA_013213905.1 Verrucomicrobiales bacterium | reverse complement strand
TGGGGATCGGCGGGAACCCATTGTCTTTGATGACGGAGACCGCGAGCTGTTTGTGAACACCCTCTCGAAGGTGTGTGCCAAGTCAGGCTGGGAGGTGTTTGCCTGGGTGTTGATGGACAATCACTACCACCTGGCTCTACGAACTCCGGAGCCCAATTTGGTGGAAGGGATGAAGTGGTTTCAAAATACGTTCACCCGTCGCATCAACACAAAACACCGACTATGGGGGCATCTGTTCGGTGGACGCTACAAGGCAATCCTGGTTGAGGGGGCTGGTGAGGAAGCGGGGAACTATCGGAATGACTATCTGACGACCCTGATCGACTACATTCATCTGAATCCGGCCCGAGCTTGTCTCGTGGATGGAGCGAAGCGATCTGTTGGGGACTATCGGTGGAGCAGTTTGGCTCAGGGCTATGCCGTGGCTCCTTCCAAGCGCCCTGACTGGCTGGCCGTTGCGGAAGGTCTGGATCTATTCGGGGAGCGAGACACGGTGTCGGCGAGGAAGCGATTCGTGGGCCGGCTTGATCAATGGTCCCGGGAGGAGGCACGAGAGCGAGCCGGCTTAACGGAGATAGAAGGTCAATCCCTTCAGAGTACCTTGCGACGTGGGTGGTATTGGGGATCGCAGGAATTTCGGGAGCGACTCGTAGAGCGATTTGGGAGTGGGCCGAATCAGAGTGGCGACCGGAACAAGACCAACAGCGAACTGGTCAAGAGCCACCAGCAACGAGGGGCGGAGAAGATTCTGGAAGCAGCGGACCGGTTCTTTGAAGGGGACGGGGACGATTGGCGGACGGCAAAGCGAGGCGATCTTCGGCGAGTTGCGGTCGCCTGGGCTATAACGCGGAACACGACTGTGAGCCAGAGTTGGATTGCGGAGCAAACCAATCTACGAACGGCAGCAAATGTGAGTCAGCGAGTGCGACGATTCAATGAACTTGCCGAACGAAACCTGACGAGGCCTGTTAGGAAGTGGAAGAAAGAAATGTCAAAATTTGTCAAATGACCCCTTTTTACATTGTGACGATTTTAATTTAGAGGTTTGGTGTGTTACTTGTAATAGGGAGCAGCACTAGAATATGAAGAGTTATTTATGTATTATTGCTTGCTTGGCTGTTAGTGGAGCGGGTGTACGCGGTGAAACAAACGTATCATTCGCAGATGTTGAATATGCGTCACAGAAGGAAGGGTGGGAAATCGGAGGAGAAGTTTCTGTAACTGGAATAGCAGGATACGTGAACAATAAGGGGGGCGATCCTTGTTTGTGGATTGCGGAAGGGTATGGTGATTATATTTGTTTGAGGATTAACATAGTGAAATGGGTGAGCCGGTTAGCTGGAAAGCCGGTGACGATTTCCGGGATTCTCAAGAAGAGTTTCGGGCCCACTGATGATGGGGCTCAACAAAGGAATGAGGAGGGGGAGGTATATATTGATTCCCCTAAGACGCAGAGTGGTACGAACCCTTCAGAACCCAGCGAGCCTGATTCCGGTCGGAATCCATTCAAGTGAACGCTATTGCACTAAAAAGAAGTTTGCATTAAAAAAAGGGGTCATTTGACAAACCTTGACATAACCCCACTCGCTCCCCTTTTTACGTGTGAGAAGCTTTACAAGAAGGATGGATCTCATCCTTCGGTGCACGGGGCCTGCCTCGTTTCCTGCGTGTTTCTTCAGGAGATGCTGGGCGCGGACCCGCGATCGACGGGAGCACCCAAGGGAGTTTCGGACGAGGAGTTTGGGCAGATCTTGTCGGTGGTGGAGGGGTTGTAGTCCTCATTGCCGTGACTTTTCAGCCCTGGTTATCCCATGCCATAGTCCAGCATGATTCGCCTTTCCGCCTGCCTACTCTTGATGGGGTCCGTTGTCCTCTCACAGGAGAGTTACCCAACACATCCTGACATGGTTGCAAAGGACGGGGTCCCGAAAGGGGAAGTCACCAAAGGTGTGTTTGATCGAAGTGAAGTCTTTCCGGGAACGTCACGGGACTATGGCGTCTACGTCCCGGCCCAATACGATGGCTCGCAGCCGGCGGCCTTGATGGTCTTCCAGGACGGGATGAAATACCTGGAGGTGGTGCCGACGATGTTCGACAACTTGATTCACTCCGGGGAGATGCCGGTTACGATTGGTTTATTTGTGAATCCGGGCGTGGTGCCTGCGGCCCATGAAGACGCCCAGCCCAGATTCAACCGGTCTTTTGAATTCGACGCGGTGGATGGCCGCTACGCAGAGTTCCTGCTGGAGGAATTGATGCCGGTGGCGCTGGACGGACTGAACCTCACGGAGGATCCAAATTTCCGGGGTTCGATCGGTTCCAGCACCGGAGGAATTGCGGCGTTCATTCTGGCCTGGGAGCGACCGGACCAGTTTCGACGGGTGTATTCGCAGGTCGGAACCTACATCGGGTTGCGAGGAGGGAATGAACTCCCGGTATTGGTGCGAAAGACAGAGCCAAAACCGATCCGGGTGTTTCTGCAGAGTGGCACGGGTGACAACGATCTATATTGTGGCAGCTGGTGGGCGGCGAACCAGGACATGCTTTCGGCCCTGACCTGGGCCGGCTATGAGGTGAACCACGAGTGGGGAGAAGGCGGACACAACCGCAAGCATGGCTACGCCATTTTCCCTGATGTGATGCGTTGGCTCTGGGAGGGCTGGGACGAGGATCCCGTGATTCGCAATCATCCGGTGGCGGACCGTAAGCAAAGTACGGCGGGGCATTTTCTTGTCGAAGGTGAAGACTGGGAACTGATCAGCGAAGGACATCTCTTCACGGAAGGGCCGACGGTGAATGCCGACGGAGAATTCTTCTTCACGGACCTGGAGGGGAGCAAGATCTGGCGAATTGGGAAAGACGGTGAGCCAACGCTCTTCAAAGAAAACACCGGCGGGACCAATGGCCTCGCCTTCGCTCCCGACGGCAAAACGATGTATGGCTGTCAGCGGGTGCCGGGGCGCCTGGTCTCGTGGAATATCGATACCGGTGAACTCTCTGTTCACGCCGAGAATGTGCGCCCGAACGATGTGGTCGTGGCGCATGACGGGACGGTTTATTTTTCCAATCCGGGGAAGAAAGAAGTCTGGGTGATCCCTCCGGGAGGGGAACCGAGGCTGGCGGCCAGTGACTATTCGGGCGTCAACGGCGTGCTCTTGAGCGCGGACCAGTCCTTCGTGTTTGGAGCGGACTATCCGGGGCGTTTTGTCTGGTCAGGGCGACGAAAAGACGACGGCACGCTGGAATACAATCAACCCTACTTTCATCTGCACCTGCCGCCGGCTTCGATCGATATTCGCAGTCACGCCGACGGGATGACGATGAGTCAGGAAGGCTGGCTACTCGTGGCGACAGCTATGGGCGTGCAGATTTGTGATCAGCCGGGACGGGTGAATTTCATCCTTCCGCCTCCGATCGGGGAGCGGCATCCTTCCAATGTGTTCCTGTTCGAAAACACGCTCTACGCGACCTGTGGCAGCAAAGTGTTCAAGCGGAAGGTGAAGCTGAACGGTGCGCCGGGTTGGGCGCCGCCGATTGATCCCGGCAAGCCCGGATTGTAGGACCGCGTGGGGAAGGGGCCCGGTAATCGGAGAAACGCCTTCTTCCTGTTTTGTTCGCGTTCGTATTTATCTTTGGCGGGATATCCGCTAGAGTGTTGTTATGCGCCTGAAGCTGATTGTTCTGACGTTGGTTGCCTGCCTTTTCGGAGCGGGCGGGGTGGTGGCGCAACAGGCCAGCTACGGTGATATCGCTCATTTTCTAGCCGGGCAGCCGGTGTCTCAGACGAGTCCGTTGTATCCGGTTTCGATGAGGCCTTCTGTGCAGCGCCAGGCCGGCAAGCTGCAGAACATGACTGCTGAGATGAAAAATCGCCGGCTCAACCGGATCTCCGAGTGGGCGAAAGGCGTGATTCATCCAAAAATCTCCCGGCCCAAGTATGTGAAGTATCCTTTTGGCGGACCGGATTTTGTCCACGTGGTCACCCTGTTCCCGGGAGCAGATGAATACGTTTTGGTGGGGTTGGAACCCCTGGGGAGTGTGCCGGATTTCACCCGCATGCCAGAGGCCCAGCTGGATGCTTATCTCGGGCAACTGAACTATTCGATGCGCAGTATCTCACGGCGTAATTTTTTCCTCACCAAGGAGATGAGAGAAGACCTGAGCGGCAAGGGAATTGAAGGGGTCTTCCCATTACTGCTTTTCTTTGCGGCGATCACGGATCATGAAGTTCTCAACGCGAGCTACGTGACGTTGAACGGGAGCGGGCAGGTGAATCAGTCGGGCGCCGGCGGAGCCAACGGGATCTGGCTGCAGGTCAGGGCGAAGCGATGGATGACCGGATTTCCGGAGGCGTCGTCGATCTACTACTTCAAAACGGATCTCTCGAACTCCGGCTTCAAAGCAGGAAGTTCCTTTAACAATTTCCTGAAGAAGCGACCGGGTGGAATGCTGTATTTGAAGGCAGCGTCCTACCTCATGCACACCGACTCCTTTTCCAATATTCGAAACTACCTGGCGAGCGACTGCCAATGGGTGCTGCAGGATGCGTCCGGATTTCCGGCGGCGTTCCTCGCGAAATACTACAACGTCTACTACTTCGGGAACTACGTGGGACCGATTGATATGTTCAGTGAATTCGATCAGCCGGACCTGAGAGCCATTTACCAGTCCGGGAATGCCAGCCCGTTACCTTTTGGCACAGGCTATCGGATGTCTGACGCTGACTCGGTTCAGATGTTTGGCGTTAAGAAGTAGTGGAGTTTTGAGGTGGGGCTCGCTATGCTTGCCGCTCACCTTTTATGAAAAAGACCCTTCTTCTCTCACTCGTTTTTGGCCTGGGCGCCAGTCTGTCCGTGGCTGAGCCACAGAAGCCCAACGTGATCGTGATCATGGCGGACGACCTCGGCTACGGAGATCTTTCCTGCTACGGAACCAAGAGCTTCGAAACGCCCTATATCGATCAGTTGGCCAATGAAGGGGTTCGTTTCACCAGTGGATACTGCTCGGCATCGACCTGCACTCCGACCCGCTGGTCCTTCCTGACGGGAACCTACGCCTTTCGCGAGAAAAACACGGGGATTGCTGCACCGAGCAGCCCGTTTCGAGTGAATCATGAAACGACCTGTATCGCCGACATGTTCAAGACGGCTGGCTACAGCACCGCCGTGATCGGAAAATGGCACCTCGGGCTTGGTGGTGAAGAAGGCCCCGACTGGAATGGTGAATTGAAGCCAGGACCGCTGGAAATCGGATTCGACACCTGTTTCCTACTGCCGACGACGAACGACCGCGTTCCTCAGGTTTACGTGAAGGATCATCGCGTTCTGAATCTCGATCCTTCTGATCCTCTCTGGGTCGGTAGCAAGGCGCCGAGTCCGGAGCACCCAACAGGTATTAATCAGCGGGAAACGCTGAAGATGGACTGGACTCATGGTCACAATGCGACCATCCACAACGGCATCAGCCGGATCGGCTTCTACACAGGCGGGCACAAAGCCCGTTTCCGCGATGAGGATCTCGCGGACAAGTGGGTGGAACAATCCGTCGAGTTTATCGATGAAAACAAGGACGGTCCGTTCTTCCTCTTTTTTGCCTCACACGACCTGCACGTTCCGCGGATTCCTCACGAGCGTTTCCAGGGGGCCACTGATCTGGGGTATCGTGCCGATGCCATTGTCCAGCTCGACTGGTGCGTGGGCGAATTGATGAAGGCGCTCGATGATCGAGGCATTGCCGAGAACACCATGATTGTTTTCTGCTCCGACAACGGTCCGGTGATGGATGATGGCTACGCCGATGAGGCGCTCGAGAAACTGGGCGACCACAAGGCGGGTGGTGGATTCACCGGCGGCAAATACAGCGTTTACGAAGGTGGCACTCGCACGCCCTTCATCACCCGTTGGAAGGGGGCCATTGAACCCGGCGTATCCGATGAAGTCGTTTGCACGATCGATCTCTACGCCAGCCTCGCCAGCCTGACCGGTACTGCTCTCGAAGACGACGCCGCCCGCGACAGCATGGACGTGATGGGGGCCTTGCTCGGGAAGGCGGGCGCCAAAGGTCGCAACGAGCTGGTTCAGCAAGACAATGGCGCCCGGGGTAACTTCGGGTTCCGCCAGGGTGACTGGAAGCTTCAGGTTCATGCGCAGGGCAAGGCTCGCAACGTCGTGGTTGAGAAACTGCTCGAAACGACCGCAGTAGCCAAGATCCAGTTGTTCAACCTGGCTGAAGACCCGGTCGAGAAAAACGATCTGGCTGAATCCAATGTGAAGAAGGCGGAAGAAATGAAGGCCCGCCTCGACAAGATTATTGCTGACGGTCGCAGTCGATGATCGCCCGACTTGTGGTCAAGCGGGAGCTTGCCCCTCCAGTGTCAGAAAAGAGATGCTGAAGGGCATCTGGAGGGCCGAGTTCCACCTCGACCGCTGGGTGATTTGGTGGCCGAACTGGTTTGCGGTCAAGCGGGAGCTTGCCCCTCCAGTGTTAGAAAAGAGATGCCGAAGGGCATCTGGAGGGCCGAGTTCCACCTCGGCCGTTGGGTGATTTGGGAGTCGAACTGGTTTGCGGTCAAGCAGGTGCTTGGCCCTCCACTTTTCAAAAATCCGGCACGCCCCGTGAGAGAGGTGCCGGATTTTTAAACGCTACTACTAATGCTGCTGATCAGCGGCTGTAGTGGGAAACCTGAGCCACTTGCACCGGCTGCTGCTGTTGCAGCTCCTGGGCATCCCAAAGATCGACAACCTCGACCGTCATGCCACTGTTCATATTGGCGAACAGCACCGGCGCCACGCTGTGAGGCAGGCGAATGCAGCCTGCTGAGGCAGGGTATCCGGGCAGATCGCCAATATGCATGCCGATGGCGGTGCTGTCGAGACGCTGCCAATAGGGCATCTCGACATCATAGATGGTCGACATTTTGCCATGGGCGATGCGCTCGGTGACCTTGAAGGTTCCGCGTGGCGTGTGCTTGTCTGAACGCGCCGTGGAAACCGCCGTGTCGATGGCGACCTGGTTTCCGACCAGCAGGTAGGCGCGCTGGCGCCCAATGTCGACGATGACTTTTTTCTCAGTGTTCTTGCCGGCTTCAAGAAGCTGGTAGTTGATGTAAGCGTCGTTGTGGACGTCGAGGTAACCCGTGCGTTGAGCGTTCTGGATCGGAGCCCTCTGGGCCTCCTGGATCGCATTGAGCTGGGCGATGCGCATTTGCTTGGCCTTCTTGTTGGCCTTGAAATTAAAGAGTCCTGCCTGAGCACTGGTGGTAGCGCTCATGGTAATTCCGAGGAGAGCTACCGTGGCGACGACTTCGCGAATGCCGTGGGCTTCGACTTCGGCGTCCTCAAAAATAAGGCCAAGGTCGCCGTCCTGGTTCTCACAGAACTGTTGGAACTGTTCGTCGGTGGCAAGAAGGAGGCCGAGCAGTTGCACCTGGGCGGATTCACCGTTTTCACCGGCCTGCCAGCGAATCAGAGGGAGCGTCGCACCGTCGTGCTTGATGGCCGGATCGTCGAGGGAAGAGGAAAGTACCTCGAGAAACTTGCGGACGTAATCTTCCGGTTCGGATGCATCTGAGAGGGCTTCGAACGGGCGGTTGTCCCGGAAGAGGCCCTGAAGGTGCAAATCAAAGGCGTTGTCTTTCCACAGGAGGTAAGACTCTTCTTCGCTGGCATCGAGATCGACTTCAAATTCCTGGAAGAGATCGGTTTTCCGTGGATCGGATTGAAGAAAGACTCCGTCACGGGAGACGTCAAACGTCAGCTCGGAGTCGGTGAACATCGAAGCGACGAAGTCGACTTCGGAGTTTCTGGATGGTTCCAGATCGGCGCCCTCAGGAGGGAGTTCATTGACGGGCCCGAGGAAGTTAGCAGCATCTTTCATGGTAGTAGGCTGGTTTAGGGTTTGGTGTCAATATCACCAGTCAGAACTGAGCCCGGCATGCCAGGGTTCACTGACCGATGACAACAGAGTGTACATCATCGAGGGAGTAATTGTAGGATAAACGGAAAGAATTCTGGCAATCAGGGCGGTGACCCGGGGTGCGGCGAAGCTCGTTCCGGTCTGCATCTGGATGCCTCCGCCCAGCCAGGCGACCTCAACGTTTTCGCCCTTGGCGGAGAAACTGACAAGGTGATCGGGGCGGTAAAAGACGTCATTGGTGTCGGTGTCAGCGAGATCAACGCCGATGACTGAGGCGAAATGAGCCGGCCATTCGGCCTCGGTGCTGTCGGCATTGCTGGCTGCGGCAACGACATGGACTCCCTTGAGCCAGGCGTCGTCGGCCCACTCTTTGTGAGGCAGGATAAACTTGGCCAGACCACGGCAACCGAAGCTGCAGTTCAGGATCTGGTAGCCGCGCTTGATCGCTTCCTCCACGCCGGCGCAGATCAGATGTGTCTTGGAAAGGCTTCGGGCGTCGATGACCCGGAAGCTTCCGATCTCGGCTTCCGGGGCGAACTGGTGGACGATGTCGGCGACGGCGGTGCCATGACCATAGGTATCGCTGCCTTCCCCTTCGAGCGTTTCGATTCGACCATTCTTTTCTTCAAACGCGATTGAGTCGGTCAGCTTGAGTCCGTCGAGGCGCGGATGATCCGTTTCAATTCCCGAATCGATCACGGCCACCCTAACGCCGGCACCACTACCTGATTGTGCAGCGGAGCGCACCTCTTCGAGGCTGGGCCAGGGAGCGTCGGCGATGGCGCGGTGACTCATAGTTCGAGGTCGAGCAGGGTCGTTAGCAGGCGGTAGTTGACGAGTCTCTCGAGAACGGTGGAAAGACGTCGCATCCGATTCAGGTTGCGGGCGGAGAAGCCGGGGGGATCAGGGGCATCCTCGGAGTCCTTGATCTGGACGGTGCTGATCACACCGCGGAGCGTCCCGCACATGTAGAAAGGCGTCACGATCATCGCGCAGGTGATCTGGTTACGGGCTTCGTCGACGCGCTTCGAATGCTGAGCATTCAGGTAGACCTGGTTTTCGCAAAGTGATTGCTCGGAAGCGTAGGCCAGCGATGTGAGACCTTCGGAAATGGATTGCTCCCAGCCGATGAATGAAGGGTCAGGTTCGCTGTGGGTCACAACGAGGTTTTTTTGATCCTGATCGGCAAACCAGACGGAGATGGAGTCAGCATTGGTGCAGTCCATGGCCGTCCGCAAGACGGACAATCCGGGGTCTCCAATGACACCTTTGAACTCCTCGGGACCCAGCTGTTCAGCGGTGCGAGCCAGACTTCTTTCGATGTGCGAAGCGTGTTCCGATAATATGGGGTCTGACGTAATCACGGGGCGGGTCCTGGGTTGGCGTGGGCACACAATTCGGCGGAGGAGGGTGCCGAATTGTATTTAAGAGACGATTGAGGAGCGATTTGATTCAGTTTTTATTTTCCCCGACATGGAAAAAAACCGAAAGTCCCCCGCTACCAGGTTTGCGGATTAGCCCCCACCAAATGTGGGCCAATTTTATGGATTTCGACGCGGGAAAGTGGGGAGACGAGAGGTGAATCCCTTCAGCTTTTCACCCATTTTTTCGGCGGCGTGCAGACCGGCATCGAAGGCTGCTGATAGCGTGGTCGGAGCGCCCATTCCCAGAATTTCCACTTCGTGCTCAAGGTTGTGGAGTTCGGTCTCAATGGTTTCGTTGAGGTGCTCCGTGGTCCTGAACGAAGCTCCTGAGGGGCCGGAGACTTCTTCGACGTCCCGTTCCAAGGCATGAATCATGGTGTCGAGACGTTTCAGTCG
>JABSSQ010000343.1 GCA_013213905.1 Verrucomicrobiales bacterium | reverse complement strand
TCCGGCGAAGTCACGAACTTTGAGGGCGAGGCGATGAAGACGCCGATGGATGTGGATTACGCCGATCAGCATTGTCGTATCTGGGA
This sequence comes from Verrucomicrobiales bacterium, assembly GCA_013213905.1. Classification (GTDB taxonomy): domain Bacteria; phylum Verrucomicrobiota; class Verrucomicrobiia; order Verrucomicrobiales; family DEV007; genus Arctic95D-9. The sequence goes on along the minus strand of JABSSQ010000343.1, from coordinate 22,013 downwards.
TACCGAGTGGCGGGGTTCCGGGGTGCCGCCCAGTATCGTGCTGGATGAAAAGGGCGGGCCAGCTTTTCTCCATGTGCTGTCAGGGGATGATTCCAAGCAGGAGGCGAATTACTTCTATGTGTTCCATGATGGGGATGAATGGCAAAAGACTTTCATCACTGAGTCCACGCATCAGTGGAACAGTGGACACTTGAGGAGAGAACAAGATGGCACCCTGGTCGCCTTTCTCTTGGTGGGGGATGAATACTTGAAATCCGATGGTCTGATGGACAGCCATGGGGGAGGTCGCATCGAAGAGTGGCGCTCTTCGGATGAGGGGAAGACCTGGCAGCGTGAGCGAGACCTCACGCCGAAGGATTCGAAATTCTCGGGATGGCGTTTCAACAATGTCCAGCCCGTGACAAAACCCGGGGGCGAGATCGTTCCCGGCATGCTGCTGTTCTACGGCTGGGGAGATCCCTACTCGCCGCAGGCGAAAGCCTTTTTGATCGACGAGACGGACTAGTCGGCGAACCGCCTGTGCTCAAAGATCTTTCTCCGTCTGCGGGAAGCGCTTGCGAGCTGAGCTGTCCAGGGGTTGCCCGGTTCTCAGGTTCCACCATTCGTGGGCGCGCTCGGGATCGTAGTTGGGACTGTGAATCGGAACACGTGCGCTGACTGAGATTCGCCAGTTGGCGAGCTTCTTCTTCAGGTCGGCGACCTTGCCTTTGCGCTCTTCGATGAGGTTGTTCTCTTCGCTGATGTCCTGTGCGAGGTGATAGATCTCGATGTCACCGGTGCCGTCGAGATATTCGATCAGCTTCCAGTCGCGCTCGCGAATGGCACTGGCGGGACGGTCGTGATGATAGTGCGGGTAGTGCCAGTGAATGGCGTCGCGATCGAGGCGTTCTTTCTGTCCTGTCAGGACCGGGAGAAGGTCAAGGCCGTCGATGGTCTGATGCTCCGGCAGTTTGCCTCCGGCGGCAGCGACGAAGGTCGGGAAGAAGTCGTAGCTGATGACCGGTTCGACGCTGGTGCTGCCGGCGGCGATCTGGCCGGGGAGCTTGACGATGAGTGGTACGCGAATGCCGCCTTCGGTCAGGGCACCTTTCTCACCCTTGAGCGGAGCGAGATTGGAAACGTTGTCATCGGCTGCTTCGTTGTAATCGTAGCGACGATAGAGCCCGCCGTTGTCGGACGTGAAAACGATCATGGTGTTGTCGGTCAGTCCCTGGGCCTCAACTTCGTCGACGAGTCGTCCGACGAGGGCGTCCACTTCTTCGACCATGGCGGCGTAGATGGGGTTGGGCAGTTCGCGTTTGTGCTCGGCGGCGCGGGCGCGGTATTTCTCCACCAGGGAAGCCTTGCTCGCGAGAGGAATGTGAACGGCGTAAGGCGAGAGCATGAGAAAGAACGGCTTGTCCTTGTTCTCGCGAATGAAGTGTTCGCAGGCTTCAGCCTCGAAGTCGGTGCGGAACTGATCGGGCTTCGGCTTCAGCGTTTGCGTGGAGTTGCTGGCGACCTTGTATTTGCCGGGCAGGTGCGGGCCGTTGATCTCGAGATCGTAGTCATAACCCTGATGGCCGGGACCGAACTGAGGATGCATGCCGAGATGCCACTTGCCGACGTAGCCGGTGGTGTAGCCGGATTCCTTCAGTTGCTCTGCCACGGTGATGGTATCGAGCGGCAGGGCCATGGTGGTCTGCGGATCGATGACGCGCTCGAAGGGGCGCCAGTGGCCGGGGATGTGCGCGGTGATGCCGATGCGGGCCTGATTCTGTCCGGATTGAACCGCGCAGCGGGTCGGGGAGCAGACAGCTCCGGCGGCGTAAGCATCGGTGAAGCGCATGCCCTCGCTGGCGAGTTGATCGAGGCGAGGCGTATCGATGAAGTCGTTGCCGTAACAGCCCAGGTCGCCCCAGCCCATGTCATCGATGAAGATGAAGATGATGTTGGGTTGCGCCGCATGCACCGAGGTGCCGATGAGGCAGGCGAGGGTGAGGATCAAGGTTTTGATAGGAGTCATGATGAAATTGGAAGTGGGAAGGGTGAAATCTTGGAGAAAAGAAAGTGGGTGATCAATCAGGAATCGCTGCGTTGGCATACTGCTCGGCGAGAGTTTGGGTTCGTTGCCGAAGTTGTTCGAGGACGGAAGCGTATTCGGGGTCGTCGACCAGGTTAGTGAGTTCGTCAGGGTCGTTTTTGAGGTCGTGAAGGAATTCGTAGGGGGGCTCCTGATCGGTGTAGCGGGCATACTTGAAGCGAGCCCCGCGAACGCCCAGCCAGGACATGGCATACTTGGGGTTCTGGTGTTCACAGAAGAAGTCGTCGCGCCAGACTTCGGGTGGAGTGTCGTTTTCGATGATCGGTTTGAGGCTGGTACCCTGGTAGCTGTTGGGGATTTTCACCTGGGCCCAATCGAGAAAGGTGGCGGGCAGGTCGAGGTTGAGGGCGACGGGATCGACGGTTCTTCCTCTCAGGTTTTCGGGAAGGCGGGGATCATACACAATGAGAGGGACGCGCTGGGATTGTTCATGATGCGACCACTTGCCGGCAAAGCCGCGGTCACCCATGTAGTAGCCGTTGTCCGAGGAGTAGACGATGATGGTGTTCTCGGCGAGGCCCTCCTCCTCCAGCGTCTCCAGCACACGATGGATGACGTGATCGATGCCGGAGAGCATGCAGAAGTAGGCGCGCAGGTTGAGCTGGTATTTCTCCGGCGTGTCCCAGCGCCAGTGATAGCGCTCCCGGTGGTTCGAGGTTTTGAAGAACTCCGGCTGCGATTCAAAGATGGCCGGGTCTGACAAGCGGGGAGCCGGCATCTCGACGTCATCATATGTGCCGTCCATGGCTTTGGGCCAGGGGAAGTGGCCGGTTCCCGGGACAAGGTCTTTGTCTTCGGCGTGGCCGGCGTTGAACCAGAGGTTGAGGCAGAAAGGGCGATCATCGTCCCGCATTGATTTCAGAAACCCGACGCCGCGATCGCCGATGAGTTCGGTGGTGTGGCGCTTCGACCCGTCCGGCATCTCTTTGAAGTAGGGGCGTCGAAAGATGCTTTCGTAATCATCGAAGTGATCCTCTGGCTGAAATCCTTTCGGCATCTTCGCATGCCATTTTCCGAAAAGGGCGGTGCGGTAACCTGCCTGACTCAGTTGATCAGAGAACAATTCGGTGAGGGCTTCGGGTTTGACCCTGTCAGACCCATCCGCTTCGACGGATGAGAGGGAGGTCAGTCCGGTGAGAATGGTGGTTCGACTGGCCCAGCAGGTTGAGCGAGTCACGAACATATTTTCGAAACGTACTCCGTTGGCAGCGAGTTGATCGATTGTCGGTGTTTCGACAATGGGGTGACCGGCACAGCCAAGGGTGTCGTGGCGCTGGTCGTCTGCGAAGAAAAAGAGGATGTTGGGTCGGGAGGAGTCTGCGCATAGAGGCGATGCGACTGCGGCCGCCAGCGCAAACAGAGTGCATCCTATTTTCCTCATAAGCGAGGGCTCTCAGCCGATTCAGAACGACTACACTAAAACAGCGGCTCGCTCATTTCGCCGTTCATCGTTTCCCAGATCTTGATCAGTTCTTCGAGCTGCTCCGGGTTGGACTGGGCGAGATTGTTTTCTTCGGAGATGTCCTCGGAAAGGTCGTAGAGCTCCCACTTGGATTTGCCGAACTCCTTGCGTTTGCCCATGCGGACAATCTTCCAGTCACCGTGACGCAGGCCGGCTTTGCCACCCTGGCGCCAATACAAAGTTTCGTGAGGGCGGCCCTCTTTCTCTCCGGTGAGATAGGGGACAAGGTCCACGCCTTCGACTTGTTCGGGAGCGGTGACATGATCGGCGTTGGCGGCTGCCGTGGCAAAGATGTCAAAGGAGCTGATCGGCTTGGTGTAGACCTGGCCGGGAGGAATCGTGCCCTTCCACTGCATCACGAAGGGCACGCGCACGCCGCCTTCATACATCTGGCCTTTCTGTCCTCGCAGGACGCCGTTGGAGGACGTGAGCTCTTTGGTGGGGCCACCGTTGTCGCTGAGGAAGAAGACCAGCGTGTCCTCTTCGAGGCCTGACTTGCGGAGCTGCTCCATCACGGCGCCAACGCTGTCATCCATATTCGCGAGCATGGCGGCGAAGATGCGACGATGCATGTCGTCGATGTGAGCGAATTTTTCCATGTAGGCATCAGCCCCCTGGAGCGGGCTGTGCACGGCGTTGTAGGAAAGGAAAAGGAAGAACGGTTTGTCGTCGTTGCGATCAATGAAGTCGACGGCTTCGCGGGTGAGGGCATCCGTGAGGTATTCCGTTTCGACCACCGGCTGTCCGCCGCGAACGATGGGGTTGTTGGCGTCGTAGTCCGGCTCGTTGCCGAGCAGATTGTGGAAATGGAGTTTCTTATCTCCGTACCAATAGCCCGATTCAGTCGGACCACCGGGCAGGAACCTGCGTCGAAGCAAGGTCGTGGTGCCGTCCCAGGGCGGGGGAACGAAATAGTGACCTTCGTGAGTGAAACCAAAGAACTCATCAAAGCCGTGGCGGAACGGATGATAGTGGGCGGTTCCACCCTGGTGCCATTTGCCAATCAGTCCGGTAGTGTAGCCGCCATTGTGAAGCGCTTCGGCGATGGTGATTTCTTCGGCCGGCATGCCGATACCGGGCTGCTCGTTGACGGCCCCGATAGGGTTGAATTCATAACCGAAACGGGTTGGGGTGCGTCCGGTGAGGAAGCCGGCCCGTGAGGGGCTGCAGTTGGGACCGGCGACATAGGCGTCGGTGAAGCGGACACCGTTGGCTGCGATGGCATCGATGTGAGGCGTAGGGATATCGGTGTTCCCCTGGCAGCCCAGTTCGTGGTAGCCGAGATCGTCTGCGAGCAGGACGATGATGTTGGGCTGGTCCGCAGCGTGGCTGTTGATCGTCCAGAGGGTGGCGAGAAGGAGCGAGAAGGTGACAAGGGGTTTCATAGACTTCGGTGAAATATCTCCGCGGGAAAGCGATTCTGCCGTTTTTTGTGTGGTTGCGGCGATGAGGTGGGGTGGCGTGATTGCGGGTGGGAGCCGATGGGGGAGTTGATTACCGAAATTCCCGTTCTGCTTTTTCTCGATTTGATGGCAGAATCGGAGCCGGGAGGAGATATAAGAATGATGGAGCACCACAGCCAGGAAAAGGGTAGTCAACTGTTGCAGTTGTTCGCCCGCCACAATCGGGAACTGCGCGCCTACTCGCGCCTGATCCTGCCGTCGGTCGATCCCATCGACGACGTGATGCAGGAAGCCAGTGTGGTGATCTGGGAAAAGCAGGATCAGCTGCGTCACGAAGACGAGTTTCTGCCGTGGGCCAAAACGATCGTGCGGAACATCAGCTTCCGGCACCGTCGGAAGTTGGTGCGTGACCGTCATGTCTTTGATGACGATTTGGTGGAGCGGATTCTCACGGAGGAAGAGACCGAACAGGATGGCGGCGATCAATCGTCCCGTGAATATGGGGCCCTCATGACCTGCCTCAACAAACTGCCTGAGGAGCGCAAGCAACTCATCCTGGCGCCCTATAGCGGACCGGGTGCGGTTAAAGAAATGGCAGCGCAATCGACTCGTTCTCCGAACAGCCTTTATAAGTTGCTGCAGCGCCTTCGCATGAAGTTGATGCGCTGCGTGGAAGCCGAACTGAATTCCGAACCTGCCTGAAGATGAAAGCGGAACGATTGGAGAATTTGATTCAAAGGTATGTGCTGGGGCGATTGACCGACACTGAAGCGGAAGAGTTGTCTCAACACCTGCGACAGGAGGGTGCGGCCGACAGTCGGCGAAAGCTGCGACTGGCGCTGAAGACGGATGCCTACCTCCAGGAAGCTGCCGCCGAGATGGGGCGTGGAGCCAATTTGAATGATGAGGCTGGCACCTCGCAGGTCATACCATTTCGCCAGAAAGTTTGGTTGACCGGGGCGGTGGCCGCCGCGCTGGCCGTCGGATTTTTTGGCTGGTTCCGAGACGGCGGACAATCTATTTCGCCGGTTGACCTCGGAGTCGCCTCGGTGCTGCGCATTGAAGGCGAAGGTAAAGTGAATGGACGCGCTGAACTTTTCCTCGACGGAGCATTGAGGGAAGGGGACCGACTCACCATGAAGGAAGGGATTGTCGAACTGGCCTTTCGGGACAGCGGCGTGCATGCCATCGCCACCGCACCGCTTTCGTTGACCGTGCAAACGGCTGATCGTGTCTTTCTCAACCGGGGTGACTTGAAGCTTCATGTGCCGCCGCAGGGGATTGGCTTTGTGGTGGAAACTCGTGAGCGAAAAATTACGGACTTGGGAACAAGTTTTGTCGTGAGCGCGGAGCAGCAGGGATCGCAGGTCTTTGTCCTCGACGGGTTGATCTCGCTTGATGGACGGGGGAATGCCAGGGAACGGTTCATGACCGCCGGTGAATTGGCCAAATTTGATCGCGAGGGCGATACCCGGATGCGCTCTAAGGGACCAAGTGGGGTTCCGGAACTTGAGATGGGTTCCCTGTTGCCGACAGCGGGATCTCTCGTCGGGCATCTATATTCTCTTCCTGACAACGATGAGCTGCCAGGGCAGCCGGCACGTTTCAAAGTGGATGTGATGGGGCAGCGCTTTGCGCCATTGATCGAGTCCGGCTTCAAGGATCTCTCCTGTCTCAAGGGCATGGATCGGAGTGAGCCTCTTCGTTTCGCCGGCGTTGCTGGAAGTTACAATGAGCTTGCCGCCGGTCAGGGCGTGTCCTCGCGGGTGGTTAATGAAGCCGGTTGGCTGACCTGGTATCAGGGGCAGGTGAAACCTCCCCGGTCAGGGCGCTACCGATTCTGGGGATACGCGGACAACAATCTGCTCGTGGCGGTGAATGGAAAGACCGTTTTCGATGGTTCCCGTTATGACTCGGCGCTCCGCGACGCCATGCCGGTGGATCGGGAGAATCATCCTGCCTGGCCTTGCCTTAATGCCAGGGCAGGTTTTGCCTCGGGACCCTGGGTGGAGATTGGCGATGACCCGGTGCAACTGGATGTTTTGTTTGGTGAGGTGGCCGGTAAATTAACCTCCGGGATCCTCCTCGTCGAGCGCGAGGGAGCTTCTTATGAGGAAACTTATTGGGGACAGCCGCAGTGGCCGCTGTTTCTCACTGAGATTCCAGGCGAAAATCAGCGCGCTGAGTTGGAGCGACTTCGAAGTCACATGGCCGACAAGCTGATGGGATCCTACACGATCTCGGACAGTGCGGTGTGGCAGGTGGTTGAGTAGGGGGCAGGGCTCCGGGGTGGCTTTTTTCCGTATTTCCTTTTACGGAGTTCCTCCGCTAGTTTCGAGGCCTATGGCTATGAAACACCTCTCGTCACTCTTGATTCTTCCCGCAGTCATTTTTTTCGCCTGTTCTCCCCCGCCTGATGCCGATCCGGCCAATGAGTCCGCTGGAGCGGAGTCAGTGAATCTCTTCGATGGCACCAGTCTTGACGGGTGGCAAAACTTCGGCGGTGGTAACTTCTATGTGGAGGACGGAGCCATCGTTGGTGAAGCGGCACCCGGATTGCCCAATAGCTTTTTAGCGACCAACGAGACGTATGGTGACTTTGAGCTCGAAGTGGAGTTCAAGATCGATCCGCTTCTGAACTCGGGCATCCAGATCCGCAGCAATACTTACCCGGAGGAAACCAAGACCATGCGCTGGGGCGGCAAATTCAAGGAAGACGGCAGCAAGGACATCCTGGAGAAGACCTGGGAGAAGGATCGATTCTGGGGCTACCAGATCGAGATTGATCCTACAGAACGCGCCTGGTCCGGTACGCTATACGAAGAAGGGGGGCGTGGATTTATCCATTCACCTGATGATGCTAAAGCGCCGGAGGGCACCTTCAAACAGGGGGAGTGGAACCATTTCAAGATCATTGCCAAGGGCGATCATTTTCAGGTTTGGTTGAATGGCATACAGACCGTTGATGTGAAAGATGATCTCACCGCTGAAGGATACATCGCGCTGCAGCTTCACGGCATTGGCAACAAGAAAGAAAAGATCGGACAGAAAGTCCGCTGGAGAAATATCACCCTGAAGTAAGCAGATGCCTAGCAGATGCCTTTGCGGCTCACTTAGCGTTCAGCGTCGAAATCAGGAATGCTGTTGGAGACTCGTGAGTCACCTCATTGGCACCGGGGTAGTTGAGCTCGCAGGCGACGCCGATAGATTGGCAGTGTTCCTGTAGTTTGACTCCGAAGTTGGAGGTGTGAGTGGGATCTTTCTGCTCCTGCCCAATCGCAGGAGGAGCATTGTAGAGAAGGTAGACAGGAGGATCGCCTTTCGAGACGAGAGCGTAGGGGGAATATTCCTGAATCCATGGAAGGATTTCCTCCCGCTTGGCTAGGAAATCTTCAAACTTTCCGGCGTCGAAGGCATGTCCGCCGTATCGGCTGTTGGGAGTCCATTCCTTCATTTGCTGAGGATCAAGCGAGGTCTGGGCACCGGTCACGGCAGCGCACCAGAGACGGGTGGATTCGCGGGAAACCGGATCTGCGCTTTCAGGATCAGCGAGGTCATCATGAAAATTGAGCCAGAGGCTTGAGCAAGCTCCGGCTGATCCTCCGGCGGCTCCGATTCGTTCTTTGTTGATGTTCCATTCTCCTGCTTTGCTGCGGACGAACTGGAGTGCGCGCGCAGCGTCATGAAGCGGTGCTTTGACCGGAGGCATGATGCCTTCTTCAACTGCATTCCTGACGTAGCGATAGTTGATCGCGACCACCGAAATACCAGCATCGAGCAGGGCATTGGGATCGGCAAAACGTGCGAGGCGCTCTTTCGAGCCGCCTTGCCAGCCGCCTCCGTGGATAACGAAAGCAACGGGAGTCGGCTTGTCGGACTCTGCCAGCCAAACATCCATGACGTGTCGCTCGTGATCACCGTAGTGGACCTCAGAATGGGTCGGTGCGGGGACGGATGCGCCGTAGCCCTCCTCTTTCTTTGCCCGGTTTTTGTTCTGGGCGAACGTGGTTGAAGAAATCAGGAAGATTCCAACGAGGGCTAGACCGAGTGGCTTTGTCATGATGGGAGGTCGGGAGTCACCGGGGTATTAGTTCAGCGAAACGCTCTGAGGGTCGCTACCAACTTTGGCGCCTTCGGAGACGACAGTGTCAGGAGCGTCCTTGCCTGCCTTTACGACAAAGGTCTTTCCCTTCGGGGCTCCGGGAGTGAAGCTCTTGCCCTTGGCCCGGACGGTGTAGAGGATTTCGTCGGACTCGGCATCGACGAGCTGAACGACAGGGTTTTCGACATCAAAAGTCAGTTCACCAAGCTGGCCCCAGGACGGGGGATTGTAGTTGTCGAACTGAGAGATGGTGCGAGGCCAGCCGGGATACTGCTCAGAAGCAGGGTCGGTGATGTCCACATTGCGCGGCCAGCATTCCATGGTGATGTCACGGGTATTGGTATTGAGGCGAATGATGCCCCAACCGGCTGAGCGGGTGTTGAGTACGTTCCCGGCCGGATTGGTTTCGGGATTGGCTGCAGCGAAGTTGGTCACCTTGTTGTCGAATCCGTCGAGATGATCTCCGGTATAGTCGGGAGCGCCGTCTTCGCGATTCGCGCCGGGCTCGATGGGTTGCCACCAACGCAGGTAAAGGTTTGCGATCGAGGGAACGCAGAACGACCAGATCGCGTCGCGGTGCTCGTCGACACCGTGCTGGAAGATGGTAGCGAGGTGCTGGTCTCCGGCGAAGTGAAAGGCAAAGCTTTTGCGAAGCGCACTGACGGCCTTGTTGCGACCCGTTTGCGGCCAGCCGTTGGAGTCCATGTCGGCGTGGAGACGTCCGTTAGCGCTGCCGTGAATGTGTGCGCCTCCGCAGAAGATGGTCGCGGAGAGGGCGACTTTCATGTTGGCGTCGGTCCAGTCCTGGGCCCAGCTGTCGAGGAAGTCGAGCTGGCTATCACCGAGAAGGACAGCACCTTCAACGTCGACGCTGGCGGGATCGTATTCAGGATTGAGGATGTGGTCAGGACGAGGGCCCTGCTTGGGGACGCGTCCGGCCGGGCCGGTCTTGAACTTGCGGTCTTCGAGAATGGCAAAGTCGACGTTGCCCCAGTTCAGGTTGGTGAACCAGACTCCGATGCCCTGGCCAATGGTTTGGGGAGAGACAGGATCGGGGAAGTGACTGGTCTGGGCGCGCTCCACTTCCTGGACGTATTCGCCGGGACGGGAGTATCCACCGTCGGAGGCACCGCTGAGGGTAGAGATTTTACCGCTCTCTCCCCAGAGGTTGGGCTGACCGGCGTCGTGGTCGTCAGGCAGGCAGAGGGTGGGGCGGTCTTTGATGATCTCGCCGAAGTCGCGACCGAATTTGAGCCAGGCGGCGTAGTGCTTGTGGTGATCGTAAACCTGGTCTCCCGAGAAGAAGAGGACGTCGACGTCAGCCTTCTTCACGTTTTCGATGATGTCTTCGCGGGAGATGTCACCTCCGTGTGCGGGCTGGATGGAATTTCCGGTGAAGCCGGCAACCACGATTTCCTCTTTGTCGATCGGGTTCTTGCGAATGATACCTTCGTAGGTGGCTTCCTCTCCATGGCGCACGCGGTATTTGGCTTCCTTGCTGTCGTCCCAGTTTTCGACGCGGAAGGGGGCTGTCCAGCCGGGATCGATGGCGTCGACCTTGCCAACTTCAACCCACTCGCCGTCTTTTTCGATCTCAAGGCGAACCGCTTTTGGATCGTCTTCCGCCAGCGGGTAAAGCTGAGCGGTCAGCTTAAGGGTGCCGCCGTGAACGGTGTAGAGCGCGAAACAGATGATGTCTTTCTTCTCAACTTCGGGGATGGTCAGCACGGCGCGTCCCTTTTTGCCCTTTTGCTTTTGCTGGGCGTCAGCGGGAATTGCGATCGCGAGAGCGAAGCAACAGGCGAGTAGAGTTTGCAGGAGTTTCATGGTGGACTTCATACGTTAGGTTTGGTGTTTGTCAGCTAAAAGGTCGGGAGATTCTATGACATAATTGCGGCTTCGGGGGAGTCCGGATTTGCTTCTGTTGCCGGGGCGGATGCCGGTTGCTTCCAGAGCAGAAAGAGGTAGAGCGGAATCAGGAAATGGGGCGCCCGGAGCACGGCTTCATGGAGGAACTGGTCGGCTCCCCAGTAATTCAGGCTGAGGGACATTCCGGCGACGGGGCGGGCGAGGGCGGTCAATAAACCCCAGGTAAAGCCATAGAGAGCGGAGGCACACCGGAGGGCGGGAATGAAGAGTCCGATGCAAATGATGAAATCGAGGATGCCCGCGACGAGAAGGAAAATCTTCGTGGCCTGGAAGTCGAAATCCAGGATAACGGTAGTCATGGCATAGAAGGTCGAAGGCGTGGGCCAGAGGCCGACCGCGTAGCAGCCGTGGCCGGCAAATGTCGCGATGAAAGCGACGATGGCGGTGATGACCGTAGCCCGGTGGCGAATGCCGAGCGCCAGCGCCAGAACGAGAAGCACGGGGATCAGCATCTGTCCTCCGTGCTCGACGAACATGGGAAGCTGGCTCTGAGCTTTCAAGAACTTCGCGTAGCTCAGGATAATGAGGAGCACACTGCCACCGAGGAGACCCGCCATCTGGATCCGCGATTTTTTGCGAACGGTAAGAGTGAGGATGGCGCAGGCAAGGTAGAGCCATCCAATGCGGCCACTCCATTTTTGAACCCAGCCGTCACCGGCTCCGGTTCCGACAAACTCTTCCCAACTGATGCCAAAGCGTCCCAGCAGTGAATAGGTATCGTCCTGCCAGAGAATGGCGCCGTAGGGGGCTTCCCAATAGAAGTGCACCCAGGCCCAGCCGGTGAAGCAGAAGAAAGCTCCGAGGCGAAGGCAAAGCAGCATCAGTTGATCTCGTTTTTCGGGCATGGCAGAGGGTGAAAACTGTCACAGCCCTGCGGGGATTGCCAGCCGGAACCGCTGGCTGATTTTGTCATGAAGGCGGCCCTTCGCAACGTTGACGGAATAGAAAAAGCTCCCCACCCGGCCGGGGCCGGAGTGGGGAGCGGTATGGGAGGGAGTTCAGATTGGACTCGATCAGGTATCGAGATCGAACCTGTCGAGGTTCATGACCTTGGTCCAGGCAGCGACGAAGTCCTCAACGAACTTCGCTTCCGAATCGGAACTGCCGTAGACTTCGGCGATGGCCCGGAGCTGCGAATTGGAGCCGAAGACGAGATCCACTGAGGTGGCCGTCCACTTCATGTCACCGGATTCGCGATCGCTGCCTTCGTAGAAGTGGTCGCACATTTTGGAGACGTTCCACTCCGTGCTCATGTCGAGCAGGTTGACGAAGAAGTCGTTTGTCAGGGCGCCGCGCTGATCAGTTAACACTCCGAGGTCAGGGTGACCAACGTTGGTGTCGAGCGCTCTCATGCCGCCGATCAGGACCGTCATCTCGGGTGCTGACAGGGTCAGGAGCTGAGCGCGATTGACCAGGTTTTCCGGAGCCGGACGATCGAGTTCGTGTCCGAGGAAGTTGCGGAAACCGTCAGTCTTCGGCTCAAGAACCGCAAAGGAACCCACATCGGTCATCTCCTGGCTGGCGTCGGTGCGGCCGGGAGTGAAGGGAACTTCGATGTCATGTCCGGCTTTCTTGGCAGCTGCCTCGATTCCGGCAGAGCCACCGAGGACGATGAGGTCAGCCATGGAGATCTTTTTGTTGCCGGACTGGGCGCTGTTGAACTCTTCCTGGACGGACTCGAGAGTCTCGAGAGCGCGGGCGAGTTTCTCCGGTTGATTGACCTCCCAGTCTTTCTGGGGAGCCAGTCGAATGCGGGCACCGTTGGCTCCGCCTCGCTTGTCGGATCCGCGGAAGGTGGACGCTGAGGCCCATGCTGTGGAGACAAGATCTGAAGTGGAGAGGCCGGAATTGATCAGCTTTTCCTTGAGAGCAGAGACGTCTGCGTCGTTGACGAGCTCGTGATCAACAGCCGGAACAGGATCCTGCCACACCAACTCTTCTTCAGGCACATCGGCCCCGAGGTAGCGGGAACGAGGTCCCATATCGCGGTGCGTCAGCTTATACCAGGCCTTGGCGAACGCCTCTTCGAACTCTTTCGGGTTATCGAAGAAGCGACGGGAGATTTTTCCATACTCGGGATCCATCTTGAGAGCGAGGTCGGTCGTGAACATCATCGGAGCGTGACGCTTGGATGCGACGTGGGCATCCGGGACAGTGCCTTCTCCTGCACCGTCCTTGGGTTGCCACTGCTTGGCCCCCGCGGGACTTTCAGTCAGCTCCCACTCGTGGGCGAAGAGGTTGGAGAAATACATGTGTGACCACTGCGCAGGAGCACTGGTCCAGGCACCTTCGAGACCACTGGTGATGGTGTCCTCGGCGTTACCTTTTCCAAAGGTGTTGACCCAACCGAAACCCTGAGCTTCGAGAGGAGCCCCTTCAGGTTCCGGGCCAACGTTACCTTCGGGGGTAGCGGCGCCGTGTGCCTTACCGAAGGTGTGACCACCGGCAATGAGAGCAACTGTCTCTTCATCGTTCATCGCCATTCTCGCGAAGGTTTCGCGGATGTCGTGTGCCGCGGCGAGCGGATCAGGATTTCCGTTAGGGCCTTCCGGGTTGACGTAGATCAGGCCCATCTGGACAGCAGCGAGAGGAGCCTCGAGATCGCGGTCGTCACTGTAACGCTTGTCGCCGAGCCATTCGGATTCAGGACCCCAGTAGATGTCTTCCTGGGGCTCCCAGACATCAGCGCGCCCTCCGGCAAAGCCGAAGGTTTTGAAGCCCATCGACTCGAGGGCGACGTTACCGGTCAAGATCATGAGGTCGGCCCATGAGATGTTCTGGCCGTATTTCTGCTTAATGGGCCAGAGCAGGCGACGGGCCTTGTCGAGGTTGCCGTTGTCCGGCCAGCTGTTGAGTGGCGCAAAACGCATGGTGCCGTCTGAGGCTCCACCGCGACCATCGGTCACGCGGTAAGTTCCGGCGCTGTGCCAGGCCATGCGGATGAAGAACGGACCATAGTGCCCATAGTCAGCCGGCCACCAGTCCTGGGAGTCGGTCATCAGCGCTTCGAGATCCTTCTTCACTGCCTCGAGATCGAGATTGGAAAACGCCTCGGCATAGTCAAAGGAACCGCCCAGCGGGTTTCCTTTCGGGGAGTTTTGATGAAGAATGTTCAGGTTGAGTTGGTTCGGCCACCAGTCGCTGTTGGTCATGGAGCCGGCGGCTGTGTGCCGGTAAGGGGAGGCGGGTTGGCCCATCACGGGGCATTGGCTGATGTCATTCATGGGTTTGTTTACACCCTTTTCTGGAGAGGCTTCCTAGGCAAACGCCATGAAAATTGGCAGGAATGCCACTGAAGCAACCAGGGTTAGTAAGTGGGGGATTAATTGTGAGTTTGCTTTCATCGTAAGGGTTACGCATTTGGAGCCGAGTTTTGTGGCCACGATTTAGTTTTCCACGAATTTAAAATGCATCTAATGCATTATAAGAATATTTGATATGCACATGGCACATGATAAGGTCAGTATGAAATCTGAACTGGAACTGGTCCAGTTGGAGCAATTCGTCACGCTTGCTCGGACTGGGAATTTCACTCGGGCTGCCGAGAAGTTGAGCCTTTCACAGTCGGCGCTAAGTCGTTCCATTCAGAGGCTCGAAGACAGGATCGGACAACCGGTGTTTGAGCGAAAACCGCGGGAGGTGGTATTGACCGATCTGGGCAAAATCCTGTTGGAGCGTGCTCGTGAGATTCTCCATCTTGTTGAAGACACCATGACCATGTTATCCGAGTCGGATCGGTATGGGAAGATCCGGCTGGGAGCCATTCCCACGATTGCTCCCTATTTTCTCCCGGGAGTGTTGAGCGAGTTCTCGGAAAGTCACCCTAACATCTCGGTTATCGTGCAGGAGGATACGACGGAGAATCTCATCAAGAGATGCAGCCACGGTGAGATAGACCTGGCGATTCTAGCCTATCCTATCAATGCGAAGTATCTCGAGACGGAAGCACTTTTCGATGAGGAGTTATTCCTGGTCGTTCCTCCCGAACATGAACTTGCGGCCCGCAAGAAGGTGGAGGCCAGTGTGGTGGAGGAGTATCCTTTCGTCACGCTGAACGAAGCGCACTGCCTGGCTGAGAATATTAATTCATTCTGCCGCAATCAATCCGTGCAGCCGGTATCGGTGGAACGGATCAGCCAACTGGCGACGGTTCAGGAACTGGTTGCGCTGGATCATGGGGTATCGATCATTCCGGCCATGGCCCGAGATCTCGACGGCAGTGACCGGCGCGTTTACCGGTCTTTCAGCGGTGAGAAACCGAGTCGAACGATCATCATGATGTGGAACCCGTACCGCTACGAGAGCAAGTGGATCCAAGCGCTGAAGCACTACCTGCGAACGTCGTGCTCGTGAAAGCGCTCACACCAAAAACAAACAGGGTCAGGTGATGAACCTGACCCTGTTGAAAAGTGATACTTTGATCACGGAAGCCTACAGTTCCTTAATTTTGATGTTTCGGAACCAGACTTTTTGTCCGTGATCCTGAAGGCCGATGTGGCCTTTTCCGAGTGTGGCGTAGTCCTTCCACTTGGAAAATTTGGCGTTGGCGATCTGCTCTTTCCACTTGTCGCTGTGCATTTCGTATTCGGCGGTTTTGACGCCGTTGGTGTAATACTCGACGTGGTTGCCTTTCACAACGATGCGGCTTTCGTTCCATTCGCCGACGGGCTTGGTTTCGTCGCTGGTGGCGGGTTCCACCGCGTAGTGAGAGCCGGTCTTCTCGGCTTCGGTGACGGGCTCACCCTTGCCGTTGCGGAAACCTTCGTTATCGAGAACCTGGTATTCCGGGCCGGTCAGGTAGGGTTGGGCCGGGCCTTCGCCGACGTGGAACATGACACCTGAGTTGGTGCCTTCCTCGATCTTCCACTCAAAGCGCAGATCAAAATCGTCAAACTGCTTTTCAGTGATGATGTTGGTGTAAGGTTTGCTGTCTGGAACGCTATCGAGATGCAGAGTCCCGTCCTTGGCCATCCACTTGCCTGCGATGTCGACGCCGTTGTAACCTTTCCAGCCATTCAGGGTTTTGCCGTCGAAGAGTGAAGTCCATTCGCCGTCTTTTTCCTCGGCGAAGGCGGTGGTGGAAAACACGACTGCTGCCGCAAGAAGGAGATAAGAGAGTTTGCTCATATTTCTGATGATGGGTTGATGTATGCAGTATAGACGCTCCAGGTGCGAGTCTTAACAGGGGAATCTTTGTGATCAGGCTATTTGTGGCTGATTTTGCTGAGCTTCACAGGAAATTCTTTGACCACTTCGCCGCTGATATCGACACAGCGGAAGGTCATCACAGGATCGTCGGGGCGCAGGTCAAAGTTGAGCTGACCCCAGAAATTACCTTTGTTGTGGGACCAGACGGCGTTGTCGAAGGTGTTGTGGGTGTGCATGTTGGTGACCTTGGCGGAGACGAATTCGTAGAGCGGATAGCCGGGACGCTCAATTTTCCAAATGTCGGAGCGATGGCGGTCGCCGGCAATGAGCAGGACGCCGTCGATCTTCTCCTGGGTGATGAGATCGAAGATTTCGTCGCGCTCTTCGCGGGACCAGTCCCCGGCCCAGGAGTCCTTACCGTTCTTGTCAGCGTCGTCGGAAAACATGGTGCCGGAGGCAATCACCTTGAATTTGCCCGTGGCTTTGGAGAGTTCTTCAAGGAGCCATTCTTTCTGATCGGGGCCCAGCATGGTTTTGTCTCCTTTGTCCCGGTAGAAGCGTCCGTCAGTCATGAAGAAATCGACATCGCCGAGTGAGAATGAGTGCCAGGTGCCGGGCATCTCTTCCCCGCCGCCATAGTGAGGGTTGTTCCAGTTCTCGGTGAAGACTTTCCAGTTGGGGCGTTTCCACGAATACTTCATGCCAGCTCCGCCGGAGTCATCGTTCATGGCCATGTCGTGGTCATCCCAGATGCCGTAGAGGGCAGAGCCGGCGGCCAGTTCGGCATAGGCGGGACTGAGGTAGCGACGGTAGTAAAAAAAGCGCTGTGCTCCGCGGTGATCAACCACGTCGATATAGACATTGTCACCGAGACCCAGGTAGGCGAGCGGGCGCTGCTTCGACATGGTGCTCCAGGCGTGCTCGTTAACCGGCACATATCGGGAACCGGAACCAAAGGTGACATGGAATTCGACCTTCTGACCTTTTTCAGGAGCGGTGCGGAAATTAAAGGTGTCTTGCTGAATGGTTTCGCCGTCGAGGAGAACGGAGTAGGCGTGATCGGTGAACGGCTCGAGCCCGTCGACGGTCATGACAGCGGTAAAGTCGTTGGTTTCCGAAGTGGTGACGGAGTCGGATTTCTGGTCGCCGATTTGAATTTGGACGGTGGCGGGACCAGCTGTGCGGACCCAGAATTTCGCTGAAGTGGGCTTGATGTCGCCAATGACGGGACCGTTGAAGAGCTTGAGGTCGTGTTTTTTGACCAGCTCTACGAAGGCGGGCTCAGTGAGCAGGTCGGCCATGCCGCCTTCTTTGCCGAAGCGACCGGTCTTGCCTCCGCTTTCCTGGCCGTAGAGTGCATCGATCAGGTAGGGGTCCAGGTCGAGCATCACGGGAGAAGACTCGTCTTCTGTGATGGGGTCTTTGGCGAGACTTTGAACGGAGGTCAGGAAGAGTGCTGTGGCGAAGGAACCGCCCAGAAGGAAGTGAAAGAAGCGAGAGTTCATGAGGAAGGCTTTCCGAGAATAGTGATTGAGTTCCGGATATGGTCCCGTCTTGGGGATCTGGAGGCAATGTCTTTCCACCCACACTATGGCGCTAGGTAGATTGCGGAAAAGCGAGGTCTTTGAGCCCACGGGCTTCAACCGCGGGAGGGCAGCTAGATATAGGGGGTCGACGCTTCTCTGAGAAACATACTATCCTGATGGTCCTTTTGATAGAGCTCTAATTTGTCAGATTGCGAATCGTTCCGAATGGAGATGAAAACCCTGTCGCTTTGTTTTTTTTGCCTGTTGTTGTCGATTGGGGCGTTGGCGGGCGACGAATATCAATTGATCGATGCCGCCTCGGGGGAGCCTTTGGTGGAAGTTTCCGTAGTCGAGGGAATGCGATTCCAAGTGCCGGATCATGCGAAGCCGGAGCAGCGCTATACGAACGAAGAGGGCCGGGTCGAGGTGTCGGAATCTTCTTATAAAAACGGAATCATCCTGGAGAGCGAAGAGCGTGTCGGCTGGGTCAGTGGTATGCGTCTCAGTGTCTTGCGAGAGGGGGGTGTAGACAGGCTGGAGGTTGCGATGCTGCCCTGGGCTTCGATATCGGGAGAACTTCGTGACGAACAAGGCAAGCCGGTGGCGAACGTAAAGTTGGAATTGGAGCGTTACAGCATGGGGATTGGTATGAATGATTATGCTCCTCCGGCTACTTGTCGGCCTCATTTTCTTGAGGTGACTACCGACGAGAACGGGCGCTTTACCTGTGAGCGTTTGTTTCCCACTGCGTTGGAAAGCGGGATTGATCTGCCTTACAAATTCAAGGAGGTCTTTGAGGGGCCAACGGGTGGGAATGCTGTCGTGTTAGAGGCGGCTGTGTTGCAGCCGGGTGAGAATTTGGAGGTTCCCCTCCAGGCTACGCCTCGGTCGTCCGCTACAGTGAAGTGGCGATTTGTCTGGCCGGATGGAAGTTCGGCTGCGGGCGGCAAGGGTGGTAAGGATGGGAATGGTATTACCTTTCTCTTTACCAAGGCTCGCAGCGCTGGGAAATTCAACATGTATAGTCGTGTCGACAATGAGGGGCGGTATTCAGGCGTTGTGCCGCGTCAGGGGAGTTGGACGATCAAGATGCTGAGCCAGATGTTCAGCAGCCGGGAGAGCCAAAAGCTCGTTGAAATAGCCCAGGCTGACGGGGTGATTGACCTGGGGGATATCTACATCTTCAGTCGCCCGGTGGATGCCGGGGGTCCGGTTGTCGAAGAGGAGATCGGCAGTCGGAATCTGTATGTGCGAGTTCGAGGGGCGGGAGGAGAGCCTTTGGTTGGAGCGACGGTGAGTTTGAGTCAATTGAAAGCGGCGAATGATCAGGGAGCTCGCTATTTTTACCCGAAAGATATCGCCCCAGTGACAACGGATGCGGAGGGGTGGGCTTTGCTCCAGGTGCCGAAAATTTATGGCGATGATAGTAGCGATCGGGAGATCACTGCTGCAACTGTCGAGGTAGGCCGAAGCGAGTACCGATCCGCCAAATTGCAGATTTCGTTGGAGCAGCCTTCGGTGGAGATGTCGCTCTCAAAAGAAGGGGTCGTGATGGCTGAGGTGTTCAAGGACGGTGAGAAACTGTCCCGAGATCAGGTTCATTTTGAGGGGGATTGGCATTCCTCCTACAAGTCCTATCGCTACCCGGACTGGGTGGAGCAGGCTGGTGCAATTCGCAATGTATCCATCGAACCCGGCCCCGCTCGGGTTCAGGTCGTGAGTCGCGATGAGGACGGTTGGCGCTACTTTTCAGAGGTGAAACCCTTCGAGGTGCGCAGTGGGGAGGAAGTGAAGCTGCGGTTTGAACTGGAGAAAGGGCGGGAACTCAAAGGGATGCTCGACCCGTCAATTCCCCGGCCTATCGAAAACGGAATCGTGCGGGTGTTTACCATTCCACCCGGCAAGGTGGCCTCGCGTTCCCCCTCGGATGCCATTGTCTGGAGCGACTGGCAAACCGTCAATTCAGACGGGTCGTTCCAGTTCAAGGGGCTGCCGAAAGGGCAAACATGGATTGCTGCCTCATGCGAGGGATGGATATCCGAAGAGGGAGAACTGGGGGCTTTGGGGTATCACAATTGGGCACACCACGGGTTTGAATGGGTCGCCCGAGAATTGTCCGAGCCTCTCGATCAGGCGGGGGTCACCATTCCCATGATCCAGATGGGGGGCTGTGACATTTCGCTGGAGTGGGCGGACAGCACTGCGTTGGAGGAGGCACGTCTTTGGAAGCACGATCAATTGATCTTCGGTAATCGTTGGTTGAGCAATCTGTCCTCGGCCGGGCGTTCGCTGGATGACTTCCTCGACCGACCGACCGAAAACAGCTACCGCGGCGGTCCTTTTTTAAATTCGTGGCCTAACAAGGTGGAGAACGGGCGGTTGCAGATCCAGAATCATCCCCCCGGTCGAATTGAATTCAGCTTGCGATCGAAAGACGGAGTTAACCTGCTGCCTGTGATTGAAGAACCGGGCTACGAGAAAGTGGCAGATGAGAAGACGGCTTCTCTTCAGTTGGCTGTTGGGCGGGGAAAGACGCCCTTTGCGTGCGAAATTGAATCCGGAACAACGGGTAAGCAGTCTTTTGTTGTGGAGCCAAAGGAATAGGGGAGAGGGAAACCACCGTCCCTGTGCGAACGCATGTGATCCGTTGGTGCTTAGGTCACCTGACTTCAGATGGGCGAATGGGCGAATGGTCGAAGCGGAAATGCGCACATGCGCAGCACGGAGCGCTGGCGCAGGAGCGGCGAAACCGCTAGATCTCTGGCCATGAGGTATTTCTATTTGTGGCTCCTGGTGGTGCCGCTGATCGCGGTGGGTCAGGAAGAACGGGTTTCGGCGCCTCCGGGCGAAGTGTTTACTTACAAGGAAGTCGATGGCGAAAAACGTGAACTCGATGTCTACTTCCCCGAAGGGCACGATCCGTCCGGTGATCCTGTGCCGGCCATCATTTTCTTTCATGGTGGAGGCTGGGGCGGCGGTTCCCGGGAGGCCTTCAGCTATCAGTGTGACTATTTTGCAAGTCGCGGATTGGTAGCGGTGACGGTGACTTACACGCTTGCCTCCAAAGAGAGAGCGGCCAAGCTGGAGGGCGGGCTTTCCAGAAAACGGATCTGCATGCCTGACGCCAAGAGCGCGATCCGGTGGGTGAAACAGAATGCCGGTGATCTTGGTGTGGATCCGGATCGTTTGATCGCTGCCGGCGGCTCAGCGGGTGGTCATATCAGCCTGATCGCGACCAGCAATTCCGGACTCAACCATCCGGATGACCCGGAGGGCTTCGATACTTCAGTTGCGGCGAGGGTGTTGTTCAATCCCGCGCTCAGCACGGGCGACGCCGCTGATTCGGAAATTGACTACATTCAGCATCTGAAGCCGGGGGCGCCGCCGGCGATTGTATTCTTCGGGAGCGAAGACAAGAGTTGGTTGAAAGGATGGAATCCGACCTACGAAAAATGGAAAGGCCTCGAGGGGACGACCGTTAAGCTGGAAATTGCCGAAGGCGAAAAACACGCCTTTTTCAATTTTCAGCCTTGGGCCGATCTCACTTTGATTTCCGCGGATCGGTTTCTGGCCGAGTTGGGTTTTCTGGAAGGAGAGCCCACTTTGCAGCTTCCTGAGAGTGGGGAAAGATTGGTGCCTGCTGAAGAGTAGTCTCAATCAGGCTGCGGGCTTGTCTTTCTTTTTCTTCTTATTGGTATTTGAGTCGACCTCCGGATCGTAGAGGGGATCCCCGATTTCGTGCATGAAGGCTTTGAGCTCGGCGGCCATGGTTTTGACCCGTTCCTGATTCTCCGGATTGTTGGCCAGGTTGTTGGTTTCGTAGAAATCTTCGTCGATGCGGTAGAGCTCATATTCCTGTGGGTGGATAACGTGCTCGACGATTTTGGCCACTTCTTCATCGGTCTCGGCGAGCGCTGTCCATTCGGCCCACGGCACGGAGAAGAATTTGCCTTTGGAAGTGAAGTTGTTCCAGATGTGCTCCTTCTCCGTTTCGGGGCTCCAAACCAATTTCCATCCGTCGCGCATAAGGGTGCGCTGCCAGGTGGGGTGTACGTTGTAGAGGTAGATGAAATCGCGATGGGTATCGCTGCCCTCCATGAGGACGGGGCGCAGGCTGAAGCCATCTAGCTGGGGGGCTTCTCCTCCGGCGAGGTCGACCAGGGTCGGAACGATGTCGCAGTATTGACCGAACGCCATGGTGCGTCGGGCGGGGACTTTGTCAGGCCAACGCACGATGCAGAGGCTGCGATTGCCATGGTCATAGACACTCCACTTGGCCCTGGGCATGGCGATGCCCTGTTCGCTCAGGAAGATGACGACGGTGTTCTTGGCCAGTTTCATTTTCTTGAGGAGTTTCATC
>JABSSQ010000342.1 GCA_013213905.1 Verrucomicrobiales bacterium | reverse complement strand
TCGATCGGCGCACAACAAGCCGGCGCGCTCAACCCTGATCCCGTCGCGAGTCGGTTGACTTCTCTGATTCGTTTTCGTAGTCTGTCAGACTGTTGCCGCTCTCAGGATCAGGTTGAGCGGCCTTTTACGTTCTGCTGAAAAATGAGCGAAGCAACCCGCGACTTCATTCTCCACCATCCAAGCGGGATCGAGATTTCGTCCCTCCTTCAGCCGGCAGAGGTCGCACGGTTTGACGGAGCTTCGGAAGATGACATGGGGAACGGAGTTATTTGGTATTCCCTGCCAGTTTCAGAGATCGAAGGCGAAGATGTCACGATCAGGTTATGTTTCGCAGGCAATCGCCTCCACATGATCAGTCTAGGACTCGCGGATGAGAACAAGTACGGTTCAGGATGGAACGATTGGTCGGAAGCGAAGGAGCGGACTCGCGCAGCACACACTGAACGATGGCTTCGGGGTATGGGATACACACCTGGGCAATACGATTGGGGTGAGGTGTGGGTAGGCTACGACGAAAAAGGGGCTTCTGGAGGTGCAGGCATCAGCTTCAAGGCAGAACACGACGTGGCATCCAACCCGAACCAGCCTTGAGTTTTTCCCTGGCTTTGGATAGCTCCAGAGCCTAAATTTCAAACAGCATCTTCCGTCTGGTTCGGATGGATGCACTTTTACGTTCGCTCTAAAGATGAAAACGCTATCAAAACTACTTCTGCTTTTCGCACTCGTCACCGTTGAATCGCATGCCAATCAATCAGGCTCGGATATCGCAGCCACTGTAAACGACGTCCGAATCCTTGAAGCAGACAAGTCGAAGTCTTTGGACCTGACAGAGTTTGTTCTTGGCGCTGCAAATTTCCAGAGGGTGCGACAGGAGCGGGAAGGATCAGCACTGGAGGACGAGATTGACCGGCATCTTCTCCGCGAGGAGTTCAAGAGGATGGGAGGCCAAGTGAAGCCAGAACATATTGATCAGCTTGTGACTGATCTCATCGCTTTTCGCTTCAACGGGAATGAAACAGCATTCAAAGACGAACTTTCGACATTCGATCTAGACCAGGATGACATTAGAACCCGTCTGCTCGACAATCTAATCTCCAAAGTATTTCAAAATGATGAGGCTCTTAATGGTGGGAATTTTGACGAATGGCTAGAGAAGCTTCGTGGTAAATCGGATATTTCGATTTCCGAATGAACCCTCACTCCCACCGAGCGAACAAGCCGACGCTAGCAAGCCTGATCCCGCGTCGAGTTGATTGTCCTTCCGAAAATCGATACCAAACCTTCAGTCTAGACCGCGCTCTCCGATCAGGCTGCCAGGTCTATGACGTTCTCCTTGATATGCGACTGGCGACTACAATTGCGACGTTACTCGTGATCGGGTACGCCTTGTCCTCTGAGAACCAGAACTCTCTTTCTGACTTTGTGTCGCGAGACGTCCGTTTGATAGGAAGCTCAAAGAACTGTTCTAAGGGAAGTCAGGCCTACATTCTCGTATCGACTGTAGAAATCAGGCCCGATCCATTTGGTGACTGGCAGTCCAAGAAGCTACCAAATCCGTCGCGAGTTGCAATTCGGTCGATGAAGAGATGGCCGGAGACACTCGAAAACAAGATTCTGATTATGGAAGGAGTTTTGGTCCAAGAGACGGAATCTGCAGAGATGTTGAAAGCGTTTTTAAAGGACGCTGACCTAAAGGTGGACGAGGCCGATTGGGAAGACCAGATTAAGTACTACTTCCTCGAAAGTTACACCTGGGCTGAATCCGAAAGCAGAGGAGAACAAGACAGCGCTAGGCAACCCGAAAAACGTCGTGAGTCGATTGACGCTACTGATTCAAATCCGTAACCTTCTGTTGTAGCCTCGCCCTCTTTTTCGGGTGCCAGGCTTCGGACGTTCGCTGTGAAAATGAAGCGCCCAGCATTACAATTTAAACATCTGAATCTGAAGAAGTTTCTTCTAGGGGTTCTTTTGGCTGTCTTCCTTGTGACTATCGTGATTCTCGCGCTTATCAATATTGCACTGGAGGATTTCACTCCCTCAAATACCACGCTCAAAAAAGACGTCCCGAGCACGGCTGAATCTCAGATACACAAAGGTAGCTAATCTCTCCAGATGCTTCCCAACTTGCCACATACTACCAATAGGCAGCGAACAAGACGGCGCGCTCACCCCAGATCCCGTCGCGAGTCGATTGACTTCCTTTTCTTGAATCCTTACACTGCTACTAACGGCCGTTCTCTGGATCGGGTTGAGCGGCCTTGAACGTTCTGTCAGAAATGAACGATAAGCATTCCAGTAACGAACCAGAGCGTGCCATACCAAGTCTCGGAAGGTTCTTACTACAGCGATGGTTGATTTTCGTATCTATGGCCACTGCTTATCTTGTTGGTCGTGTGGTATTC
>JABSSQ010000341.1 GCA_013213905.1 Verrucomicrobiales bacterium | reverse complement strand
GCGAGATCCTTTTTCCAGTCGATCTTGCTGCCCTCTGGAGTGACGAGCTCCTTCGTGCCGGTGATGGCGAGGGCCTTCGACATGGTGTGGTAGTAGTAGAAGAGTCCCTGAGCGTCCATGCCCGGGTTTTCTTCAAGCGTGTAGTTGTTCTGCAGCCATCTCATCACAGAGGCAACGCGGGGATCATCGCGATCCATGTCGGCGTAGATAAAGGCAAGCAGGCCGGCGTAGCTCATGCTGCCGTAACTGCGGAGAGCAGTGCGTTCCTTGCCGTCGTCACCCTTGATTGGAATCTGGTCGGACTTGGTGTTGGTGGGGAAGTAGATGAAGCCGCCTTCGTCTTCTTCGCGCAGGCCGAAGCCGTCACCGATGCGCTCGACCGTGGCTTCGGAATTTTGAACCAGGCTGACGAAATCGATGGCCGCGTCCCAGTCGAGATCGAAGTCGTTGCTCTCGTCGTATTCCGTGTCGGCGAGTACCTTCTGGGAGTAGTAGAGGGCTTCCATCGCGAAGTGCGTGTTGGACAGGTCGGAATGCGCGTAGCTGCCGCCGTAGCCGATGCCGCCGTCGAAGAGGTTGTCCGTTTCGCCGCGCTTGTCGAAGTCCTGCTGCTGGTTGATGAGCAGGCGACGTGCCTTGGCGATGACGGGCAGGTGTTCTTCCTTGCCGGACTGTGCCAGGGCCATGATGGAGAGCGAGGTGTTGTAGGTGGCGAGGCCCTTGCCGTAGATGCCGCCATCGCTCTTCACATTCGTGAGAAGAAATTCATAGCCCTTGTCGGCCGCGGCCGGGTTCCCCTTGCTGAGATCCAGGTTGGGATCACCCATGAGTGCCGAAATGGCGAGGGCGGAAATGGCGGGGAGAGTCGGGTCGCTCCAGGAGCCGGTCTCGGGGTCCTGCTGTCCGGTGAGGTAAGTGGCCCCTTTGGCGATGGCGCGTTCGATTTCGAGTTTCAGGGAAACGTCACCGTCCGGGGATCCGGTCACAGTGTCCTGGGCAGCCAGCGGGGTCGCCGCCAGGCCGATGAAGAGAATGGGAGTCAGCAGGAGTTTCATGGTTACTTGGGGGAGAGCGTTTCTATGAAGTGGCGAGGCGAATGACAAGTTCACCCTTGGTGCCGATTTCAGGAATTTTCTTGTCGTTGGCGCCCCAGCGTTCGTCGATGTCGGCGCCATCGCGAGTCATGTTGAACATGGCGTTGGGGTCGAGGTAGATCGCGACAAAGCCACCCTCGACTTCGGCCATGAAGTTACCTTCGCGAACCTCGGAACCGGTGTGAATCCAGCCGGGATCGGACAAGGGTTCCATGGAGTCGCCGTCGAGAATCAGGTCTCCGGCGGAAACCTCCGTGTCGGTGGAGTCGGCGATGAAAGCGAGGTTCACGGATTCGCCGCGGTCGGCCCGCTTTCCGCCCTCTTCTTCGATGAGGTGGGGCGGCAGCATGCGATTGAACACGTCGCCGTGTCCGGATTTATATTTGAGAAGCTTGAGGGCAATCTGGAGATGGAGCGGAGACACCCCGGTGACAAAGACTGATTCGTGCACTTTGCCCGATTCGTGCACGAGCAGGTATTCCATGGGCCCGCCTTCCCGCATATTCACGACCACTGGGATGCGGACCTCGCGGGTTTTTGAATCGAACCGAATCTCGCCAATCCGGTAGGCATGATCGCCCACCTGGGTCACCAGCGGTCGTTCCGGCGAGGCTGGTTCTTCCTCGGCAAAGAGAGTGGCCGCTGAAGGCAGCATCAGCCCGAAGGCCGCAAAAATGGCGAGTCGAATTCGCATGGGGAGCCAAACATACGCCAGCCCAAACGGGCTGAAAAGGTTCATCGGCCCCGATTTGTGCCGTTTCGGGTCAAGGAATCGCCAAGTGAAAAACCCGAAACGACGTCTTGCAGGCGGCGATTCCATGAATACATTCCCCTCCCGCCGTTTTCGGCGAGCTAAGGGGCCAACTTAGCTCAGTTGGTAGAGCAGCTGATTTGTAATCAGCCGGTCGTCGGTTCGAGTCCGACAGTTGGCTTTCTTATTTTCCCAAAGTCCTCATCGGACTTGAACCGACGAAGTGGGTCTACAGGGTCTACACCAAAGATTGGGGGATGAGGGGTCTACACCAAAGATTGGGGGATGAGCATTTTTTTGAGGTTTAGGTGTGTTTGGATGGACCGCACTGAGCGATGACTCTGAGGCGGTAGTTGTTAAAGTTTCTGAAGCCGTAGGCACGGCGTTGTATCAGCTTCATT
>JABSSQ010000340.1 GCA_013213905.1 Verrucomicrobiales bacterium | reverse complement strand
GGTGGCAAATACAACACCAAAGGGGATGTTTACGGCTATTACAATGACGGCAAGGATGGCTATGAAAAGCACACCAACTTGACGCACATACCGACGATGTATAATCTGGAGGAAGGCTACTCCCTGGGGCTTGGCTTCGGCATGTATTCGGACATGTGGGGAGGATGTCGCTACGAAATTGAGGGTTCTTACGATAAAGTGAGAGTCGACAACTTCATGTTCAACGGAATCCAGATGTCCTCCAATTTGGATTTCACCACTCGGGCAGTTATGTTCAACTGGCTGAAGGAGTTCCCCATTGGGGGGCTAACAGGCTATGCAGGGCCCGGTGTTGGTTGGGCAGATACTGAAATTTACGGGCAGGCCATGGGAATGTTTTACAACGATCGTTCTTCGGGTTTTGCCTGGCAGCTCATTGCGGGGGTTGATTTTCCTCTCAGTCAGAATTTCGCCTTTTTTGCCCAATACCGATATCGAGTGCTGAGCGGTCAGGATTTTTCAACGGTCTCCGAGAATTTCATCGTGGAGACCATCGACAATCCGTCCAGTCATGCGCTTCTTTTCGGAGCGCGAGTTTCTTTTTAGAAATTATCCATTTTTTTGGTTTGGCTCGAAGCGGTGCCTTTTTCCGATACCCCAAGGGGATGACGAATATTCCAGTTTAAATAAAAACAAAGATTTTGGTAAATTTAATAATATTTATTGCCAAGGGCGGCGGTGAAACTAAATTTTAATTATGAAAATATTGAATATCAGTATATCCAAATTATCAACGGCTCTTCTGGTCTTCGGTTTAGGCTTTAGCTTCGAGATGTCTGCGTCGGCGAATGACGGTTTCCGAATGCATTCCAAAGGAGCGTTGGTAAGTCAGCCCACCAAACGATTTACGGGCTACCTGTATGGTTACGGAGGCATTTCATTCGGTGGCAGTGTCGAATCTACAGGATCGTTCAGTGATCTTTCATCGGAAGGGGCTACGATAGTGTCGGGCGATGGACTCGACCCCACTTCGATCCCGATCAATTTCGATCTCCGGGATGACTGGAATGCGGGGCTCGGTCTCGGATTTTATTCCAGTCTGCTCGGGGGGACTCGATTCGAAATCGAGGGTGCGGTCGACACGAAAGATGTCGGTATACTCACTTATGGCGGTTTTGTTCTCCCCTCCATTTTCGAGTTCAGGACGAGCGCCGTTATGGTAAACTTTCTCAAAGAGATCCCGATGGCCACGGCTACAGGCTACGCGGGATTTGGAGTAGGCTACGCGCAAACCGAAATGAACGGTCAAATTGGTGGTGTTCCCTACAACACCACCGATTCCGGCATCGCATGGCAGTTTTTGATGGGCCTTGATGTTCCGGTGACGGAACGTCTCGCCTTCTTCACTCAGTATCGTTATCGCATCCTTGATGACTTGACCTTCACGTCTAACTTTGGCGACTTTTCCTTTACGACCGATGGCACTCTGGGGGGGCACGCCCTTCTAATGGGCGCTCGGGTTTCGTTTTAAACAGGCTGAAATTTTAAGGACACCACGTTTGGGGCCCTAGTCGTTGGACTTTTCCGGCGGGCAGGGCTTTTTTCGTGTCCAACCACCAACACGACCATTGGACTACCAGGAATCTATTGATTGGCTCTACGGCACGCAGCTATTCGGCATCAAGCTGGGGCTGGAGAATGTGACCAGCTTGCTGGAGGAAACTTCAGTGACACAGGATCTGGAGGGGCGGAAAATCGTTCACGTCGCCGGCACTAACGGCAAAGGGTCCGTCTGTGCGTTCACCGAACGGATTCTACGCGACGCCGGTCTGAAGACCGGTCTTTTCACCTCGCCGCATCTTGTGGCGTACTCCGAGCGCATCCAGATCGACGGGGAAAAAATCTCGGAAGAGAGAATTGCCGGGATCCTGACGGACATTCGCGATCGGGTGAACGACTGGGATCCCCATCCGACGTTTTTTGAAATCAGTCTCGCACTGGCGCTTCGCTATTTCTGCGATGAAGGTTGCGAAGTCATCCTCCTTGAAACCGGAATGGGAGGCCGACTGGATGCGACGAACGCGGTCGATGCTGATGTCAGTGTGATCACATCGATCGGTCTTGATCATCAACAGTGGCTTGGTGAGACGATTCGTGAAATTGCGGCGGAGAAAGCGGGCATCATCAAGCCGACCATCCCGGTGATCGTCGCGGATCTGCATCCAGACGCTCGCGACGTGGTAGGACGGCGGGCTTTAACCCTGGGAGTCCCCTACATTGAGGCGCATCCACTACCTGATGAGTGGCTGCTAGGACTGAAGGGACCTCACCAGCGTGAGAATGCTGCGCTCGCTGTCGAAGCTGCCTGTCGTGTCGAAGGTGATCGACTTACCCAGGAGGGCATTCAGCAATCGTTGGCCGAAGCGTCGTGGCCGGGACGGTTCGAAGTGGTTGGTGACAGGCTCGTCCTCGATGGTGCTCACAACGAAGCTGCTGCCGAGGCACTCCGCGCAGCGTGGCAGGAAACATTTCCAGGCGAATCAGCCCATCTGATCTTTGGTGCTGCCGAATCCAAAGACCTCATTGCGATTTTCAAAGCAATCCTACCTGTCATCGGGAGTGTCACTTTCGTTCCCATTCAGTCCGAGCGTCGCGTCTCAGCGGGGGAAATGACGGAAGCGTTTCTATCGGCAGGCGGAGAATCGGAGAACGTGAAGTCCGCCGAAAATCTGAGCGAGGCGCTAGAGATAGGTGAAGGAAAGGTGTTGGTGGCCGGGTCACTCTTCCTCGTGGGGGAGGCGAGATCAATCGTGGAAGGTGGAGACTTTGAAGTGAGTCTCCAGTAAAGCGACAGTCCCGTGGACGTCAGCGTTTCGGAACCGTATAGTTTTTGACTGACGGATTGGAAATGATCTACCTCGATAACAATGCGACCACGGCCGTCGCCCCTGAAGTTCGTGAAGCCATGTTGCCCTGGCTGGGGGAGTTTTACGGCAATCCCTCAGGAGGTTATCGATTCGGTCGCCAGGCGCGCAAAGCGATCGACGAATCTCGCGAGAAGGTGGCAGCGCTCATCGGGGCTCATCCGGAGGAGATCATTTTTACCAGTTGCGGCACTGAGTCGAACAATGCGGCGCTGCGCTCTTCGCTGAGTCTGCGGCCGGAGCGAAAAGCCATTTTGACCTCAACGGTCGAGCACAGTGCGGTGGATGAGGTGGCCAGGTTCTTTGGTGAGACCGGTTACGACGCCCGGTTCGTCGAAGTGGATGCTGAAGGCCATCTCGATCTCGAGGCCTGGGAAAATGCGCTCGCTGATGACGAGGTGGCGGTGGCCAGTTTGATCTGGGCAAATAACGAGACCGGAGTGCTCAGTCATGTTGAAGCGGCCGCCGAAATCGCTGCTGAGCGTGATGTCTATTTTCACACCGACGCGGTTCAGGCAGTGGGCAAGGTTCCGCTTTCGGTCGCTGACCTGCCGGTTCATGCCCTTTCAGTGTCGGCGCACAAGTTCCACGGTCCGAAGGGAGTCGGTGCGCTCTACCAGGATCGGCACGCCCGATTCCAACCTCTCATGCTCGGCGGGGGACAGGAGGAGAAACGACGCTCCGGCACCGAAAACGTGGCCGGCATCGTCGGTATGGGTGTCGCTGCTGAACTGGCTGCGGCGCGACTGGACGCCCGCGAATCGGCGGCCGCGTTGCGCGACCAGTTTGAAGAAGGCGTTCTCGAGACCGTCGAAGGATCGGCGGTAAATGGTGACCGCGACCGCCGTCTTCCCAACACGACCAATCTGTTCTTTCCCGGAGTCGACGGGGAGGGGCTGCTCATTCTGCTGGATGAGGCCGGAATCTGTTGTTCTCCCGGATCTGCCTGCAGTACCGGCGCGGTGAAGCCCAGCCGGATTCTCAAAGCGATGGGGCAGATCTCGTCCCGTGCCCGCAGTAGCGTGCGATTTTCGCTGTCTCATCACACCACCGCCGAAGAGGTCGCTGAGGCCGTCTCCGCCATCGGAACGGCAGTCGGAAAGCTGCAGGTCGTGCTTCCCGCCGGAGGCGGTCGGGTGGTAGGCGGTTCGGGCGGAAAATAGGCGGTTTTTTCCG
The DNA here is from genome assembly GCA_013213905.1 of Verrucomicrobiales bacterium. Taxonomy (GTDB): domain Bacteria; phylum Verrucomicrobiota; class Verrucomicrobiia; order Verrucomicrobiales; family DEV007; genus Arctic95D-9. Next base: position 297 of record JABSSQ010000340.1, on the reverse strand, counting down.
ATACAGAATACCGTTTGACCATTCACCGGTTTGGGCGGAACCTACGCGCCTCCTCGAAAACGCAGAGAAAAAACAGATGGCAGCAAAAATCTACACGGATAAAGACGCGGACCTGGGTGTGCTTAAAGGCAAGACCTGTGCCGTAATTGGTTTCGGTTCACAGGGCCACGCACACGCCCTCAACCTCAAGGACAGCGGCGTCAAGGTCATCATCGGCCTCTACGCCAAGAGTAAGTCTCGCGCAGTCGCCGAAGAATACGGCTTCAAAGTCATGGACACGGCCGACGCCGTCCAGGC
>JABSSQ010000034.1 GCA_013213905.1 Verrucomicrobiales bacterium | reverse complement strand
CGATACGCCTCCTCCCCTCGAGAACCCGAATCAAGTCAACCAACCCCAAGCCGACAGTGGCGGTGGTGGGGGTAAGTGCGCTGCAGGTTGCGGTATCGGTTGCCTCATCGTCGTGATTCTCTGCGTCGTTCTCGGTATTGGCGGCTACTTCTGGGTGAAAGGCAAAGTGACGGAAGGCGTTGAGCTCTTCACTTCTGATACCGCGGTCGAGATTGTAGCTCCCCAGGCTCCCCAGGAGCAGGTCGACGCGATCATCACTCGTTTTGATGAGTTCGGTGCTGCGATGGAAGCTGGCGATGCCAGCGAGCCCCTGGTCCTGACGGGTGAGGAACTCAACCTCCTCATGCACAACCACGAGAACTTCGAGGACTTTGGGCAAATGACCTCGGTGGAAATTGAAGGTGACTTACTGCGCGCGCAGGTAAGTATCGATCTCGAGGCGCTGCAGGTGCCCATCAATTTCATCGCTGAGCAGTTCGAAGGGCGCTTCTTCAACGGAACCGGCGGGTTCAGTCTCAACATGGGAGGAGGGCGTCCGGCCCTCTATCTGGAGGAACTGGAAGTGAACGGCACGGTTGTTCCGGAGATATATACCCAGGAGTTGAGCCAAGAGAATCTGTTCCGGGATATCCAGGACAGTCCTGAAATGGAGGAGTTTTTCAACAAGCTCTCCGACCTGAAGATCGAAGACGGGAAGCTGATCATCGTGCCGAAGTAGGCGCGGTGGTCACATTTTCTCGTAGGTGCCTTCGTCCCGTTTCTCGAGGACGGTGAAGCCGGCTTTCTTGGCGTCGCTGACGGAAAGCGGTTTGGTGATCTTAGGAGAATTGATGCCTTTGGAAACGAGTTTTTTCACAGGAGTCCGGCAGAGTGGGCATTTCTCCAAGGCCGGTCGGGTCACCGGACGGCGGAGTTCAAAGCCTTTACTGCAGATTCGGCAGCCTTTGTCCGTTTCCACTGCGATGTATTCGTAAATCGGCATCGACTAAACTATCCGGTCGAGGCAGTGGCTTTGCAACTCAATTGGGACCGGGAGATCCCGGCACAAAAAAAGCGAAGCCGTAGCTTCGCTTTTTTGAAATAAACCGGGATTCGGTTTGAGGCCTTAAAATCTGACTACCAGGAGGACTTGGTCACTCCGGGGATCATGCCGTGGGATGCCAGCTCACGGAACGTGATACGGGACATCTTGAAGCGGCGGAGGTATCCGCGGCGACGGCCAGTCACTTCGCAACGGTTAACGAGACGAGTCGGGCTCGCGTCGCGAGGCAGCATCGTAAGGCCGGTGTAGTCCTTTTCTTCTTTCAGCTTAGCACGAAGCTTCGCGTACTTCTGGACAGTGCGCGCTTTACGATTGTTTCTGGAGATCCAACTCTTTTTGGCCATGGGGTGGGGAATTTACGCGTTCTGAGAGGAATTCAAGCGGAAATTCAAGAAATGCAGAGGTTTCAGCGCCATTTCAGCTCTCCTCGGCCGCCTGAAACGCCTGGTATCAGGCGGCCTTATGGAAATCCGCAGCAATTCGGGTAAATCAGCGGACGACACGTGCACCGCCGCCGCTCATGATTTTTTCCACCTCGGCGAGCGAGGCCATCGTGGTATCACCCGGAGTCGTCATGGCGAGAGCGCCGTGAGCTGCCCCGTAGTTGATCGCTTTGGCGGGATCATTGTGTTCGAGAAATCCGTAGGCAAAGCCAGAGGCGAAGCTGTCTCCGCCGCCGACCCGGTCGAGAATCTCAAGTTTTGGAAAAGGTACTGCTTCGTAGAATTCGCCGTCGTGCCAGCAGATCGCGCCCCAGTCGTTGACTGTGGCGGTGTGGACTTCGCGAAGCGTCGTGGCGGTGGCCTTGAAGTTCGGGAATTCCTTGACCGCGGTTTCGATCATGCGCTTGAAGTTGCTCACGTCGATGCCGCGAATGTTCTCATCAACCCCCTCGACGTCGAAACCGAGGCTGGCGGTAAAGTCTTCCTCGTTACCGATCATGACGTCGACGTATTTCGCGATCTCGCGGTTCACCTCCTGGGCCTTCTCAAGGCCGCCGATCGCGCTCCAGAGAGACGGCCGGTAGTTGAGGTCATAGCTGACAATGGTTCCGTGCTTCTGGGCGGCTTTGCAGGCTTCAATGGTCACTTCGGCGGCGGATTCACTGAGAGCAGCGAAAATACCGCCGGTGTGGAACCAGCGAGCGCCGTGATTGCCGAAAATGTCCTCCCAGTCGATGTCTCCGGGCTTGAGCTGACTGGCAGCGGTATTGGCCCGGTCCGGGCAGCCGACAGCACCGCGAATACCGAAACCGCGCTCAGTGAAGTTGAGGCCATTGCGGACTTCGCGGCCGATGCCGTCATAGTCGCGCCAGTGAATGAAGCGTGTGTCTACACCACCTTGAAAGATGAAGTCTTCGATCAGTCTTCCAACGGGATTGTCGGCAAAGGCAGTGACGCAGGCGGAGCGCAGCCCGAAACAGCGGCGGAGGCCTCGAGTGACGTTGTATTCGCCTCCGCCCTCCCAAGCGTGAAAGGTGCGCGATGTGTGAATGCGGCCTTCGCCAGGGTCAAGGCGAAGCATGATTTCGCCCAGGGAGACAGCGTCGTAAGCGACGTCAGAGGCTGATTTGATTTGTAACATGATTCCAGAGGGGATGAGGGTGCGGTTTATAATTTATTGGCCTGAATGAAATCGGAATCACCATTCAGGAAATTAATGAGGTTGTGAGTGGCGCGCAGAGCCTGCCGTTCCACGCTCTCGTAAGTACGGGAGGCAATGTGGCTGGTGATGATACAGTTCGGAGCGGAAAACAGTTTGTGATCGGCCGCAGGAGGCTCTTCGTCGAGCACATCGGCCCCGTAGCCGGCGGCTTTTCCGGATTCGAGAGCTGCTGCAATGTCTTCAGTATCAACCAGTTCACCACGGGCGCAGTTGAGAACGATGACGTCGTCCTGCATTTCGGCGATCTTTTGAGCATTGATCATGCCGCGTGTGTTTTCGTCGAGAAAGCAGTGAAGACTGACCACGTTGGAATTGATCAATACTTCGTCCATGGAGGCGCAACGCGTCACATCGTGCTGCTCGGCGAACGCTTCATCAAAGTAGGGATCGAAGGCGATGACCTTCATTCCGAAGGCACGGGCACGAGAGGCGACTTCTTTTCCGATTCGGCCGAGGCCGATGATGCCCATGGTTTTTCCAAGAATTTCGTGCCCAACGGGTTTCTTCCATCCGGCTTGCCATTTCCCGGCAGTCACGTCGACAGCATTTTCCTGGATCTTCTTCGAGAGGCTGAGGAGAAGGCCAAACGTGTGTTCGGCAACGGTGGTATGGTTCACACCCGGCGTGTTGAGAACCGCCAGCTCCTGCTCGGTGGCATAGGCGACATCGATTTTGTCGAGGCCGATACCGTATTTGCTGATGACCTTGAGACGAGGCAAAGATTTGTCGATCACGGCGCGGGTGATGGCGTCGTCGCCACAGAGGAAGGCGTCAAATTCGCCGGAGAGATCGAGCATTTCGGATTCCGGCAGAGGTCCGCGTTCGCGAACAATATCGAATCCTTGTGATTCCAGCAGCTCGTGATGGGGGCCAGGGGTGTCCTGGTAGCTGGTGGTGCTGAGCAAAATTCGGGTTGTCATAGGCAGGCCGAACGGTTAGCGAGATGTGGCGTACGAGCAAGAAACAAATTGCGCAGTAATGCGACAATTTACGCAGATTGAATTATTTACGCAGATGCCCGACGAGATACAGCGTGATCTGGGACTCCAACCGATCGATCAACTCATGGAGGAATGGGGGCTTGATAACCACGAGCTGGTTGAGGTGAGCACCGAACAGCTGACCCACAAGCAGGTTCAGAAAGCTCGCAAGGGGCGTCGTGTCACGATCAACATTCAGCGCAAGATTCTTAACGCTGTCAGGAAAGTGGCCGAGGATAAGGAACTTGATCCTAACCTGACCATCGCCGATCTGTTCAATTATCGAGCCTGATAAGATATGCAGATCTCCCGCAAAGCTGACTATGCCCTCAGAGCGATGACAATTTTGGGGTCCCTTTCCCCTGACAGGACCATGCAGGCCCAGGAACTTGCCAGTGCGGGCAAGATTCCGATCAAGTTTCTGGAACAGATTCTACTAGTGCTGAAGCGTTCAGGGCTCCTGAAGAGTAAGAGGGGAGTCGGGGGTGGCTATCGACTCGGGCGGGAGAGTCGGCTCATTTCGGTGGCGGAAGTCATCGAAACCGTAGACGGGGAATTGGTGAGTTTCATTGAGGCAGATGATTTTCCCACTTTTTCCGGTTCAGCAGGAATCGTGAAGTGTCTCGAAGAGGCTGAGAAATTGATCAACCGGCGTCTCGCGGAAACCAGCATTGAGGATCTCGTTCAAACGGGCGCTGATGATGTGATGGTCGGTTACGGCATCTAGGTGCCGCTCAATGCACGATTGACATCATGCGCGTTTTCAGGCCGTATTCTTGCTTCTTGTGCCTGCTTACAATTGGCGGCTCGCACCAGTGAATGATTGCGGAAACCATTGCCACTCAGTTCGACGTTCCCGGCCGGCTCGTTACTCTGCGCCCGATCGGTGCCGGAAATGTGAATGACACTTACCTTGTCATCCTGAGAACCACTTTCTCCGAGGAGCAGTACATTCTTCAGCGAATTAATCGGAACGTCTTCAAGGAACCCGCGGCCGTAATGGCCAACATGAAGGTAGTCACGGACCACGCTCATCAGCGAATCGCGTCCGAGGCGGACTCGGCAGATCGCATCTGGCAGCTTCCGCGCGTCATTCCTGCCAAGGACGGTGGGGATTTCGTGGTGGATCAAGAGGGCGAATGCTGGCGAGCGCTCTCGATGATCGCCAGTACGATCAGTTATGAAAAGGTGAGTGTTCCCGAGCACGCCGCCGAGGCAGGACTCGTGCTCGGACACTTTCAGCGCATTATCTCCGATTTTCCGATCGATCAGTTGGCGGACACCTTACCCGGGTTCCACATCACTCCCGGATACCTCGAGTCCTACGACGAGGCGCTGAAAGAGGAGATTGGTAGAGCTCGTCTGGCCGCGTCATCGGAAGCGCGCCGCCTCAGCCAGTTTGTTGAGGCGAGGCGGGATTTTGCTTCGATCCTCGAAAAT
>JABSSQ010000339.1 GCA_013213905.1 Verrucomicrobiales bacterium | reverse complement strand
CGAGCGCATCGCGGAGGCCATCGCCGAGGAAGTTGAGACTGAACAAGGTCAGGCCGAAGATAATGGCCGGATAGACAAGCAGGCCGGGATCGCTGGCCATGCGGTCAGCGCCCTCCTTGATGAGGGAGCCCCAGCTGGCGTCCGGAGGCTGAACTCCAAGTCCGAGGAAGGAGAGAATCGCCTCGAGTCGCATCACAGCCGGTACAGTCAGGGTCGTGTAGACAATGACCGGCCCGATCGTATTGGGGATAAGATGACGGAACACAATTCGCCATTGTGACAGTCCCAGGCTACGGGCTGCTTCGACGAACTCCTGGTTTTTCAGCGAGATGACCTGACCGCGAACAATTCGAGCCATAGTGAGCCATTCGACTGCTCCGATACAGACGAAGAGCAACCAGAGATTGTTGCCAAAGTAGGTCGTGAGAATGATCACGATGATCATGAACGGCAGTGCGTACAGGATATCGACGACACGCATCATGGCGGCGTCAGTCTTGCCGCCAACATAGCCTGAGAGAGCGCCATAGATCACTCCGATGGTCAGTGAAACTGCGGTTGCAAGGAAGCCGACGGCGAGCGAGACGCGCCCCCCGTGGAGAATGCGTGAGAAGATATCGCGTCCGAGGTGATCGCTGCCAAGCAGATAGTAGACTTCGACCCCGTCTACGGAGGTGGCCTTGGAAAGGGCAGGTTGTGACTGCAGTTCCGGGAAGGTGACGTTGGGATCGGGAACGAAGGAAAAGAATGGCAGCAGGAAGCAGGTCAACACGACCGCGACGAAGAACCAGAGGCTCGTCATGGCGAGGTGGTTCTTGCGCAGGCGCAGCCACGCATCACGACCGAGAGAAGATCCCTTCTCGATGGCTTTAGATTCGCGCTGATGGATGCCTGAAATCATGGGGTATTAATTCCGTGTCTTGGTCCGCGGATCGAGCCAGGCCTGGAGGACGTCGACGAGGAAATTCATGACGAGAATGAGGATGGCGAACACGGTAACTGTTCCGTTAATGAGCGTGTAGTCGCGGTTGGAAGCGGCCTTGATGAAGTGTTGTCCGAGGCCGGGGATTCCGAAGACAGTTTCAACGACGAAGGAACCACCAATGAGTCCGGCGAGGGCCGGGCCGAGGTAGGCGACCACCGGGGTGATGCCGCCGCGGAAAGCGTGTTTGAAGAGGATCTTGCCGGGAGCGACTCCCTTGGCCCGGGCGGTGCGGATAAAATCCTGGCTCAGCACATCGAGCATGCTGCCGCGGGTGAGTCGGGCGATGTAGGCGGAGTAGTAGAGCCCGAGGGTCATGGCGCCAAGGAACCAGGCCGTGCTGTTTTCCCATCCGGCGACATCGAACCAGCCTAATTTCAGGGCGAAGATTTCTCCCAGCAGCGGGGCGATGACGAAAGTCGGTAAACAGATGCCAATCATGGCCACGGTCATGAGGCCATAGTCGACTGAAGTGTTCCGTTTCGCCGCGGCGAAGACCCCGATGGGAACTCCGATGATGAGCGCAATGATGAGACCGACAAAACCAAGAATAAACGAGACGGGGAGGCCTTCAGAAATCACTTCGTTGACTGTGAAGCCTTTGTTGCCCAGTGAGGGGCCGAGGTCGCCCTGAATCAGTTGACCGAGGTAGAGTCCGTATTGCACCACGAGCGGTTTATCAAATCCGTATTTTTTGTTCATCTGCTCGAGCAGGTGCTCCGGAACTGCCTTCTCATCGAGGAATGGCCCCCCCGGAGCGAGCCGGGCAAGGAAGAACGTCAACGTGATGATACAGAGCAGGGCGAAGAGCGACTGCAGGAAACGGTAAAAGACGAAGCGGGCAGTTTCCATCAGGGCGCTGCCTCCTTGTCTGCTTCAGCGACCAGGTCGATGTGCTTGTAGGGATGGTTATCCAGCAAGAGCGGATGCCAGTTCTTCACGTCGGGATGAATCAGGTAGGTTCGCGTGTACCAATAGATGGGGAGGATCGGCAACTCGTCGAGCAGGACCATCTCAGCTTCCCGAAGCTTTTCGTAGCGTTTCTTCGGATCGCTGATCAATCCGCTTTCGGCCATGAGTCGATCGTATTCCGCATTCGACCAGCCAGTATTGTTGTTGGAGTCACCGGAGACCCACATGCTGAGAAAAGTATTCGGATCGACGTAGTCCCCGATCCAGCCGGCCCGGGAAACTTCGTAGTTAATATCGTGAACGGTCTGCTGGAAGACTTTCCATTCCTGGTTTTCGATCTTCACCTTCTCAATGCCGAGATGCTTCTTCCACATGTCCTGGATTGCGACGGCTATGGACTTGTGCGCTTCAGACGTGTTGATAATGACGGTGAACTCCGGAACTTCGGCCCCAGTCTCGTACCCGGCTTCTTTCAAATACTGGCGCGCCTTTTCGGGATCGAAAGCGATGACGTGGGGAGGATCGTAACCCGCTTCCGAAGGTGGGGTGAATCCGTAGGCGGGCTGCTGACCGCCGCGTGTGACGAAATTCACGATGGTTTCCTGGTCGATAGCATAGGCGAGCGCACGACGGAAATTCACGTTGTCGGTAGGCGTCTGCTTAACATTGCAGCGGTAGAAGTAGGAGCCGGCATAGGTCTCAGTGCGGAGCCGCGGATCCCCGGATTCTTTGTACTTCGCGATGAGATTCTCCGGGAGAACGTAGGTGTAGTGAAGGAGTCCGTTGCGGAAGGCTTTCTCTTCGGTGAAGACATTGTCGATCGGCATGAAGTCGATGCCGTTGGGTTTTACATTGTCGGCATCCCAGTAATGGGGGTTGCGGCGCACTTTCACGTAAGCATTGATCCGCCAGGCTTCGAGTTGGAAGGCTCCGTTGCTGACATGATTACCGGGTTTCTGCCACTCGGTGTAGGGATCAGTGATTTTGCCGAATTTCTCGATGGTGGGGCCGTGAACCGGCAGCCAGGTGGTATGCTTGACGACATCCGGGAAATACGGTGTCGGTCCCTTCAAGGTGCAGATTAACTTGTAGTCCCCCTCTGCTCTCACACCGACTTCGCTGAAGTCTTCGATTTCGCCCCGGTTGAAAGCTTCTGCATTCTTCAGGAAATAAAGCATCGACGAATACGGTGCGGCCATTTCGGGATGAAGGATGCGGTTGTAGGAATAGACAAAGTCATGGGCCGTGACGGGGTCCCCGTTTGACCAACGCGCGTTTTTTCTGAGGAAGAACGTCCATTCGGAGAAATCCTCGTTGGGCTCCCAGCGTTCCGCTACGCCGGGTTCGTGGAGCATGTCGTTCGTGGGGTGATAGGCCACCAGGCCTTCAAACAAGGCGCGGAGAATGTTGGAGTCACCCACCGAGGACACGATGTGCGGATCGAGAGCCTTAGGTTCGGCCCCATTGCCCATAATGAGAATTTTCTCGCGGGTCGCAATGTCGACCTTGGACTCCCTGCCGCATCCACCAGCTGTGAAAAGAAGCGTAAGGCCGAGAACAGGACCTAACAGGGTCAGGTGCTTGAAGTAACCCTGTTGGGTCCTGTCCTTCGATTG
>JABSSQ010000338.1 GCA_013213905.1 Verrucomicrobiales bacterium | reverse complement strand
TCAAGAAGGACCTCTCACCCGAAGAACTGCAGAAAGCGAAAAGCAAACCCGGACGTCCCGATGCGATGAAGAAGGCGCAGGAGGATGCGAAGCGATTAAGCCGGTAAGATAGCCCCCAGACCTGAACAACCCTGCTTCGCATTTAGCGCGCGTAGCCGTCTCGGCGAGACGGGGCTACCTCAATTCGTCGAGCGGCAGCTCGGGTAGCGACCTCCGGCCCGGAGGTCGATCAACTTCACTGCCCCGAGCGTCCAATTTCCAGTTCGGGCTCTCAGGCTCCCGCTTCCGCCTTCCCCGTCTCGGCGAGACGGGGCGGCTACCTCAATTCTTCGAGCGGCAGCTCGGGTAGCGACCTCCGGCCCGGAGGTCGATCAAATGCCATTCTACCTGCGGGCCGCAGGTAGCTACCTCGCTTCGCCCCTTTCACGCACTCTGCAGGAGTGCCTACTTCTTCCCCTTTTTCTCCGGCGGGGTCTGCCCGTCATCCGGCTGATTCCACAGGCGCCAGGGATCATTGAGGCGGCGCATCTCCGCGAGAAGCATTTCCTCCATCTCTGCCAGCTTATCCGCATATTTCGGGTCGCCGGCCAGGTTCACCTGATTGGTTTCCGGCTCGACACCGGTCAATTGGATCACTGCAGGATCCTAGTGCTGCTCAAGATATTCTTCCGGATTTTCAGCCAGGTTAAAGAGCTGCGTCTCGCGCACTTCGCCTTCCATCACGTCGTATTTGATCAGCTTCCAGTCGCCTTTCTTCACGCAACGCATCCCCGGCTTGGTGCCTCCATTGTAAACGCCGTAAAGAACATCCCGGGTCACTTCCTTTTCACCCATCAGGACCGGTTTGAAGCTGATCCCTTCACTGGTCCCGGGAATTTCGAGCCCGGACAGATCACACATCGTCGACAGCACATCGAGCAGGTAAATATTCCCGTCAGCCCGTGAGCCACCTTCGATACCCGGCCCCTTCACGATGAACGGCACCTTCCAGGTGTGTTCATACAAATTCTGTTTCCCCTGGAGACCGTGGCGTCCAATCGCCATGCCGTGATCCGCCGTGTAGAAGATGTAGGTGTTGTCGAGTTCGCCCATCGCTTCGAGCTTCTCAAGCACCCGACCGATCTGAATATCGATGTATTCGTTGCAGGCAAACTCCCGGCCGAGCTCGTTGCGGATGGTTGCGTGGTCACGATTTTCCCAAACGCCGCTCACCTTGACTTCGTCGCGCAGCCCCGGGTGTCCGTGGTGAAAGGGATGCGCCGGCAACCAGTTGATCGGCAGCGCGGGCTGTTTCTCGTTCAACGCCGGAAGCACCTCGCGATCGGTGTGGTTCACGGCCCCGTATTTTTCGAGGAGTTCAGGGGTGCCGTCGCGAACGTCGTGCGGATGAGAGAACCCGAAGTAAATCAGGAAAGGATCTTCATCGCCGGAGCTTTCGCGCTCGTTGAGGTAGTCCATGACCCGGTCGCCATGCCAGGCGCTGCCGGTTTCGGGAGTTCCTCCACGCTTCGTCGCATCATGGACCACAGAAAACTTCTCATTGGCGGCGCCGTAGCTGTTTCCCTTCTTGCAGGTGCGCATCGTGTCGTAGCCGGCCCGGTTAAAGACCTCAGCCATCACGTTGTCGATCACATTGGGTGGGCAGGTGTCTTTCGCCTTCGGCGCATTCGGCAGATGCCAGACCGTGCGGCCGCACATCACCATGTGACGTGACGGAGTGCACACCGCCCCGCTGAACGAACCCATATGGTGAGCCGCATCCAGGGTCATTCCCTCGGCGGCAAGGCGATCAATGTTGGGCGTATCCTGGATTGAGGAAGGGTTATAGACCTTCAAATCCTGCGGCGACTGGTCGTCCACGATGATAAACAGGATATTAGGCCGCTTCTCTTCGCCAAAGATGGCGGTCGCGGCGAGCAGGGAGACCGCGATCAAAGCGAGGATGAGTTGAAATGTCTTCATGAGTGTCTGTAGGGATCGTGCCTCCATTTAAGCGAAATCCTTCCTTTCCGGCAACGGACACACCTGCGTCAGAGAGCGACTACTTCATCGCGCGATGTAACAAATTGTTAACCCGACGCCGCCTTCCCCGTCTCGGCGAGACGGGGCTACCTCAATTCTTCGAGCGGCAGCTCGGGTAGCGACCTCCGGCCCGGAGGTCGATCAACTTCACTGCCCCGGGCGTCCAATTTCCAGTGCGGGCTCTCAGGCTCCCGATTCCGCCTTCCCCGTCTCGGCGAGACGGGGCTACCTCAATTCTTCGAGCGGCAGCTCGGGTAGG
>JABSSQ010000337.1 GCA_013213905.1 Verrucomicrobiales bacterium | reverse complement strand
GAGGTGACCGATGTTGCCAACGCCATTTTCGAGCAGGCCGATGCTGTCATGGTCAGCGGGGAGACCTCCGTCGGCCAGTACCCGGTCAAATGCATCGAGGTGCTCGACCGCATCGCCCGCCGCATGGAACGCGAACCCGGAGCGGGTTTCTCCGACGACATCGAGCTGCGCACTGAAAAACAGCACACGGTAAAGTCCGCGGTAGGGCTGGCCAACTCCCTCGAGGACGCTCACCTCATCATCTTTACCGCTCGGGGCGTTCTCGCGAACTACGCGGCTCATCAACGGCCGACCCGCGCGAACATATATGCCTTCTCTCCCGACGAAGTCGTCGTCCGTGCCCTCAGCCTCAACCGTGCCGTCTATGCCTACCCCATGCAATTTGACAAAGACCCGGAGAAAAGCATTCGCCAGGCGATTGAACTGCTCAAGGAAAACGCCCAGATCGAAGCCGGGGATCCCGTCGTCATTCTCAGCGACGTGCTGAACCAGGATTTCGACACCGAAGCGATCCTCCTGCGCAAAGCGTAGCCGCCGAAGGCGGCGAGCCGTTCAGCAATTAGCGGTTGAGCAATTTAGCAAGCAGGCCCAAAGCTAAATAGCTAAAACGCTACCTGCTAGACAGCTCCTGATATGAAACTCACCTCTTTCGAGACCATGGACCCTCACCTGCTCTACGGACTGGTGAACACTGCGCTGCGAAACGACTTTGAGGATCTCGAGGACCTCGTCCGCTCTCACGATCTCGATCATGACCGCCTCGTCCAGCGGCTCAAGGAAGCCGGGTATGAGTACAACGCCGAACTCAACCAATTCCGACCGCACACTTCGTAGGCACAAAAAAGCCCGGCCGAGAGACCGGGCTCTGTAGCGAAACTGGCGACAGTTCCGACGGAAGATTGGCGTCTTCCGCTACGAAATCAGCGCTTACTTGTGAGCGTCGACAATCGCCTGGATCTCAGCGCGCTTGACGCCGGCAGGTGCATTGACGTCAGCAAACTTGGCGCGAGCAGCAGCAGCTTCTTCGACGGTGACTGCCGGAGCGCTGTTGCCCCAGGAGTTGCGAGTGAAGGTCAGCACAGCAGCCATCTTTTCGTCGTCGAGTCCGGCACCGAGAGAAGCCATCATGCCCATGTAATCCATGCCTTCCTTGGCGATTCCCTTGAGGATAATCAGGAGCGCAGCATCGACATCGCCCAGGAGGAGTTCGGAGCCGTGAAGGCTGGGAGCCATCAACATGGGCCCGGCCTTGAGCCCAGCCCCGTCCGGACCGTGGCAGGCGGCACAAGTGGCGTAGGCAGCTTTGCCCAGTTGCATCTGAGAAGCATCGGGGCCAGCTCCGGCGGCAGCGGGTGCAGCAGCAGCGACGGCAGGCTCTGCGGCCGGTGCGGAAGCGGATTCAGCTGCCGCGGCGGGCTCAGCAGGAGCTGCCGCGGCAGGGGCCGGCTTGGCAGCAGCTTCGGCCACTTCAACGCCGGAACCGCCGAGGAAGGCAGCGCCGACGATACCCAGCATCACCACGAGGGAAGCCGGGATGGCGAAAATGAAGATTTTCCCGATGATAGCGAGCACCGGGTTGGTGGATTCGTTGTGTTCGTCGCTCATAGCCGCGTGGAAAAAAGCTCGATTTTTGAGGAAGTCAATTGATTGCTGCTTGTCCCAATAGTGACAATTCGCCCTTTTTGCAGTCATTTACGCGATTGCCACACCTCCGGATACGCGAAACAGCAATATTCGTGTATGATTGGTCATGCCCTCCCTCTCCGAGTCCGTACAATTATGCCCTGTCGCACCCGACGAGCTGCCTCTCGTCAGCGCAATGGCCGCGAAAATCTGGCCTGACGCCTACCGGGACATCAACTCTCCCGAGCAAACCGCATACATGCTCGAGATGATGTATAGCCCGGAAGCCATGAAAAAAGACATCGCTGAAGGCATCGTCTACGACTGGATTCATTGCGAAGACGAGCCAGTCGGCTTCCTCGCCGCGGGACCAGTCAGCTACGGCGAAATCTGCTTTCTCCACAAATGCTACGTGCTGACCGAAGCCCAGGGCAGCGGATCCGGCAAAGCCGCGCTCAAACTTCTATTCGCCCGCCTCCGCGAGGCGGGAACGCCCGTCCTCAAACTGCGGGTGAACCGGAGGAATTCCCGGGCGATCGGCTTTTACCAGACGCTCGGGTTCGCCATCGAAGCGGAAGACGTTCTTGATATCGGCGAGGGTTTTGTCATGGAGGACTACATCATGGCGAAGTACTTGAGCTGAGCAGCCTGAGTTTCTTAGACCCTCAAACGGCCAATTTTTCCCTTGGCCACTGCCGCTCCCTCCGGCGACACTATCGCAATGCCGAAAGTGACCGGTCAGGATCGTATCCAGAGACTGCGCGAGGATCTCATTCCCGCGGCAGATCAGCTGTGTTGCCTCATTCACGATTTTAGATCCAACGGCTCCGCGCCCTCACCGGACGACTCGCAACTTCTCGCCGATCTCGAAAAACTTCGCTCCGAAGCCGATGGCTTTCGCTCCGGCGTTGAAGAGTGGTTCAGCGATACCGCTTTCGCCGACAGCGATGCCTTTGAGGAGAACCTGCGCCACGCCCGTCACGAGGCCCGCAATCGACTCAATCATCTCTTCGGTATCGTTCAACTGATCCAGATGTCGGCGCCGTCATCGGAAATCGGCAAGCAGACACCCGATATCATCGTCGCGCTGGAGACCTGCCTCGCGATGGTCTCGGGCACGGCTCAAATTATCGCACCTGCCGACGAGCCGCCTTCGGTTTCCACCACGCCGCCGGATCCCGTTTCGACCGAATCCACCGGAGGCACCCTGCTCGTTGCCGATGACGATGAGGAAAACCGCACCATCCTCGAACGCCTCCTCACGCACCACGGCTTCGAAGTCGAGTTCGCCGTCGACGGAGTTGAAGCGATCGCACGAATTTCAGAAAAAGCCTACGACGCCGTCCTGCTCGATATCCAGATGCCGGAGATGGACGGCTTCGAAGTGCTGGCCAACCTCAGGGAGTCCGGTCACCTCCGCCACACGCCTGTCATCGTTGTCACCGGACTCCAGGAGGAACAGGACGCGGTCCGCTGCATCGAAATCGGCGCCGAGGATTTCCTTTCCCGCCCTATCCGCACGGAACTTCTCTTCGCGCGACTCAACGCCAGCCTCGAGAAAAAGCGTCTCCGCGAGAAAGTCTTCGAACAACACTTCACGCCCGAGCTTGCCCGCGAACTGGCCCGTAATCCGGACCCGATGAAGATGCAGGCGCGCCAGGCAGAAGTCAGCGTGCTCTTCTGCGACATCCGCCGCTTCTCTTCGGTCAGCGAACGCCTCGGCCCGGCTCAAACCATCGACTGGCTCAGCGGCGTCATGGGGGAATTTTCCTCGATCGTCATCGAGCACGGCGGCGTGCTGGTCGACTACACCGGCGACGAACTCATGGCCATGTGGGGTGCTCCTAATGAACAACCCAATCACGCCGAGCTTGCCTGCCAGACCGCGATCGGGATCATGGATTCACTCGAGGCGCTCAACGAAAAATGGGAGCCCGTCGTCGGCGCGGAAACCAGGGTTGGGATCGGGATCAACACAGGCGAAGCGCTCGTTGGCAACGTCGGCACTCACCGCAAGTTCAAGTATGGCCCTCTCGGAACAGTCGTAAACCTCGCCAGCCGGGTTCAGGGTGCGACCAAGTTTCTCAAGTCGCCCCTTCTCATCTCCGGCTACACCGCCCGGCAGCTGCCGGAAGCCATGAGCACCCGCCGCCTTTGCCAGGTACGCGTTCAGAACATCAACACCCCCGTTGACTTGCACGAACTCGAACTCCCCGGCACTCCCGACGACTGGTCCAACATCGTCTCCCAATACGAGACCGCTCTAACTCAATTTGAGGCCGGCCATTTCCGCCAGGCATCCGCCATCCTCGGCGACGTCCTGCTCCACATCCCCAACGACGGTCCCAGCCTGCAGCTGATGCGGCGTATCGTTGATGCCATGCTGGAAGACGAGTCCATCTTCTCACCGGTCTGGAACCTGCCGGGAAAATAGAACTACCGCCGAATGCGTCGCCCGTCTCCCCCTTCCCCCAATAGAGGCAAGACCCGCTTCTGCTTCGCACTCTCGAATGCCGTGTCCACAATCTGCTGACCAACGCGGGACATCCCGACACTCAACGGTCCCTCAATTTCACGTCCGTTCTCGAGACAGTCGATCAAGTACTCCACCGGATTCGATCGCGGTGCCGGGAGAGCCGGCGCATCAACTCTCCGTCCCTCCGGGCACTCCTTAACCTGGACCGTCACGTAGTCGTCGTAGTCACCGCTGGAAATCGTTCCTTTGCTCCCGTTGATGACAAACCCGCAATTAGGCTGCGGTTGATGAGTCCACGGGTCGGTAAAGGTTCCCCAACGGGTTTCGAACTTCGAGAGCCCTGACTCGTAACGCGCCACGGTGATGCTGTGCTCGTCCACCTCGAGACCATTGTTGTCGAGATCCCACATCGACATCACTTCGAGCGGTTTCTTTCCTCCCTTAAACCAGGTTCCCAATGTCGTGCCGTAGCCAAGGTAATCCTGCAGGCTGCCGCCACCTTCAGAGGCTTTATAAAACCAACTCGCGTCCTTGTCCTCGTCAGTCGGCTCGCGCTCAATCTTATCGGCCCCGTGCCAAAGCGGTCCCCGGTTACCATCGTAAAAGTGCACCTCCTCGACCTCGCCTATGAGGCCGTCCTGGATCAGCGACCATGTTTTTGCATGCGATGGATACCAGGCGAGAGGCCAGTTGATCGCAAGCTGCTTTCCGGTGCCCTCCATCGCCGCAATCATGCGATCCGCTTCTTCAAGGTTCGAAGCAAAGGGCTTTTCCATCAGGACGTGCACCCCGAAAGGAGCGACCTTCTCGGTCCACTCGGCATGACGTGCCGCCGCCGGACAAAGAATGACAATGTCAGGCTTTGTCTGCTCGAGACATTCCCGATAGTCAGTGAATACCTGGTCCCCATCCAATTCGAAATTCACCCGCGCCGAAACCATTCGCTCCGGCTGCTCATCCGCCACCCCCACGATCTCGGCGTTCGGATGTTCCTGCACCATCCTCAGCAGATCACCCATGTGGAAGTGATCAAAATTGATGCCTGCGATGCGCTTTTTCATGCACTCATTCAACAGGGTTGAGAAGCTCAGTCAATTGACTTTGCTGCACTCCGCCTTTCTCCACTTGGTTCCGAATCTGTTGGGTCGTTGCCCCAATTCATCTTGTTTGCGGCTTAGCAAAATCCCGCACTTCCGGCCCAGATGGAACTGGGCCCTCCATGCGCTACCGCGCAAGATACGGCGAAGGCGTGGAGGGTCACGGTCCCCCGTGACCGCGAGTTGCTCACGCTTCCTCGGCGGCTTCCTCTTCGTCAGTCACCTCGGTCTTGTCCCGGAAGGCTGCAAAGAACACCACGGTGATGACGGCCGCCATGATGGCGGGAAGAATCCAGAAGGACTTCCACTGGTCCATCGTCTCGGCAAGCAGGGGCGGGTCAATCCCTTCCGGCATGCTCTTAGCAAACATGTTAGCAAACTTTTCGATGACGGACAGGTCAGTTGTCTCCCGCGCACCGGCAATGGCCTCATTGAGCTCGCCGTAGTTGCCCACCTTTCCAAACTGGCCCGGGAACCCCCAGCGTCCGAAGACAACACCGTAACCTATAAACATACCCAAGCCTTGAGTGATGAACACCAACATGCTCTGGGCTTGGCTGCGCACTTCCTTGGGAGCGACTGCATCGGTGTACATGAAGCCTGTCACGAAGAAAAAATCATAACAGATTCCGTGCAGAGCCACACCTAGCATGATCATCCAGAACGCCTGATCAGGAGCACCAAAGGCGAAGAGCAGGTAACGCAGCACCCAGGAGAGCATTCCCACGAGAATCATCCATTTCACTCCAAGGCGGCGGAAGAAAAATGGAATCAGCAGCATAAAGATGATCTCAGACATCTGACCGATCGTCATGAAAGAAGCTGCCTCTTCAAATCCGGTCGTGGCAAGAAACTGAGCCGTCACGCCATAGTAGTAGGCCAGCGGAATGCAGATCAAACCTGAGCAAAGAATAAAAACGAGGAAACCGGGCTTAGCCAACAGCTTCCAGGCGTCGGCCATGAGCAAGGCTCTCAGGTCGAGTTTCTGCCCTTTCGCCGGAGGCGGCGTATGCGGCAAAGCAAAAGAGAGCAACCCCAACAAAATCGAAGATCCAGCTGCCAGCTTAAAAATCGCAAGAGAGGAGGTCCATCCGAGGAATCCCACGGCCAGGCCTGCGACGATCCAACCTATCGTTCCCCAGACGCGAATCTTGGGAAATTCGATCCGGCTGAGATTGGAAAATGCGATCGTATTGCCAAGACCGAGAGTCGGCATGTAGCACAGCATGTGACCGAGAAACAGATATTTCAGAAGCACCGCGTTGCCAGCCACCGCGGCGCCCTCCGCCATCCAGAGGAGGACCCCTCCCACGAGGAATAGCACCCCCATCACGATCTGAGACGGGAAAAACCGGTCAGCAATAATTCCGAGAAACAGGGGCGCGAAGATGGCGCCAAGAGGAGCCGAGTCGTAGGCGGCACCCGTGCTGGCACCCATGTCATTCGCCCCGAGGGCCTGCCCCACCGTGGCGAACCAGGCACCCCAGGTGAAGAATTGGAGAAACATCATGATGCTCAGCAAAGGCACCGCAGATCGGTTCGTGTCGTTAGCCATAGTCGCGATTTAAAGAATAAGGCGAGATGTTGTCGAAAAACCCCACGCTGAGCAACGGCGAAATGAAGCGTCATTCCGCACATTCACGCTGTCCCCTCGTGGGACATCTCCTGATCAGCGCTGCGAATAGTCGCGCTGTCCAAAGATCGAAGAACCCACCCGGACGAGGGTCGCACCCTCTTCGATAGCCACGTGAAAATCGTGGCTCATTCCCATGGATAACTCGGCCAGCTCAACTCCGGTTGCCGCCGCTACTCCCCCGCGAAGTTCCCGCAGGGCGGCAAAGTGGGGGCGCACTTTTTCAGGATCGGGATCAAACGCCGGCACGGTCATGAGGCCACGAAGCTTCACTTGTTCTAACTGGGACACTTCGTTCACGATGTTCTCCACTTCTCCGGCAGCGAGGCCGAACTTGGCATCGTCCTCTGCCACGTTAACTTGGAGCAGAATCTCCGGAGTCAGTTCCAGTTCCCCGGCGATTCGATCAATCTGCTGCGCCAGGGCGAGAGAATCGACGCTGTGAATCATCGCGCAGAGAGGCAGCACCTTGCGGGTCTTGTTCTTCTGAAGGTGCCCAATCAAATGCCACTTCAGGTCAGGCGCCATCGCCGGCACTTTTTCCAGCACCTCCTGGACCTTGTTCTCACCGAAGACACGCTGCCCCGCATCGGCCGCTTCCTGGATCACACTGACAGGCCACGTCTTGCTGACCGCAATCAGAGTGATGTCATTGGCGTCGCGCCCCGCCTTTGCAGCAGCGTCGGCCACCTGGGCTTCTACGTGTTTCAGATTCTCGGCGATACTCATTTTTGCGGCAGGGCCTCAATAGCAGCCCGATCGAGTCGCACCATACGCCACTCATCCAGAATTTCGCCTCCTACCTGCGTGTAGAGATCGATCGCATTCTGGTTCCAGTCCAGCACGCACCACTCATAACGACCGGCGTTCCGCTCCTCGGCAATTTTACCCACCGCTTTGAGCAGTTTTTTGCCGATTCCAGCCTTCCGAAAATCGGGACGCACATACAAATCCTCGAGCCAGATTCCGGCGCGACCCACGAAAGTGGAAAAAGTGGAAAAGAAAATCGCGTAACCAACCAGTTGCCCTGACACTGTCGCAACCAACGCCTCCGCGGCGGGATGCTCGCCAAACAGGCTTTCCCTGTAATCTTCCTCAGTTGCAACCAACTGATCGGCAAGATGTTCGAACTCCGCTAACTCCGCCACCATCTCGAGGATACCCGGGACATCCGCTAAGCAAGCCTCACGAATTTCAACAGATGGATGAATATTTTTGATATCACTCATTTCCTTTTAATTCGGAGTTGGCACACCTATTGCGTCTTTAAATTAATTGTCAGACGGTATCCAGACCAGATGACATAAGGGTTGAAACCAGACGGCAACCCGGTTGACTCCATTCTTTTGCAGGTTTTACGGGGGTTTTTCCTGCGCTTGTCAGCCGGGTTGCTCGTTTTGTATCGAGGGATCTCGTTTGTGCGGAACAGGCTCCTGACAGAAACAGGAAATACCGCCCGTCAGTGCCCGCCATCCCCGGAAAGCTCCTCGGGTTTGTAGCCGCCCTTCGCCTTGAAGTAGAAAAACAACACCAGGTAACAGATCAGCATGAAGGTCGGCAGCACCGAAACCTGGACAAAGGCAGCTTTCTTGTTGGGATAACGAACCTGGCGAACGATCTCCTGATCTTCTTCTGAGAGTTTCTTAACCTTGTCCTCATCGACTCCCCTCACTTCGCCGAGGAATGGCAACGCGCGAGGTGCTGTCGCCACCTGCTCGTGGATCGCGGGATGCTCAGCCTTTAGGTCACGATCGATTCCCTTGTCCTGCAGACCGCCCATGATGGGAGCACCCAGGATACCCATGCCGAGCACGCCTACGGCAGAAACACCATTCAGGGTCAGGGCACCACCCTTGGGAAACTGCTCGGAAACGAGACCGAGAGTCGTCGACCAGAGGAAAGTCTTACCCAGCGCATAAACGGTCGCGGCAATCAAGATGACGAAACCGGCCGACTTCGAAAGGAAGAGCAGGCCGATGATCGCGATGATGGCACTGATGACCAGCAAACCGATCGGAGAGAACTTGTGCACGATCGGACCGGCGTAGAAACGCAGGATCGTCATGATCGTGGACACGTAAATAAAGATCCACCCGGCCTGGGCCGGAGTGAAGTCAGCGCCGAGAAGATCCGGCATCCAGCTGTCCGTGCCCAGCTCTGTGGTCGCCAGGGGCCCCATCGTCAGCAGGACCAGAAGGAACATCCAGTGCCCGAAACTCTTCGTGTAAATACCCGCGCCGATCGCAACAACCGCCGCAATGATAACCGCCACGATTCCCTTGACCGCAAGGTCAGGATTGAGGCTGGCCAGGATCTGGGAAACGCCGAGAACCAGCAGCCACGTCAGGAGGAAAAAGCCGATACCACCGACCTGGCCCAACATCTCACGATAGGAAACATTGGCTTCGACGCGCTCGTTCACCGGGAACTTCCGTGGGATGATCATTGCGGCATAGATCACCACCGGCACGAAACACATCACGTATTTGATCTTCCAGCTGGCATCTCCCAGCAGGATTGCGGTCAGCGCACCGAGCGCCAGACCGGCCGGCCAGCCGGCGTGGAGAATGTTGAGCCATTTTGATTTCTCCTTCTTATAAATCGTGGCCACGACCGGGTTGATGAAAGCTTCAACGGTGCCGTTGGCGATGGCGATCAGGAACACACTCCAGTAGAGCGCAGTCGGTCCGTTCGCGAAAAGGGTGAGAAGCAGGGAGGCGATGTGACAACCCATCGCAAAGTAGGCCGCCGTTTTGTAGCCGATGTAATCAATGATCAGGCTGAAGACGATGATACTGATCGCGAAGGGCCAAAGTCCCACACCGAGGATGGTTCCTTTGTCAGCTTCGGAAAGTCCGAAGTCGGTCTGCCAGTCGCCGATAATATTGGCGCGCAGACCGAACACAAATGAGGTCGCTACGAGAGCGACAAAACAGGCCCAGAACAACTTCTTGGTTTCTTTTTCGTCCATAGTAAAACAGCAATTCGCAACGGACGGATTCTGGAGGAGTAACCACAAATTTCAATGCGGAAACACCCGTAATTCCGTGCTGATTCTGGCGCTGGTTGAACCTTATGGGGCAGCCGGGCACCCGCAACTGCGCCTTTTGCGCCAACGCCACAGCGAACCCATATTCCAAACGGGATGCGACTCTTTCCTTCCAAAACAATCAGGCTCTCCGGCGCCGGGCTTTCTCTGATGACAGCGGCGCTCGGCAGCGATGCCATGGCGAACGAGCCTGCCCCGGATTTCACCGCGGCGCAGATTGAGTTCTTCGAAAAAGAGATTCGTCCCGTGCTGGCTGAATATTGCCTCGACTGCCACACCGGCACCAAGGCCAAGGTCGGTCTCCAGCTCAATCACCGCGATGGGTGGCTCAAGGGCAGCGACTACCGCCCCATCGTCGACCTTGAGAATCCAGGAGAAAGCCTCGTCATTCGCTCCCTCCAGCAAGTCGACGATAAGGACGTCCCCGCCATGCCGGAGAAAGGCGAGAAACTTCCCGGGCCCGCCATTGCCGCCCTCACCGAGTGGATCGGTCAGGGCTTGCCCTGGCCTGCCGAAGGCGCCGGCAACGAAACGATCGACCCGGCCAATCACTGGTCGTTCAAACCCGTCGCTCCCGAAACTCTGCCCGAGGACGCCGGCCACCCGATTGATTATTTCATACATCGCTCCCAGGAAACGAAAGGTCTCACCCCCGCCCCACGCGCCGATCGCGCCACCCGTTACCGACGTGCCAGCTTCAGCCTGCTTGGATTGCCACCAAATTATGAGGAACAGAATCTATTCCTCAAAGATGATCGCCCCGACGAAGAAGCCTGGGCCGACGTCGTCGACACCCTGCTCAACTCGCCCCACTACGGCGAACGCTTTGCCCGCCACTGGATGGACGTGGCTCGTTACGCCGACACCAAAGGCTACGAAGCCGGCGGACGCGAGCGCCGTTTCGTTCACAGCTACACTTACCGCGACTGGCTCATCCGGGCTTTCAACGAGGACATGCCCTACGACCAGTTCCTGCTCTATCAGCTCGCCGGCGAGCAGCTTGTCGACTGGAAAAAACCGGAGCGCGAACACCTCGCTGCGCTAGGCTTTCTCTCACTGAGCAAATCCGGCGGCGCCCAGGAACTCATCCTCGACGACCGACTCGACACCACCTTCCGCGGCACCATGGCCCTGACCGTGTCCTGCGCCCGCTGCCACGACCACAAGTTCGACCCCATTTCGACGAAGGAGTATTACAGCCTCTACGGTGTCTTCGCGAATTCACGGATCAAGGATGAGCCCACCATCGGCGCTCCCCCAACCGGACCGGAGTGGGAAAAATATCTCGCTGAAAAGACCGCCAAGCAAAAAGCCGTCGATGACTACCTGAACCCCATCCTCGAGCGCCTCGCCGAAGAGAACCCCGACATCGGCAAGCGCCCCCTCCAACTGCTCCCCAAGCTCACCATCCAGGAAAAGGCCCAACGCGACAGGCTGCAACGCGCCCACGACACCTTCGTGATCGACTCCGAAATGGAGCCTGACAAAGCCATCATCCTCAAGGACAACCCCAGGCCCGGACAGCAGGCCGTCTTCGTGCGCGGCAACCCCGCCCGCCGCGGCGACATCGTGCCGCGCCAGTTTCTCGCCATCGCCTCACCCGAGCCACCTCAGCCTTTCCAAAACGGCAGCGGCCGCCTCGAGATGGCCCAAGCCATCGCCAGCCCTGACAATCCCCTCACCGCTCGCAATATCGTCAATCGCGTCTGGCTCTGGCACTTCGGCGAAGGCATTGTCCGCACCATCGACGACTTCGGAATCCAGGGAGAAAAGCCCGACCACCCCGAGCTGCTCGACTGGCTTGCGCACTGGTTGGTCGAAAACGACTGGTCCATCAAAAAGCTCAACCGCCTCATCCTCACCTCCGAAACCTGGCAACAGGCTTCGCAGAGCGAGCACTTCGAGGCCAACCAGCTCATCGATCCCGAGAATCGCCTGCTCTGGCAATCCCCGCGCCGGCGCCTCGACCTCGAGCAGATGCGCGACAGTATCCTCGCCGTATCCGGCACGCTCGATGACACGCTTTACGGCCGCGCCGTCAAGATTCTCGAACCGCCCTACTCGAACCGCCGCTCGGTTTACGCCTTCATTGACCGCCAGAACCTGAACCCGGTCTTCCGCAACTTCGACTTCTCCAATCCGCAGGAAACCACGGGCCAGCGCCCCACCACCACCATCCCGATGCAGGCGCTCTTCACCCTCAACAGCGACTTCATTCAGGACCGGGCCAGCGCCTTTGCCAAAAGCAGCGCCTCAGCCGACGACCGCCTCACCCACCTGCACCGCGCCGCCTTCGCCGCCGATCCCAGCGACACCGATCGCCAGCTCGCCGACAGTTTTGTGACCGCCTACCAGTCCGAAATCGACAGCCTTGCCGGACGCCAGACCGACAGCGAGTGGAGCTACGGCTACGGCCAGGTCAACGACGAAACCGGTGAGGTCACCTTCACGCCCTTTGAGCACTGGACCGGCAAGCGCTGGCAAGTGCAGGAAGAATTCCCCGTCAGCGGTCAGCCCACCAGCTACCTCTACCGCGATCACAAAGGCGGGCACCCCGGCCACAACAGCGCCCACAGCAACATCGTGCGTTGGGTCGCCCCGGCCGATCTCACCCTGCGCATCGCCGGCCCCGTCGAACGCAAATCTCCGCAAGGCAACGGCATCCGCTTCAAGGTGGTCAGTTCCGAGGAAGGCGTCCTGCTCAACAAACTCCTTCCCGCCAAAGCGGAACGCAATCGCTCGGATCTCCCCGAGGTGACCCTTGCCAAAGGCGAGCAACTTTATTTCATCGTGGAACCCCACGAGAACAACTCCAACTCAGACAGCTTTTCGTGGAATGTCATCCTCACCGACCTCAGCGACCGCTACCCGAAGTGGGACCTCGAAAAATCCTTTTCCGGCCCGACCCAAACCGCCGACGCCTGGAGCGCTTACGCCCACGCCCTGCTCAACACCAATCGCTTTCTTTTCATCGACTAACAGTATTAAAAACGATGAATCCTGATTTCTCCTCACGACGCGCCTTCCTCCGCCACACCGGCATGGGCATGGGCGCTCTCGGGCTCAGCCCTTTTCTCTCCGGATTGAACGCCGCGGACCGGTCCCTCAATCCGCTCGGCCCCGGACAGCCGCATTTCGCGCCGAAGGCGAAACGTGTCATTCACATCTTCGCGAATGGCGGCCCCTCGCAGGTCGACTCCTTCGACTATAAGCCCGCCCTCACGAAGTACAACGGACAGGAAGCCCCCGGCGGAAACCTCAAGACCGAGCGACGCACCGGCACGCTGATGCAGTCGCCATTCAAATTCAAGCAGCACGGTCAGAGCGGTCTCTGGGCCAGCGACCTCTTTCCCAAGGTCGCCAAGATGGCTGACGACCTCTGTGTCATCAATTCCATGTACGCCAACGTGCCCAATCATGAGCCTTCTCTCATGCTCATGAATACCGGTGCCGAACGCGTCAACGTGGTTCGCCCCAGCATGGGCAGCTGGGTCACCTACGGTCTCGGTACCGAGAACGAAAACCTGCCCGGCTTTGTCTCCCTCTGCCCCGGCGGCGTGCCCATCGTCGAAACCCAGAACTGGCGCTCCGCCTTTCTGCCGGGCGCTTACCAGGGCGCTCACATTGACACCAAGAACTCACAGATCTCGAAGCTTATTCCCGACATCAAGAACCGTCGCATGCCGCGCGAGCTCCAGCGCAGCCAGATCGACCTGATCCAGGAAATGAACCGAAACGACCAGGCGAACCAGTTGCACGACTCCAGTGTCGAAGCCCGCATCCACTCACTCGAGCTCGCCTACAAGATGCAGATCGAAGCCAGCGATGCCTTCGACGTCGACCACGAGCCGCAACACATCCGCGATCTTTACGGCGACACCCTGCACGGACGCCAGATGCTGATCGCTCGCCGCCTCGTCGAGCGCGGCGTGCGCTTCGTCCAGGTCTGGCATGGCGCCGGACAACCCTGGGACAGCCACAGCGAAATCGCCAAGAACCACGGCAAGCTCGGCGCCGAAGCCGACCAGCCCATCGCCGCCCTGCTCCAGGATCTCAAGCAACGCGGCCTGCTCGAGGACACCCTCGTGATCTGGGGCGGCGAATTCGGCCGCACCCCGAGTGTGGAACTGCCCACCCCCGGACGCACCGGCCCCAACCTCAAGCTCGGACGGGATCACAATCATCACGGCTTCACCATGTGGCTCGCCGGCGGCGGCACCAAGGGCGGCTTCCAATACGGCAAGACCGACGAGTTCGGCTACAAGGCCGTGGAAAACCCCATGCACGTGCACGATCTGCACGCCACTATTCTGCACCTGCTCGGCTTTGATCACGAGAAACTGACCTACCGCTACGCCGGACGCGATTTCCGCCTCACCGATGTGCACGGTGAAGTGTTTCACGATCTGATCGCGTGAGTTAGTGGTTAGTGGTTAGTGGTTAGTGGTTAGTGGTTAGTGGTTAGTTTCTTCAATCAGAGAAACTCACGTTCTTTACTGCCGACCTCATCCTATCGTAGCGAAACTCGCGAGAGTTTCGAACTACCCTGTCACCCTGTCACCCGGGCCCAACCACATCCAACGGACTTACGACGCCAAGACCATTGGCCCCTGTCGCAACATGCAGGTAGATCTCGGTGGTGGTGATATTTTCGTGGCCGAGCAGTTCTTGGATAGTCCTGAGATCCAGACCGCTCTCCAGCAGATGCGTCGCAAAGCTGTGCCGCAGAGCGTGACTGGTCACTCGCTTCTCAATGCCTGCCTTCGCCGCAGAGCGCTTGATGGCATTGTTGTACACCTTTCCATGCAGATGATGGCGTCGCCGGATTCCACTTTCAGGATCGATTGACGTCTGTCTCGCAGGAAAGAGCCAAAACCATTCGAAACTCTCCGGTGCCGCTCGAAATTTCCTCGCCAGGGCTCCGGGCAAATATACGCCCGCTAGTCCTGCTTCGCGGTCTGCCTTCCACAACTCCCTCGCCGCATCCACCTGCTGCCTCAATTCCTCGCGCAGTAATTTCGGGATGATCGTCACTCGATCTTTGTCGCCTTTACCTTGGCGAATAGTCAGCATCCCTCGCTCGATATCGACATCCTTGACCCGCAGCCTGACCAATTCCGATAACCGAAGCCCTGCCCCGTACTGCAATCGGGCCGCCAGTCCGTAGCGATCTGATGATGCCTCAAGTTCGTCGATCACTCGATGAGTTTCGCGTTTGGAAAGCACCACTGGCACACGCGCTCCAGTTTTCCTCAGCTTCACTTCGAAAACAGGATTCTCGATACCACAGACATGTTTAAAGAAGAAGGCGAGCGCATTGAGTGCCTGCTTCTGGGTAGAGTAGGCGCAATCCTCATCTTCGACGATGGACGTCAGAAAGCGCGTGGCTGTATCGACGTCCATGACGCTGCGTTCGTCCCTGGCAAAGTTGGCGTAGCGGGCCGCCCACAAACTGTAGGACTGCTTGGTCCTCCGAGCCAGCCCACGGCGGCCACCGGCTGACCGAACCGCACCACGAACCCTTTCGGCGAGACTCCGATGATCGGCTCCAGCCTCGGCACAGGCGGCAAGCCAATCCAGATACCAGCGGATCGCGTTCGCCCATTGTTCCAACTGCCAGTCTTCACGTGGGCGCCCTTCGCGCCGCACGTCCTCACGCCAAAAGGCCTTGGCCGATTCCTCGTTG
>JABSSQ010000336.1 GCA_013213905.1 Verrucomicrobiales bacterium | reverse complement strand
GAAACTATTCTTGCTCCCTTGACGACACCGGTTCCCGGCGATAAGTCCGGCAAGTGACTTTCACGGAACATGAGTGACACCAAGAGACAGTTCTTCGGAACTGACGGCATTCGCGGCAAAGCCAATGTTTACCCCCTGACGCCGGAATTTACCGTGCGCCTCGGGCAGGCCGTGGCCGAAGTGCTGCTGGAAAAGAACGACGGTTCACGCGAGTGGCCCACTGTCGTCATCGGCAAGGACACCCGCCAGTCTGGCGATATGCTGGAGCAGGCCATCGCTGCCGGGTTAAATTCCCGGGGGGTTGACGTCTACCTCGCCGGTGTCATCCCCACTCCGGCCGTGGCCATGCTGACCCGAAAGCGTGGCGCCATCCTCGGCGTGGTGATTTCTGCCTCCCACAATCCTTTTGAAGACAACGGCATCAAGTTTTTCGGGCCCGACGGGTTCAAGTTCGATGATGCCTTCGAACTCGAGATTGAGCGACGGGTGCTCGCCGACCCGACCTCTCACGAAGGCGCCACCGGGCGCTGTTTCCAGCTTGAGAACGCCGTGGAAGATTACGTGGCCTTTGTTCGTGAAGGCGTTGGCAACGACAGCGAGCTGCTCGAGGGCATGAACATCGCGCTCGATGCCGCTAACGGGGCGAGCTATCAGACGAGTGCTGCGGCGCTTCATTCCCTTGGCGCCAAAGTGACCTCGTTTCACGACCAGCCTAACGGCATCAACATCAATGCGGACTGCGGGTGCACTCATGCCGAAGTTATCGAAGGGCTCGTCAAGGAAACCGGAGCCCAGGTTGGAGTCTCTCACGATGGTGACGCCGACCGCGTTCTGCTCTGCGACGAAAACGGCTCTGTCCTCGATGGTGATGAAATCATGGCCATCGCCGCCGTCGCTATGATCGAAGAAGGCACGCTCAAGGACAACACGCTCGTTGCCACCGTGATGAGTAACGCCGGTCTTGAGGAAGCGGTTCGCAACGCTGGCGGCCAGGTCATTCGTGCCGGCGTCGGTGACCGCTACGTGCTCGAGAAGATGAAAGAGCAAGGCTACAACCTCGGCGGTGAGCAGAGCGGTCACTTTATTTTCCTGGATCACAACACCACCGGTGACGGGCTCGTCTCTGCGTTGCAACTGCTTCGCATCGTGAAGAAGAAGGGGCAGCCACTCAGTGAGCTGCGGAAAGTGCTGACCAAGTTCCCCCAGGCTCAGCGCAATGTCAGGGTTTCGAAGAAGCCCGGCCTCGAAGAGATGGAAGCCGCGGCCAAAGTCGCCGAGATCGAGAATGAGCTGGGTGACAGTGGGCGCGTCCTTATCCGTTACTCCGGTACCGAACCCCTCATGAGAATTTTGATCGAAGGTCGTGACGCCGAACAGATTGAGCGACAGATCGACGAGTTGGCCGACGCGATCCAGCAGGAGATCGGCGAATAATGAAGGGTGGACTGTTCATCACCGGGACCGACACCGACGTCGGCAAGACCTGGGTGACGGTCCGCCTGATCGAAGCGCTGCGTCAGCGTGGAGTCGACGCCGTCGGCATGAAGCCGAT
>JABSSQ010000335.1 GCA_013213905.1 Verrucomicrobiales bacterium | reverse complement strand
GGCGGCCAACTGGACTTCCCCTACGATCCTCAATGTGGACGGTGAAGAAGTCGTCGCCCTGCAATCGAGCAAGGGTGTTCTCGGCGTCGTGCCAGACACCGGGTCTGAACTGTTTAACTTCGGAAATGGTGCCTCCACTATTCCTTCGAGTGCTCCTGCGGGAGATACCCTCTACATTCCTTCCGGTGGCCTCACTGCGATCACCGTGAAAACGGACGGCAGTGAGCCGGTCAAGCACTGGAATGAATCAGCCCAACGACCAGGAACCTCCAGTCCGCTCGTGATCGGTGACAAAGTCTTTGTGATCAACAATGCCGGCGTCCTCAACTGCGCCAACCGCGAAACCGGAGAACGTCTCTGGCGTATTCGCTTGGAGCGTTCTGACAAGTCTGCCACACCCGTCGGAGCCTTCAGCGGCAGCCCCGTTGCGGGTGCTGACGGTCTTATCTACCTCTTCAGTGAGGCAGGAGTCGGGCTGGTCGTAGATGTGTCAGGCGAAGAAGGTAAGATCGTCAGTGAGATCGAACTGGGAGAAACAATTCTCAGCACCGCCTCACTCGACAACGGTGCGCTTTACATTCGCAGCGACAGACACCTTTGGAAGTTCGGAAAGTAAAGCGAACCCGAGCCCTTCCATTTCTACTGTCAATAGGGTTTGGTCGATCACCCAACCCTGTTACAAAACTCGTTGCAGATTACAGTTCAATTCTGTCGCTCGATTCGTTTTGATATAAACGTCTGAACTGTCTCAGTTCAAAGCTGTGGGTCGCTGTTCAGCTTATTCAATTTCCATGACAACTTTCAAAGGACCTCTCGCTCAAGCTCTGCTAAAGGCTTTTCAAGTCGACGACACTCCTGACCCATGGGATGAAAAAATCGACGAAGCCGTCAGGGGAAAAGAGTTCCCGGCCGTCTGTCCCAGATGCCTCAAACCCGGTTCCGACGAAACGTGGCTTTGCCCAAAGGGCGGTTGGCCTACCGACGACTACGTCAACGTGATGCCCTACCTCTACATTTACTCGATCGGCGCATTCTTTCGGTCCAGGGTCGGTGACTAAGTGAAACTGACCCCGTCAAAAATGGTGGGACTCGGAACGATTGCTCGATAAGAATATGGAGTCTTCACACCGGCCTGTTGGCTTCGCCTTCTCCAAGCCCAGCACAATTAATCTAACATAGAACACTCACCCCTGACCGAAGCCGTGAATGAATCCGACAGTAAGTGAAGATCAGACCCTCGTCGCAAAAGCCGGCGTCTGGAAAAAGGTTCTCTGGATTTCCGTCGGGGGAATCATTCTGCCGCCTGTCCTCGGACTTGGAAGTACTGTCGTCAATATGATTCAGGCCTTCCAAAAGGTGGGTGCCACCGCTACCGGAGATCCGCAAACTCTTGCAGAAAGCGTCAGCACCTCGATAAACACCACCGCCATCGGGCTGATCATTTCGTTGGCCTTTGGCATCCTCCTCATCGTGTCCCTCGTCAGGCTGGCACACCTCAAGCGGCTGCAGGCTAGGGCACGCCAACGCTGAATCTCAGCTTGGAGAGCAGAATCACGCAGCATCCTACCACTGCTCCGCAATCCGACTCTCGTCGTCAACAGAGGTTTCGTGATTATAGTGAGCGCAGGGGATCAGCACCTTCTTCTCCACCTCGTTTCCTGCCAGGTAGTCAACAAAAGCCTGAACGGTTCCCTCTGCCATCCTACGGGGAAACTGCTGCGGGGTGTCGTAGAGCTTCTTTTCAAATACTCCCTGCTTGCCCGCGGGCGACGCGTCAAACGCCACCACCGTGATCTGCTCTTCTTTGCCTGCCTTCACCACGGCTGCGTGCGCTCCCAAACCGGATGGATCATTGATCGCGAAAATTCCGTTTATGTCAGGATGAGCCTGAAGAATGTCGGTCGCCACGGTGTAGCCGGCATCACGGCTGCCCTTGCCACTCAACTCAGTGACAATTTCGATCGGGCTTCCTGCGTCTTCTAGGGCATCGCGAAATCCCTGCACCCGCAAAATGCAGGAAGAAACTTCCGGCAGCGAAAGGATCGCCACACTGCCCTTGTTGCCCAGCGCTTTCATCATGCTCTCACCGGCAAGTCGTCCTCCCTGGTAGTTATCGCTTCCAATATGTGAGACCACAAGCTCGGCAGCCTCCTCGTCGCTGACCTGGATATCGAAAGAGAACACGGGAATGCCGGCTTCGTGGGCCGCCTTGACTCCCTGGCCGACTGCCTTGGAATCTACCGGGTTCAGGAAAATGGCATCGTATCCTTGAGCCACGAAATCGGAGAGCTGACTGTTCTGCTTCGCTGGATCGAGCTCCCCGCTGAGGGCTGTCACCGTATAGCCCTGCAGGGCAGCTTCTTCGGTCATCACATTGGCGATCAACTTGAAGAACGGATTGGTCAGATCCATACAGGTCATTCCGATGCGCCCCTTCGCTTCGATGGCATGAATAGGCGAATCAGCGTCGCCCCCGCAACCTCCCAGGATAAAGGGAGCAACCATCGAGAACAAAAGAAAAGTGAGACGTTTCATAGCTTGGTAGGATTTACGAAATTCAAGAGCGTGGATCAATGTTTAACCGTCGCGGTTCCTTTCTGCCGGGCCTTATCGAGCAGGACAGCAAACAGGATCACAGCCCCGAGAACGACTTGCTGCAGGTAACTGTCGAAGCCAAGGAGGTTCATTCCATTCTGGATCACCGAAATGATAAACGCCCCGATCAGGGTACCCATGATGCGCCCGGATCCTCCCGAGAGACTCGTGCCCCCGACGACCACCGCAGCAATAACAGACAGCTCGAACATCACGCCGAGGTTGGGAGCGCCCGTCGCAAGTTGCGACGCCTGGATGCAGCCACCAAATCCGGCACACAGGCCGCACACGAAATACACAAAGAGCAGGATCTGTTTTACTGGAACGCCGGAGAGACGGGCCGCCTCTTCGTTGCCACCGACCGCGTAGATGTAGCGTCCCCATCGGGTGTGCCTCATTAAGACATGAGCCGCGGCGTAAAAGACAACCAGGACAACGACCGTGTTAGGAATGCCGAGAGTCGATCCCCTCCCCAGCCAGGTGATGGATTCCGGCACCTGGTAGATGGAAAAGCCGCCCGTCATCATGAACGCCACCCCCCTCGCAATCAGCATCACGGCGAGGGTGGTGATAAACGGAGCCACCTCAAACCGGGCGACAAGGAATCCGGCCATCGCCCCGATCAAACCGCAAGCCAGGGTCGCGGCAAGGAAGCCGGTCCAGACGGCTCCTCCTCCAGCTTCGAGTCCACCCATCATCTTCATCACCAGCGTTGCGATCACGGCTGACAAGGCAACGAGACTTCCCACCGAGAGGTCGATCCCTCCGGTCAAAATGACCAGGGTCATGCCGATCGCCATGACAGCGATGACAACGATTCGGTCGACAATCGCCAAAAGATTTCCGCGCTTCAAAAAGTCCGAAACCATTCTCTCAGTCGGCTGAATCAGCTGAAGATCAGCTGACTCCTCAGCCAGGGCCGGCAGGATCGTCCACTTCAACACATCGCCACTCACCACCAGGGCCTCAGGAGTCTTTCCATCCGCCTTTGCCGCATCCCAGGCCTGGCGAAGGTCGCGCGGCGTTCCAATCACTTGCGTGACCTCGACAACCTCACCTTTCTCCAACTCGGACGCGACGAGGCCGGCAAATTCCCCCGACGGCTTCTTCGCAGCCCCGACCACAAAGACGTGACTGCCCGGTGGCACCCCGGCTTCGACCTCTACCGCCACCCGTGTCGCAGCGGCACTTCCCGTCGCGCTTTCCTGTTTCAGGGTCAGCAAACTGAACAACGCACAAAGCGCCAGCAGCACTAACACCATTCCATACTCTGCCAAAAACTTCTTCATCCAGTCGCAATCTCTTCCATGGCCAACACCAGGACATCTTCCTGGGTCGTCTCCGGTGAATTTTCAATTTCTCCCACTAATCGCCCTTCCCGCATCACGAGAATGCGATCGCTCATTCCAAGGATTTCAGGCAGCTCACTGCTCACCATCACGATCGCCTTCCCCTCGGCCGCGAGACGGTTCATGAGTTGATAAATCTCGTATTTCGCCCCGACATCAATGCCGCGGGTCGGTTCATCAAAAAGGATCACATCAGCATGCCGGGCCAACCACTTCGCTAAAACGACTTTCTGCTGGTTACCGCCTGACAACTCCCCGGCCAGCTGGTCCGGTCCCGCCACCTTGATGGAAATTTCTCCGCGATAGCGTTCGAACTCTTCGCGCTCGGCTCGCTCATTGATCCAGCCGCTCCGGCTGAATCGAACCAGGTTGGGCAGCCCGAAGTTATCGACTGAGGAATGGGAAAGAACCAGCCCCTCACCCTTACGGTCCTCGGATAAAAGGCAGATCCCGGCAGCAATCGCATCTCGAGGAGTTCGAACCTCCACCTCTTCGCCTCGAACGCGAATGTCGCCGGACTCCCGAACATCCGCCCCGGCAATTAAGCGCATCGTCTCCGTTCGCCCCGCTCCGACCAGCCCGGCGAACCCGACGATCTCGCCGGCCCTCACAGAAAAGCTCACGTCCTGAACGGCTCGTCCTCGATTCAGACCCTCGGCTCGAAGCACTTCCTCCCCCTTTTCGACGTCACGCGGAGGAAACTCTTCTTCAAGGGAACGCCCCACCATCATCTCAATCAGGGTATCGCGATCCGTCTCCGACACCTGCCCCTCCCCGATGTACTGCCCGTCACGGAGAACGAGCAAGCGGTCGGCAATCGCATCGATCTCGTCGAGGCGGTGGCTGATGTAAATGATTCCAATCCCACTTTCCTTGAGATCACGAACCACCTCGAAGAGCTTCTCCACTTCCTGATCAGTCAGCACCGCTGAAGGCTCGTCCATCACGAGGATGCGGGCATCAAAGGCAAGCGCCTTTACGATTTCAACGACCTGTTGCTGAGCCACCGTTAATTGCCCGCATTTCACGTCCGGATCGATACCGAGCCCGATGCGCTCTAGCCATCGCTTTGCCTCCCCTTTCTCGCCTGACAAATCTACCAAGCCAAACCTCGTCTTCTCACGACCAAGGAAAAGGTTTTCCGCCACCGTCAATTCGGGCACCAGGTTGAATTCCTGATAAATGACAGCAACCCCGGCCTCCTGGGCTGCCGTCGCCGAGTCAATCGTCACCGGAGAGCCATCAATCAGGATATCTCCCTCGTCAGGCTGGTGAGCGCCTCCCAGCATCTTGATGAGAGTGCTCTTACCTGCACCGTTCTCTCCGAGAAGAGCCAAAACTTCGCCAGCGTGCAGGGCCAGATGCACCTCGTTCAAAGCATGCACTCCGGGAAACCGCTTGTGGATTCCTCGCATCTCCAACAAAGAAACTGAAGACAACTCAGTCGACATCAGACTTGGGTTATGCAAACTCTGTTGCCAGGAATCAAGTACAACTTGGAGATGAACGATAACTAAGAGGAGCTAGTAAAAGTCTCTTAAAACTCCAAGTCCTTCAACGCCGGAAACTCCTCACGCCAGGCCTTGACTTTATCGAGGTCAATTTCCGCTTCGACCAGGCCTTCCCCTATACCGGCATCCTCGATGATCACGCCCCACGGATCGACGACCACGCTCCGGCCAGGATAGTCATAATTCGGATCACTGCCGCAACGATTCACCCCGACGACGTAAGCCAGGTTTTCGATTGCGCGAGCTCGAAGCAGGGTCAGCCAATGATCCACGCGAACGGTTGGCCAACTCGCGATGACAACGATCAATTCAGCGCCCCCTGCCGTGACTCGACGGAACAATTCAGGAAAACGAAGATCGTAGCAGATCAGCGGTGCGATCTTCCAATCCTGCCACTCAAACACAACCACTTCGGAACCGTTTTCGTAAAAGTCCGACTCTCCAGTATAACGAAACGTGCGATTCTTTTGATACGTGACCAGTTCCTCTCCTGCGGGATCGAAAGCGATCAGCTCATTTCTCCCCGAGCCGTCGTCGCTCTGCCTGACCAACCCTCCTAACACAGCGCTATTGTGCCGCAAAGCCAGACGTTTCAGAAAAGCTTCCGCCCCTGATGGCACAGCCTCCGCTGCTTTCGCTACATCCATGGTAAAGCCGGTGCTGAACATTTCCGGCAGGACAATCAGGTCAGCATTGCCAGCAGACTCAAGCAGAGCTAGGGCCTGGGCATAGTTCGCCTGCGGATCCTCCCAGGCGATATCCCACTGGCAACCAATGACTTTCATAGCCGACTCACTTCTAAAGGTTGGCATCTTCCGCTACTTCCTGAACCAGGTAGCGGAACTTGCCAAGATTCCGAGATTCTATCTTACAACTTCACCCGCTCGCCCGTCTCCATGGAACGCAGCGATGCTTCGAGCACCTTCATGATTTTGACACCGTCATTGAAGTCCGGCTTGATCCCGTTTCCATCCTTGATTGCCTCCATGAAGTCAACGGCGGCATGCACGAAGGCATGCTCATAACCAATAATGTGGCCGGGAGGCCACCAGGCGTTGGCATACTCGTGGCTTGGCTCATTCACCATGATATCGCGGAAACCCCTCAGCCCCTCGGGATCACCTTCGTTGTAAAACTTGAGACGGTTCATGTCTTCCATGTCCCAAGTGATCGCGCCCTTGGTCCCATAGACTTCAAACGTGTGGCGGTTGCGACGTCCGGTCGCGTAGCGGGTGGTCTCAATCGTAGCGAGGGCTCCGTTTTTGAACTCGCCCATAAGATTGGCCGCACATTCGACTTCGACCTGCCCCGTTTGAGAAGAATCTTCTGCCAAGGGACGCTCACTGACGAATTGCTTGCCATGGCAAATCAACTCCGTGAAGTCTCCCACCAGAAAGTGGGCCAAATCGACGGCGTGGGAACCAAGGTCCCAGAGGGGGCCGGCACCGGCAGTCGCTTTTCTGAGCTTCCAGTCGAGCGGGTGCTCCAGAGGGTTGAGCCAACTTTGCTGATACGCGCCCCGCCAATGGCGAATCTCACCGATCTCGCCGTTATCGATCATCTTTTTGGCAAGCGCAACGGCCGGACAACGGCGGTAATTGTGATTCACGTAATGCACCACACCGGCTTTTTCTGCCGCAGCCAGCATGGCTTCCGCTTCGTCGGCCGTGCGGCAGAACGGCTTCTCACAGAAAACGTGCTTTCCGGCTTCGGCTGCCGCGATCGCCGGCTCGGCATGCAGATGAGTGGGCAAAGACACATCAACGACGTCGATGTCATCGCGCTCCATCACCTTGTGCCAGTCCGTTTCGATCTCGGCCCAGCCCCAGCGATCGGCAAACTGCTGCAAATCTTCAGCGTCGCGGCCACAGGCCACTTGCAGAACGGGTCGATAAGGTGGATCAAAGAACTTTGTGGTCTGGCTCCAGCCATTGGAGTGAGCCCGGCCCATGAACCGGTGACCTAGAATTGCGATGCGCAGATCTTCCATGACTCTTCGCATAGCCCTGTCCTGAATCCGGTGAAAGAAAAAATCGTTGCGTTTTTGGGGCGCAACCCGTATTTACTGTTCAGATTAACACACGGTTTCCGCATGACGAATCTCGTTGCCGACACACGATTGATCCGCGACCCACTGGAGGCGTTGGAGCATCATTTTGGCTTCGGGGAATTCCTGCCCGGCCAGGAAACCGTTGTTTCCGCCCTGCTCTCTGGCCAGGACACCCTTGCCGTCATGCCGACCGGCGGCGGCAAATCACTCTGCTACCAGTTGCCCGCCATGGTGATGGAGGGCGTCACCCTCGTGGTGAGTCCGCTCATCGCCCTGATGAAGGACCAGGTCGACGGCCTTCAGCGAAAAGGCATCCCGGCGACGATGATCAACAGCACCCTCTCCCCCGCTGAGCAGAGCGACCGGCTTCGGGATCTGGCGGAAGGGAGATTCAAACTCGTCTATATCGCGCCCGAGCGTTTCCGCAGCAGCCAGTTCATCCACGCACTCAAACAGGTGCCAATCGGACTCTTCGCGGTCGACGAAGCCCACTGTCTCAGCCAGTGGGGACATGACTTTCGTCCGGACTACATTCGCCTTTCGGAAGCGCTCGAAGAACTCGACCATCCGCAGACCGCTGCCTTCACCGCCACTGCGACTCCGGTCGTCCGCGACGATATTCTGAAGGTGCTGAAGCTGCGCGACCCGTTTGTTTCCATCAGCGGTTTCGAACGCCCCAACCTGGCGCTTCGTGTCGTGCATTGTGAGGATCACCGGACCAAATACAATCGCCTCAAATCCCTCGTCGATTCACAGCGCACCGGCATTGTCTATTGCTCGACCCGGAAACGCGTTGAGGAGGTCAGTGCGTCTTTGTCAGGAATGGGCGTCAAGCTGGTCGCTTACCATGGCGGCATGGAAGACAAGGATCGCGAATGGGCCCAGAACATGTTCCTCGACCGCAGCTATGATGTCGTCGTCGCCACCAACGCATTCGGCATGGGTATCGACCGTCCCGACGTTCGCTTTGTGGCCCACTTCGACGTGCCCGGCAGCATCGAAGCCTACTACCAGGAAGCCGGACGTGCCGGACGCGATGGTGAACCGGCTGTCTGCGAATTGCTGTTCAACTACGCCGACACCCGCACCCAGGAATTTTTTATCGAGGGCAGCAACCCGACCCCCGAGGTCATTCTCGACACCTACACCGCGCTTTACCATCTATGCGGTGCGAGTAACGAAGGTGTCGCCATTCCGATTCGCGATCTCGCTGACCGGATTAACGTGAAGAACACGATGCAGGTCAGCAGCGCTATCTCTCACCTGGTCCGATCAGGATACCTGGAGCGCTATGACATTCCCGGCGAGCGGGCTCGCGGCACACGCCTGGCGAATCCCGAACTGAAGGACTCTGACCTCGCAATCAACAGCGAATCGCTTCACGAGAAAGAACGACGCGACAGGGAAAAACTCGATGCCATGATCAAGTTCTGCTACGAGCAGGACGTCTGCCGCCAGCAGTGGATCCTTGAATACTTTGGTGAATCTGATTCCACCCCCTGCGGTAGTTGCGACATCTGTGACGAATCCACCAACCGCGATGGGCGGGAACCTGATGACGAGGAATTCGTCATTGCACGGAAGGCCCTGTCGGGAGTCGCCCGCACCTGCAGACGGGACGGAGGCGGCAATTGGGAACCTCGCATCGGCAAGGGCAAGATCGTGCAGATGTTGACCGGATCCAAGTCACAGGATCTCAAGGCGGCGCGACTCGACGAGCTCACCACCTACGGAATTCTCAAGGACTGTGGTTCTTCGTATGTCTTCGCACTCTTGTCTGAGATGGAACGTGCCGGGCTCGTCGCCATCAAGAAAACACCCTACCCCCTTCTCACTATCACCCGCCGAGGGGCCGAGGTGATGCGTGGGGAACGCCACTTTCAACTCGCCTGGCCGGACAGGGACCAGAAGCAGGGATCGTCGAAGGCGGGCACCTCACACCCGGTTCTGCAGGAACTGGCTTTCGACGAAGAGCTTTTCGAAGAACTCAAGTCAGTCCGAAACCGCCTCGCCAAGGAGGAAGGCAAACCGGCCTACGTAATCTTCGGCAACCAAGTTCTCGAATTTCTCACTCGTCTCCGCCCCAAAACCGAAGAGCAAGCCCTGCGAATCCGGGGCATCGGTGAAGTCAAAGCGGAGCGCTACCTCGAGCCGTTCCTGGAAGCGATCCGGGACTACGATTCTTAGACTGGCAGCATTCGAATCCCGGATCAGGTGATCGCCGGAGAATCCTTTTCTTTGGTGAACATGACCCTGGCAGCAAGGATTCCGGCAATGAATCCAAAGAGATGGCCCCGCCACGAGACATAGGGATCGCTGGGCAGTATCCCCTGAAGCATCCCGCCGTAGAAGATGAGAATCGCGACGCCAACGACAACCCAGAAGACGGATTTCTCAAACAATCCACGTGCGATGAGGAAGCCTAGATAGCCGAAGATCAAAAGGCTGGCGCCCACATGCACCGTATTTCCCGGCCCCAGCGTCCACAAGGCACCCCCGCCGATGAGGATGATAAAGAGCGAAGCGGATACGAACACCTTTCGTCCCCCCATCAGCACGACTCCTCCGAGGATAAGAAACGGTATCGTGTTCGAAATCAGGTGACCGAATCCGGCATGTAGAAATGGCGAAGCGAAGATTCCCCAAATTCCGGGCAAGGTGCGCGGCTTGATTCCGAAGTTATCAAGCAGCCCGAAAAGAAGGACATCTACAATTTCGAGAGCCCAGGCAAATGCTACCAGCCCAAACAAAAGGACCAGGTTGTCCTTAATCGCTGCGACGAGTTGATCACGTCGGTGATCGGCCGGAAGTGAAGGAGGAAGAGCCATCGCCTCCTACCATAAACAAACATCCGCGTGCCGTAACTACAAAGACACTGGCGGTTTGTAAAAGCAGTGAAAACTGCCCCGCAGCATTACGCCACGGGGCAGCCATCCACTTCTTGTATATTTCCCAAAGAAACCGGGAAAGTCTTTTACTCGGAGTCCTCTGCTCCCTCGGTTCGGAGAGCGAGGCTCTTAGGTGAACGACGGCTCATTTTCATAGCAGTCGTCTTCACATTGATCAG
The DNA here is from genome assembly GCA_013213905.1 of Verrucomicrobiales bacterium. Taxonomy (GTDB): domain Bacteria; phylum Verrucomicrobiota; class Verrucomicrobiia; order Verrucomicrobiales; family DEV007; genus Arctic95D-9. The sequence continues at coordinate 22,873 of JABSSQ010000335.1, read as the reverse complement.
CTCCCACCAGACATCACCCAGCTCACCCTGGAGCGGGCCGGACTGTTTTCCGCGGGCTTCGTCCACCTGGCCGAGGAGGGCTTGGGACTCTTCATAAACATTCATTACCATCTGGGCGTCATCAGCCGAAAGCTTGGCATCACCTTCAGGAATCCTGGCCAACTCGGCTTTCAATCCATCGAGCGAAGAGCGCATTTCAGCGACGCGCCCGTTGCCTCCGGGCTTAGCCGGAGCGACAGCGCTCGGGCTTTCTTTGCCCTCAACGGGAGCTGCCGACCCACCCGGTTCAGCGGACGCAGTTGGAACTTCCTCGACAGCAGCTTCAGGCGCTTCGACTTCGACAGCCGGCTCCTGCGGTGCGGCCTCCGGTTCGGGCGCCGGTGCAGGTGCCTCGATGATGGAAGAGATATCCTCGACCACATTCGGAGTGTTCAAGGCATCCGGAATCGCCTGCATACTGGTGGAGTTGTTAGTCACGGTCTGCTCGCGAGTCACCCCGGCATATAGCTCATCGACCGGCATAGCCTGGATCGGCTGAGACTCTCCGGCACTGGCGCCGAGGCGGAGCTCGGTCACCACGGCCTCTTCAGGTTCCTTCTCGAGATCAGCGTTGGTGCGCATTCCGAAGGTCTGGTTCGTCTTACGGGACTCCACTGAAGCACTGTTGAACTCAGGAACCTCATTGATATGTGGCTGATTCTGATAGTAATGCGCGTCATAAACCGGAGCCTTGGCACCATAGTTGTCAGCCCCTGCCGGCGGCACTTTCCACGGCTCAGCAGTGATAGGCTTCTTGGTCAGGCCCTCTACGCCAGGTTCCAGCGCAACGGGAGTGATGAGCATCATGAGATGCTGGCGATTGCGCTCTTCGCGGCGGTTCTTGAAAGCATATCCGATGACAGGGATGCGACCGAGAACCGGAACACCGGCATCCGACTCGTTGGTGCGGGCGGCGTCGAGACCACTGATTGCAACCGTGTAGCCGCTCTTCACCGTGAGGGGTGCCGTGTAGACTCGTGACGTTGCAATCGGGAAAGGGTTACCGTTGATGATTTCAGTTCCCACAATGTCAGAAATCGTAACGGAGACGTTCAGCAGAATCTTGTCCCCTGCCATCCGCTTGGGCAGGATATTGATGACGGTGCCGATAGGCAGGTATTCCACAGAGGAGGTCTGGGTCGCCCCGGCACCAAGGCTGGCGCTGGCGCTGGAACCGAGAACCGGTTGGTTGACGACGCTTCGGAAAGACACCTCACGGTTATCGAGCGTCACCATGCGAGGGAAGGAAACCGCCTTCGCGTTTTGGTCCTGGTAAAGTGCGCGAAGCTTCCAGTTCAGGTCACTGTAACTGAGGACGGCCGTAGGCAGGGTGTAGTCACCGATACGGTCGAGGTTAAGCGACCCCGTGTTGTCACTGAGTGTCAGCTCAAGGCCGTTGGAACCTGTCACTCCATCCCAGTCGATGCCAAAATCGGTCGTCGGGTTTTTGCGGGTCTCAAGGAACTTCACTTCCACAGAAATCATCGGCTGCGGTCGATCTGCAGAAGCGAGGTAAGCTTCGATCCACTGGTGCTGCTGGCGAGTTGCGACAACGTAAAGGGTATTCGAGTCACTGTTCCAGATCACCTTGGAGCCGCCTCCCTCATCTTCGGAAGCCGCGCCTCCGCTAGGACGGGCCACGATATCCGCACCGACAGCATTGGCGAGAGCCAGCTGCGTCAGGTTGTCGACAGAAGCGGTCGGAGCAAATGCGGCGTTCGCGCCCGTGGTCGGAATATCAAGAATGTTCTGAATATCTTCAAGGATGCGAGAAGGTTCGGTCACAAAGAAATCAGGAGCCCCCTGGAGGTTAAGACTACCAGTGCCTCCCGCGCCGGTCGCGCCGGAACCACCGGAAAGGCCGCCGCCCTGGTTGTTCTTAGTAACAAGCTCCTGGGCATTGTAGTTAATTTCGTAGATACGGCCGATCAGCTCGCGGTCATTAGCCGGGCGGAGATACCAAATTCCATTTCGAGGGATGAGACTAACGCCGTTGGCTTTGGCGAGGGTTTCGAGAGCGATAAATGGCGGGGCCGTAAGCGTGAAGGTCACGAGGCGGTCGCCTCCTTCAGTGCCGTCAGGCAAACCGAAGAAACCGATTCCTGCATCGGCAGCGATCAGTCTCATGACGTCGCTCAGGTTGGCCTTGGAGAAGCTGTATTGAGTTGCAGGCACATTTCTCAATGGCGCGGCCGCCGCTTCATACTCGGCGTCGTTATAGATACCCATGTCTTGACCGTATTGGGCCCGGAGCGGGCTCAATCCTGCAAAAGCAAGGGCTGTGGTGATAATAAGAAAAAATGAGGTCTTCATTTTACTGGAAGTGGATAATTTCAAATTTATTATAATTATGGTTTTTTAAATATCAACCATTTATTTTATAAAAATAAGAATTTTCACTCTTGTTATCCATTTTAATTATGGTAATTTTTGTTTTTAACGAAAGTTTTATAATTTTCCGCCCCTCTCTTTTCACCTGAAAAACCCATGCAAGGCATTGACGAAAGAAGCCCCCTGGGAAACCGGATCCTCCATCTGGCTCAGCAGCACAGCATCAGTGATTTCTACATCACTCCCCGCGAGCAGCTGATTTACCGAAAGAATGGCGAACTCATTGTCGATTCATTCATTTATCAGCCGGAAGAAGAAATAGAGGTGAAACCCGGCACCGAAGACTTCGCCACCCAGATCGGCCCCCTTCGTTTCCGTGTGAACCAAATGACCACACGTGGCCGCCTGCGCTGGGTCATGCGTCTCCTCCCGAATCACATTCCGACGCCACAGCAGATTTCTCTCCCTCCCCAGGCGCTCAAAGCCTATCTCGAAGCTGAGAATGGCCTTTTTCTTGTATGCGGCGCGACTGGCTCCGGTAAGTCGACCACCATTGCGGCCATGATCAAAGCTCGCGCCGAACGCCGCCGGGAACACATCATTACTTTTGAGGATCCAATTGAGTATATCCTCCCTACCAACCTCCCCTCCCTCGTGACCCAGCGCGAGATGGGCTCCGACGAGCTCGACTTCGGAATGTCGCTGCGAGCTTCGCTGCGCCAGGCACCTGACGTCATCATGATTGGTGAGATTCGTGATGGCCTCACTGCCGAGATTGCTCTGCAGGCATCAGAGACCGGGCACGTCGTAATCGCAACGATGCACACCTCATCTGCCGCGCAGACAGTGCAGCGATTTCTCAAGATGATTCCGACCGAGCGCATGGAAAACGCCATGCTCTCATTTGCCGATTCCATGCGAATGATCCTTTGTCAGCAGCTCCTGCTCGACGGACAACAGGAACGCCGTTTCCCCATTCACGAGGTTCTTTTCCCATACGACTCCGTCACCGGTATGGTCCGCCGCGGCGACTTCAAGCGTCTCGAACACGAGCTCGAGACCGGCATCACCAAGGGAATGATGAACTTCGAGCACAGTATGAAACTGCGCGAATACGAAGGCTGGCGATCCAGCATCCCCGCCAGCACCGGCTTCTCTGAACACGAGGTCGCCGAATACCTCCATAATGAGGAACTCAAATCGTCCCCTGACACTTTACCCCGCTAAAACTCCATGGAAATTAAAGACATTAAGGACGTCCTTAGCTTCGCGGCCTTCCGCCCTGAAGCTGACAATCCCCGTTTCGCCTGGCCGGCCCGCTTTCCTAAAAAGAAATCGACCCTCATTAATATAAGTCGAGGCCAGGTCTCATGGTGCTCAATCAACAAGAAAGGCAAAACCGATGATATCGGCGTCGCCGATGGTGAGTTCAGTGATGTTGCGGCACAGATGGGCGGACACTGGGCTTCCCTGACCGAAGACGGCTGGCTTGGCATCTCCGTAAACAACCGCTTCCTCATCAGCTTGGAGCATAATCTTTCCCGCAAGAAGGGCTGGGACGAGGAACTTCGCCAAAACCCGAAGTCTATCCTCGGCACCAAGCACGATCGCTCCAAGCGATACGCCCTGCATCACAACCCCGAAACCAGCGCCAGCCTCATGATGGCGTGCGACGATTCCATGATCAAATCGATCGAAGAAACGATGCGCACCCATAACCTCAAGCCCGCCCGCATCTGTGTCGGCCTGTTCGCCATGACGGCTCGCCTGCTCAATCAGATTCACACTGACAATTCACTGAAAAGTCAGGACCTAATCGTCCTTACCTGGCTCGACAACTCTCTTTGCGTCATCCGCCAGAAGAACGGCCAATGGCAGGACCTTCGCTGCCGAAGCGGTCTTGCCCCGGGAGGCGAATCGACTGTCTCGCAAATGCTTCGCCCCTTTCTCGATGCCGCTGCCCCCACCACTCGCGTCCTCCTCATGGAAGACAAGAAGCAGGGAGAGTTCACACGTTCCTATCTCCCGATCCTGGGCGGTCTGCATGTCACTGACGTGACCGATGAGAACAACCTTTGGAACATCCTTGGCAATCACTAAGCCCCCCGGACTTCTCATGGACTACATTATCCACGATATTAAAACCGAGAGACAAAACGTTTCCGCCGGCTTGCCGTCTGCCTACAAACTGGTCCCGGCCGCCTTCTACCTCGTCGCCGTCGCGTCGGTGCTGCTGAGCCTCTACTTTTACCTGAGTAAGAAAGCCTACGAAACCAGCGAAAACGCCATGCGCGTGCGGATCACCGACGCCCGAGGTCTCGAAGGTCAGCACCGTGCCAAGCATCAGGGACTAATCAGCGAGTCAAAGGAGGCCGAAAGTATTGCCCGTTGGCTGGAAGGCGCTCGTCCGCTCCAACCCGTCACCGTGACGATCGGTCGCAGCATGAGCAAAGATGCTACGATCGCTGAATTGGCCCTGACCCGCGATCCAGAAATCCCTTCCAACACCCAGTTGATGTTGAAAGTCGACGGTGGCGGCAGCGAACAGATTGAAACAGCACGTCTTGCCCTTTCCTCCATGAACTACCAGATCGTGAGCTCCGACGAGAAGAAGGGCCGCGACTCGATCGACTATCAGGGAACCATCATTTACGCCGAATAATTCATCCCGTCCTTTTTCGCTATGAACAATCACAAATCAGCCTGCTTTGTGCTCCTGATCTTCATCGCCGGAATGCTTTACGGCGTGAGCCAGCTCCGCAACTCAACCGCTTCCGCCCGGACCACATCTGAGTCGGCACGTTCCGAAGCCGAATCCGCGGAGCAGCAATCCCAACTCGCAGAGATTCAGATGAAATCGCTTGAGTCAAAAACTGCCGATCTTCGCCGGATCTACTCGGAGTGGGAACCGCACTTCGTCTCTTTTGGTACTCAGCACGAAGCCGAGCGTCGCATCCTCGAACTCATTCGTGAGGGAGACATTCTTCCGATCTCGCGCCAGTTCGATCAACGCGAAGTCGACAAAAACGAAAGAATCTCTGAAGTGCTGGTCGGAGACCTCGTCTTTGAAGACGACTACGTCAAAACACTCAACTGGCTGGGGAAGCTTGAGCAGACGATTCCCGCATGCCGCATCACCAAATGCGTTCTCACACGCGGCGATCGCGGTAATAACGTCAACATGGAGCTGCAGATCCAGATTCCCCTCCTCAAGAGTTAATCCAATGCCCTGACACAACCATGAAGATTTTCTCTACCATTGCTTTAATTTTCCTCGCCTGCGCTCACGGGCAGCACGACGCGGTCGCCCAGACCAAATTCGTCCCCGGAAACGCAACCGGAGCGGCTCCCGGTCAGTCCGGGGCCTCTGGTGCAGTCCAGGGACGGCCCGGTATGCCTGGAGCTATTCAGCCTATGCTGAACTTCGTTCCCTCCATGCCTATCGAGATGCGCCCATCCGAGAAACGTCCACTCCTTCTCAAGGAGAACGAGCGCAATCCCTACGCCCGTCGTTCGGTTCATCGCGAAACAGAAAACCAGCGGGGAGAAAATGTTGAAGAGCTGCAGATTCGCGAGCGACTCAGCAACCTGAGTGTTACGGGGAGTAGCTACGGGCAGAACGGACTTCGCCTCCTCCTCGGCGACATCATTCTTGAGAAGGGTCAAGTCGTTCCCCAACTCATCCCCGATCAGACTGAACATCTCCAGGTCATTCGGGTGACTAAAGAAAACGTCCTGCTCGGATGGCTCGACATCGAGACCCACGAACTGACCGGCAAGACCGTCCAGATCAGCTATGACCTCTCACCGTCTGTCTCCTATGCCCTTCAGGGACAGGGCAGTATCGATAAGGAGGACGGCCCCTCACGCCGCGCCATGGGTCTCCTGCGCCCCGATGACGTCCAGATGAGGCAGATTGAAGGCATGGCCTCCAACGCCTCTGAAGAAAACGAAGAAGAGTAATCTGACTAACTTGTGAAATGACGTGCCGCCTCCAGAAAGGTTCACGAGCCTGGACATTCGTGGAAATGCTGGTCGCCATTTCATTGTCCGCTATCTTCCTGGGAGCCGCTTCGCTCGTTCTCGGCAGCATTAGTGCCAATTCCAAGCGACTTACCCGCGTCGTCGAAGCCGACATCGGAGCTTCGGCCATGACCAACTTTTACAACCAAGGGGGCAGCAAGATTAATGTCTACGCCTCGCCAAACTTCGGTAAAGCTGCATTTGCCAACGAGATGCGCGACAAGATCCTCGAGGACGCAAGCCAGTCGTCTGCCATCTACGTCCTGCCACGAAGCATCAACAACACCTTCCGCCCGGAACTGCTTCGCTATTTTGCTGGAGATCCTGATACCACCACTCAGCGCCCCCGTCTCGATACTCCCGAAGCATTTCGAAACTTTTTCATCGATCTCAACCCGACTGCAGCTGCCGTCTATGATAGCCCGATCCGGAATGTGCCTGCGACCAGTCGGCCGAACACGACGATCTACATGCTCGCGCCTGATGCGAACCAGAGCTATTACCGGGTTCGGGCAATCTACGAGATCGACTTCGTCACCACGACGAACATTTCCGGCACCTATGCTTCCGTGCGCCGCTACAAGAACGGTTCTCTGACCGACTACTACGACGTGTTCTACGACAGCGGCACTGCCGGCACGTTTCATCCCACCTTTGTTGCGTTCGAGCGCGAATCCAGGAACGCGGTTCTCGAAGGCACTGATACCGATCGCTTTAAGATGTCGAAGGGTAATCCATTCTATCTCGTCTGGCTACCCGATCCTGCCATCAACCCCTATCAAGGCACTGCCTGGACACCGGTCGATCCTGCCGCCTATCCACGTCAGGCCTACGAACACATGGCCGCTAAATCTACTTTTCTCATCGCGCTGCCGATGTTCCCGAACCTTTAAACTTCATGAAGCCCAACCGCCAACTGCGCCAATCTAACCAGCGAGGAAGTATCCTCGTGGTCTGTATGGTCATGGCTGCCCTTGGCACCATTGGGGTTGCGGCATGGGTTTCGCTGCTGGATGCGCGCAGCCACCAGGTCGAAGCTGACCTCACCGCGGTGGAGCGAAGAGTGGTCTACAACAACAGCCGGGCTCTCGCCTATCGTGCTCTCTATGCCAATCACTTGCACGCCGGCGCACCGCTTGTCAGCGACATCACCTACACCTTGCCCGACAATCTCGGCGAAGCGACCATCCGCTCCTACAGCGATGTTCCCCTGCAACAGGGCGCACTAGTGCGCCATTCTCGAAACGGCGCCACCCCTGTGCGAAGCTTCTCTACCGACGTCACTGTCGAAATCAGCGACGGGATAGCGGCACATCCTTGGGAGTTCCAGCTTCGCAACTACAATCCCGTCCTCGGCGGCGAGTTGCTTTCCGTCTTACCTCCCGTCGACTACACCTCGACCGATCCACTCGTCGCCGGAGACATCCGCGTCGAGGGTCGTGCTGCTCTCTGGGATGCTGTTCAGCGAGACTTCAACTCCGGACTCCGGGCTGATGAGTTCCTGCTGCCGAATAACATCGTTGATCCCACCACGTTCTCTGACACCTCGAGTGCATCGACCCTACCACTAAATTATCCGATCCCGCTGCAAACCACGGGAATGGGAATCTCGGGACCTGCTTACGACGGTGAACTCAATATCACCCGCTCCACTGCCAACCAGCATAACGACCACGTCACGCGACTCGCCAACACCGGCACAAGTCTCACCATCGGCGGGAACAGTTTCACGTCTATCGGACCGGGATTCGACACGGTTATCGACAGCACGAACGACGCTGCCCTTGAAATCCAAATCGCCAGCGAAAGCCCTGCCTCCCTGATGGTATCGCTGGCGCCCTACTTCCCGCTCTCTTCACGGGTCCTCGAAGCGGTTGTCGAAAAGAACAACCCACCCTTCAACGAGGACCAGATTTACGAAATCTTTGAGAATCACATCCCGATTCCGAACGATGCGCTGACCTACCTCATGGGAGCCTCCTACCAATCCCGCCTCGGCAGCCGCATCGATGAACTGAACCGCGCCAACGGCACCTGGCTTTCCATTGACGGGACCGGTGTCGTTCGCATCTATCTCGACCGGACTGAACTTCCCCACCTGCTTCTCGATCAGGTCCGCGAATTGCGCCTCCTCGGACAACTCGACAGCACCGCCGCAACAGCGGCCGAGTCGATGGTCCCCGTCGGAATTGTTGTCGCCAACTCAATCGGCCACGGCATGGAGAATGTCTTCATGGAAGGAGACAACTATCGCCGGCTCGTTCTCGCGATTTCCACAGAAACTCTACCGCCTGCGTCCACCGCGTCCTACACCCCGAGGTTTGTCTTCACTGGCCCTTCAGCATTTCCAAGATGGCACACCATCTTCGACCTTCAGAACACGGGTGGTGTCTTCGAAAACAACGGCCCTGCCGGTGCCATCATCGTGGGCGGAATCCGGACGAATCGTAAAATCGATGTCATCAGCGGACGCATCAACATCAAGCAGGAACACAACGAAGCAGGCTACGAATCGCTCCTGAGCCGCAATGCCTGGATCGAAGCCTACTCCCGCTAAATCATGGAACCGAACCTACAGAACAACCAACGCTCCGGAGGATACACCCTGATCGAGGCGCTTGTCTCCAGCAGCGTTCTGTTGATCGGAATCGCGGCCGCGGCCTCGATGTCGCTCGCTATGGTAACCCAGGAGGAAATGAATGAACGCTCTGCCAAAGCGTTTACCTACCTCGATAACGCTGCCAGACTTTACCAGATGGGGGTTGAACCAGCCGATATCAATAATCTGCTTCCGTCAGAACCAGTGGTGCTTTCCATGTCCTACAGCGTTCGCAACATAGCAGTGACAGGACTAGGAAACGTTCCTGCCACAACCATCACCATGGTCTACAAGCCCTCCTCGGCCACCGGCAACAGCGGCTTTCAGCGCTGGACTGGTGGCGACAAAGACGTCACTCGCAGTGAAAGCATCGAGGTCATTCGCTCCAATAGTTTCGTCAGCGAACCATTACCCCGTGTTGTCCACTACACTCCCTGATTTTACCCGTTTAAACCTGTTAACTTCCCCACCTAACCCTGTTCAGTCATGCTTAAGAAAGTTGCATTGACCAATGTGTATACCGGGCGCAAGGCGACTACCGTCGTTGATACCGGCACGGACGAAAAAGCAATCGTCGGGTCCGGAAAAACCCAGGTCGAAACCGCTGAGATCTCAGATATCGTCGGCCTCGACGAATCCATCCAGCGCCTCACCTCGCGAAGCAAGAATCTTGACGACCGTGTTGCGCTCTTCAACGGACTCGCCAAGTGCTTTGACCGAAATATCCCGATTGTTAAAAGCTTCCGCCTCCAGGCCAACCGGGTCAAAACCCCGCGCTTTCGCGGGATAATCGCTGACGTTTCAGAAGACCTCGCCCAGGGAGAAAAGATCAGCGATGCCATGGAGAAGAAGGGTGATGTCTTTTCCCCTGACATCATCGCTCTCATCCGGGCAGGAGAAGAATCCGGTCGCCTGCCGGAAATCTTCAAACGGATCGGAGGCAGCCAAAAGAAAACGCACCGGATTCTCAAGAAGTTGAAGTCCGGGATGATCTATCCCGCGGTCGTCGTCACCCTTGGGATTGGCGTGGTTATCACGATGAGCTTCACACTTGTCCCGGCGATGACCAAGCTCTACACCTCACTGGACACCCAGCTTCCGGCGGCCACTGAAGCGATGATGACGTTCTCCAACATCCTGCTCAAGCAGCCGTGGATGGCAGCACTTCCAGTGATCGCGCTATTCTTGTTCTTCAAGAACTGGGGACGTATTTCCCGAATTCCGGCTGTACAGACGGCTTTCCTGAAAACCCCTGTCGTGGGAGGCCTCGTTCGCAAGTCAGCCGCAGCCGTCGGTTTCCGGACTCTGGCACTCCTGATTGAAGCCAACGTTCGTCTTACGACGGCACTCGAGATTACGGGACAAACGTCCTGGCATCATCACTATCAGACTTTCTTCGAGAAGGTCAAAAACCACATTCTCTCAGGCTTGACGCTAACCGACGCCTTCGTGATCGAATCACACTGGCTGGGTGACGACGGACGCATGATCTGCGGCCTCATGGAGACCGCGGCCGAGACCGGCTCCGGAACGGAACTGCTGAACGAAATCGCCGAGGACTACGAAGACGAACTCGATACCGCCGCCAACCAAATCGACAAACTGATCGAACCGGTCACCATCGTCATTCTGGGAACCATGGTCGGCCTGTTAATATACGCCATCTATGCCCCCGTCTTCTCGCTCGGTGATGCCCTGCTCAAGAAGTAAACAAGATTCACGAAAGTCGCAACTTTCTGGATCCAGCCATAAAAGCTAACTTATCGCTCTAACTATTCGTCAGAACAAGAAGATATAAATTTATTTGAAATTATGATTTTTATTGAATATATTAAATTTGAGAAGCAATGCCTCAGGCAAAGGTTTCTCTAAGTCATACAATCAACAACCGAACTAATACCTCATATCCTCATGAAAATCCGTGCCCAGAAAGCCGCCAACACCGGTTTCAGCCTGGTCGAAATGCTTGTGGTGATCGCCGTGATTGGCATCATCGCTGCTATCGCTGTCCCGAACATCGGTCGCATCAATGATTCCGCCAAGGACGCCACCTACCGCCGCAATGCCCAGAACATTGCCTCCGTTTTCGCCTCAGCTCAGGCCGCCGGAGTTGACTTTTCCGCGTCCAGCACCGCTGAAGCTGACATCATTGATGCCATCATTGCCGGAGCTACTGTGAGCGACGCCGACAGTCCTTTCAATGGAACCTACTTCGGTGTCCCCGGCCTCGATGCTACCGACGCCGTCAGCGAGACTGCAGGTGCTGCTATGTACCTCCAGTGGGATTCCTCCAGCCGACAGCTTCTCTACACCGGAGGCCAGTAACGGAGCTACACAGGTTGCTCAGCAGATCACCTGCTGAACTGCTGTTGAGAAATTTCGCCTGACCGGCGCCCGTGATTCGGGAGCCGGTGCCCTCAAAACAAAGATCCGACTCCTGCATCCCTCCTGATCATGACTGTCACAATTCTCCAGAAAGCCCGCAAAGGCTTCACCATGGTGGAGATGCTGATTGTGATTGCCGTCATCGGTATCATGTCAGCCTTGGTGATCTCGGCATTCTCAAACGCCGCGCAGGACACCCGGCGAGTTGTTGCCCGTCAACAACAGGCTGCAGTACAAAACGCGGTCAATGCCTGGGTGAACTCCACCTCTGACCAGGTCGGCATCTCCGGTGCCATGGCAACCTACAATGCTGCAGGCAACAGCCAGGCCCGTCTCCAACTCGTCCAGCTGTATCTCGACGACTCGAGCCTTGCTCACTTTCTCAGCAACACGACCGACACCTCCCAGATCAAGAGCGCAGCTCTTAAGAAAACCGGCCAATACCTTGTCCTCGATAGCTGGGACGTTACTTCCTATCCAAAGGTCGAACTCAAGTAATCTCCTCTTTCCCCCAATGATATCGTCCCCCAACAAGCACAGGGCCTTTTCCCTCGTGGAAGTGCTTGCCGCCGTTGGCATCATCGGGATCATCGCTTTCCTTGCGATTCCGAACATTGTTCAGATTAAACGAGACTCCGAGCGCAATCTTGCGATCTCTCGCGCTGAAGCCATCAACATGGCAACAGTCTCCTACATCCAGGCCAACGGAAAAGACAACGTCTCCGCCGGTTGGTCTCCACTAAACGACCAGCAGCGCTACACCCTGCTGATTCCTTATCTTTCATTCGCTCCGGCCAACCTGACCGACTACACCCCGGCCGGCTATGCGATCAATCTTTCCACCGATCTCAATGCACTAAGTAAATCAGTCCTGACCGATACGTCGACATCAACCGCAGTCGCATACTGATCTCTTCCTCCTCATGACTCGTTCCTACACCAATGTCCGGGCTTTTTCACTCGTTGAAGTGCTGATCACGATCGCTGTGATCGGCATTCTTTCCGCAATTGCTGTGCCTTCAATCGGTAATGTCATCGAGGGTTCCCGTCGAGGCGTGGCTGAAAACGTGATTTCCACCCTGAACAAAGCCACTCGCGAATTCGGGCACTCCCAGTGGACCATTTCCACGACGCCAAACTCAAGTTCCGGAGCAGACGAAATTTACATTCTCCGCACCTTGCAGTGGCGCGACCCCGATACGTCCGGCGAGCTCAACCCAAAGGGCCCCTTCATGCGCAGTGACTGGAATCCGGTGTCTTCGACTAGTGACAAAGACTACCGCGCCGAATGGACCGGCTCATCGTGGCGGCTTCTTGAACCCGACACCACCGGCTCAGGAATCATGATTGATTTCGACGGGTCAGACCTCGGCACTCCATACGTGCATGATCCCTCCTTCATCCCTGCAGGAGCACTCTAACAAGCCGCCACTTCCCGATGACCTCCCCCGCCCCCAACACTGTCGAACCCCTGAACCGCGTTGCCTCATCTACTGAAGCAGCGGCAAATGGAGGTGCGGCTGGGTCCCTCGGCGCCTTTGCCGATATGGGCGGCTTGATGTCTCTGGAGGGCACCGCAGTCCAATTTGGTCTGCTGCCTGTCACCCTGCCTCGCGAAAGCTGTTCAGTAGAGGCCGAGAACGCCCTCCGTAAGCTGGGCCGCTTCCCAACAACCGACAGCCCGTGGCTCCCGGTATCAACGCTCGGCCCTTGTATCATCTTTGCCCACCATACGCCCAAGTCAGACGACATGTGGGGCGTCCCGTCGTGCTTTGCAATTCGCGTCGCTATCACGCAGGACCAATACGAGAAGATCCGCAAGGATCTCGTTATGCGCCTTTCCAGCGCACCGCTGCCGTCAGCAAATCCGCTCGAGAATACACCTGCCCCAAACTTTCCGTCCGGAGACCTGGAGTCTGCGTTTAAGTGGCTCGTCGAAACCTATCCCTACAACGACCACGAGAGGGAGCGCTTCTCCATGCTTTATGCCGAGTCTTTCGACAAGCATGGCACTCTCGATCGTGAAGCCTACAACGGCATCATGGGCGGGCTCGGCGTCGCCCTGCAATATATCACCCAGGGTCCCTCGCTGCTTTGCTTTAACCCGGAAGAAACACTGCGGCAGGACGAATTTCCCTCGCCGTTGCTGGAGAAGCACAACGTCTACCCGCTCTACAAGGGAGATCAGAAAGTCTACCTGCTTTCCGCCCAGGAAAGTAACTATGCCTTTGAAGACGAATGGCTCTCACACGGCAACGAAGCTGTCGACTTCGTCACCGTTCTTGCTGACGAAAAGGCGATTCGAAATCTCATCAGCCGAACCGGTTCCAAGGTCGAAGGTGCCGCTGGGATCGAGGTCAAGAAGTCGACGCTGAGCCTCTCTGATTCCGAAAGCCTTGTCGAAATCGAACCCGACGACATGGCGGAGATCAACCCGCAGAATCTCAATCACTCTCCTGAGGAACTGATGCACTGGGTTCTCTATGCAGCAATCAACGGCCGTGCCTCAGATCTTCACCTCGAAAAATACTACAACGTCGCCCGCTTCCGTGCCCGCATCGATGGTCGCCTTCGCAATGTCTACACGGCACCGGAGGAAATGATGCCGCGCTTCATCGCTTTGATCAAAAACTACGCCAACATGAGCCAGTCGCGACAGGAAGCCCTAGACGGACGCTTCGGTCTCGCTATTGGGCAACGGCGTGTCGATGTTCGTGTCGCAGCCGTTCCGTGCCGCAATGAAATGCAAAAAGTCATCATGCGTTTCCTCGATAAGCAGGACGGCCTCAAGGAACTCTCCGAGCTCAACTTTTCCCAGCGCCAAAGCACGATCGTGAAGCGGGTCATGAGCCGCGACCAGGGACTCGTTCTTATCACGGGCCCCACCGGTTCCGGTAAAACGACCACTCTCTACGCGCTCATCAACAGCGTTAATGACGAGGGTCTAAACATCCATACCATCGAGGATCCAATCGAATACGAGATCGAAGGTATCAATCAGACCCAGACCGATCCGACGCACGACCTGACCTTCGCCAATGGACTGCGGGCTTTGCTTCGATCCGACCCTGACGTGATCCTTATTGGTGAGTGTCGTGATCAGGAAACCGCAACTTCAGCAATCAACGCTTCGCTGACTGGACACCTCGTTCTGACAACTCTCCACGCTAATGATTCGCTTCGTGCTATCTCTCGACTCCTGTCCATGGGCGTTGAGCCTCATCTTGTCGGAGACTCACTCGCAATGTCACAGGCCCAACGCCTCGTTCGCCGTCTCTGCAACTACTGCAAACGGCCAGTCACACTGACCCCACATATACTGGAACTATTTAAGCGCCAGGGCATTCACTACGAGAATACCGATCAGCCCATCTACATGGCGAACGGCTGCGACGAATGCAATGGAACCGGGTACACCGGTCGTGTCGCCCTGATGGAAATGGCCGAGATGACCGCCGATATTTCCGACCTCATCGAGCGCCAAGCCACCCAGGTTGAGCTGAAGAAAGCCGCGCTGAAGACGGGCTTCCAAACACTCTATCAAGAAGGCCTCACCCATGTGATTGCCGGCAACACCACGCTGGACGAGATCCAAAAGGTAAGTTATACTGCATTCTAGTAATTATAATATTTATCCATAATAACCCAACCTATGAACGCTACCGTCACAGCCCCAAATGGCACGTCCGAGGCGCCCGTCGCGTCCAAACGGATTCTAATCGTCGACGATGAACAGCCGATGCAAATTCTGGCTTCATCAATCGTCAACAAACTCGGCTACGAGGGATCTCCCGTAGGCAGCGGCGAAGAAGCCTTAGAAGCTTATCAGGATTCCCTCACTTCCGGAGAACCATTTACCGTGGTCGTAATGGACCTCGCGCTTCCTGGCGGTATGTCCGGACTCGAAGCCACGATTGCGATCAAGCAGATCGATCCAGAAGCCAAGGTCATCGTCAGCAGCGGTTACCTTGAGCAGAATGCCCGCAATGCCGCTCTCGAGCATGGCTTCGCTGGCATTCTCCCCAAACCCTACACGGCTGACCGCCTCGCGTCCGAACTCCGCTACGTGTTGAACCAGGGTGAGTAATCACCCCCTGGTTCTACCGATGCCAGGCAGCTTGACGGTGCTGCCGGCTTCCAGAGAGATGCTTTCGAGTCAGCGCGTTCCCAACAGCACTGACATGACCCCTTCACTTCTTTCCCGGCCCCTCTCTCGAGGTTGCCTCGTTGCCGCATTGGCGTCGATCCCGCTCGGCCTCCACGCCCAACTTGCCCCCGGAGGACTCAACAACTTTGTCGAGAACGCCCTCAGCCCGCTTGAGGGCAAAATGGAAGAGCGCGTTGAACAACACGAGGAAGCTTCCACCGTTGTTATCGCGGTTGGAACCGAACCGGCCCAGCCTTTCATCGATCCCAGGCACATGCAGGTGGTCGACGATCTCATGAGCGAGATGCTGGTGCAGGAAAACGGAGAATGGTTCAGCCAGTTCCTCGGCTCAGGCATTCCCGTTCCGATCCAATTCAAAGAGTTTCAACTCCGGGGCCCTTTCGCTCAGCCTCTGACTGAGAAGGACAAGGCCAACGGCGTCCAACAGAAGATCACCTACAACCTCAAGAGCATCTCTCACCGCCACTATCGAAAGCCCCACGGCTGGGGCCCGTGGCAGGCGGGCAACCCGATTTACTTCACCGGAATTACCGTGGTGAAGAAAGCCGGGCAGTGGGAAATCGACGACTCGCCTGCGAAGAATTACTCGCTGCTGCGAAAGAGGTAGTTGGACCATAACCGTCCGCACACCAATCTCACCACCGAACCTTACGGGCTCGGCAAAATCAGACCGGTCCTCGCCAACCGGAAAACCGCTTTTCGCGGGGAATGACTCGCCATCCGTCGAGAGCGGCAACAAAAAAGGCCTGAGTCACACGACTCAGGCCTTTAAAGAAGTTGCGGGGGCTGGATTTGAACCAACGACCTTCAGGTTATGAGCCTGACGAGCTACCAGACTGCTCCACCCCGCGGTCTAGATCCGTCGCGGACGACGGGGAGGTGACTTTCGGCGAATCTCCCCTCTTCGCAAGCCTTTTTTGACGGAATTGAAACCTTTCCGATGCCGCTACAAATGCAGCAACGAGCGCGCTGCATCAGCGATACTTTGAGCCGCTGGACGATGCGCTTTCCAGAGATTCGGGTGATACGGAATCGGGGTGTCGCGGCAGTTGTGGCGCTGCGGCGGAGCGTCGAGCAAATGGAAACCTTCTGCCACCACCCGGGAAACCACTTCGGATGTCACGCCGCCCCAGGGAAATCCCTCTCCCACCGCCAGCAAGCGCCCGGTCCGGGCTACGGAACCGAGAATAGTGTCCGTGTCGATCGGCTTGACCGATCTCAAATCAACCACTTCCAGATCATAACCTTCTTCCTCGAGTTGCTTGGCCGCACGCAGACATTCGTGGACCATCGCGCTGTTGGTCACGATAGTAGCATGCCGCCCTGCACGGGCCAGTCTCGCCTTACCAATCGGCAGGTTCTCCTCCGGCAGGGACTCCGCCTTGAGGTGATAGTAGAGAAACTTGTGCTCGCAGAAGATGACCGGGTCATCAATTTCCACCGCCTCGATCAGCATGGAATAGGCATCTTCCACGGTGGCCGGAGTCAGCACGACCAGCCCCGGATAGTGGGAGTAGATCGATTCGAGGCACTGGCTGTGGAAGGGGCCACTGCCTTCCGTACCGCCGGAGGGCAATCTTACGGTAATCGGACACGGCACACCGGTCCGGTAAAACTGAGTCGCGGCCTGGTTGACGATCTGGTTAAAAGCAATCGAGGAAAAGTCCGCAAACTGCATCTCAATGATGGGACGCATCCCCTCGATCGCTGCCCCCACAGCGGATCCAATCATGGCATCCTCACTGATAGGAGAGTCGAGCACCCGACCGGGAAAACGCTCGGACAGCCCTTTGGTCGCCTTGAAAGCACCACCGAACTCCGACACGTCTTGTCCGTAGATGTAGACGTTGTCGTTCTCTTCCAGCACCCGAGCCTGGGCTTCGCGAATTGCCTCTAGGTAAGTGATCGCCATTAGTTGGCCGCACTCTTGCCTCAAGTTACCGTGTTCGCAACCGCCTCAACGGCATATGACGGCAGTTTTCGTACTCAGCTGATTTCGCTGATTTTGACGGGACGGCCCTCGGCGACCAACTTGTCGCACGCGAAGAGCACGCGGAAGGTCTCCAATGCCTCTCCAACGCCTCTCCAATGCTGGTCCGCGGCATGTCCACCCCCTTGTCCAGAGCATCAAAAAACGCCTGAAACTGGGCCTGGTTGGGATGATCGGCCACGTCGCCGGAATCGGCCATCGCCATGGGCAAGTCCGCCCATTTCTTGTCCCTGAGACCGAACTTGTTGGAGTAGATCTTATTGTCGAGCAGGCTGCCCTCGCTGCCTACGAGGTGAGTTTGAAAGTAGTAGGGCTGAAAGCAATCGATCACCGAAGCGACCTTTCCAACGCTGCCGTTGGAAAACTTGAGAATAGAAGCCGTCGTGGTGGCGTATTCATATTCCTGGAAGCTTTCGTGCTTCGAAGTCGTCGCGTAAGAGCTGACCTCTTCAACCTCGTTCCCCATGCAGAGCAGTAGAGCATCGAGAGCATGGCACCCGGCCGACAGCAGGCTGCTGACACCGTTCTCAGCCGTTGTATTCCATCATTACTGTCCATACCAGGGACCAATGCTGTGGTAGTAATCAATTTCCCCGTAGTGCACATCGCCGATCAGTCCCTCGTCCGCGGCCAGCATGGCATCGACGTCGGTGTAGGTCTTGACCGAGCCCCCGTGGGTCGCTGACACCTCAGCATCGTCGATGCTTTCTCGATGAATAAATCGCCGTGACTTCGCCTTGCTCCGTTACGTTGACCGCGTCCGCGTGGGCCGCAGCCGCCCACCCGTATCCAATGATACCTACCCGATATACCATGGGGTTTTTCACCCCATGAAGTCGGATTGCGGCAAAGAAAAAAACACCCCGTTCGCGCCCTCAATCCAGCGGTCTTAGAGGCACAGTGTCAGGATGAGTGGCTCGAAGTGTCATTGATGTCAAAAGACATGCTCACAAAACCACCACCGGAAAATTCCCCGCCCAGTCGCGTAACGGGTTCGAAACTCGGGAAAATCAATGGCCCTCCACCGATGCGATCCAAGCCGCGAAGCCAGATTACGATCCAGCCGACAAAAGCCACCAGAACAAGGCAGGCCAGGATCACAGCAATAGTAATCAGGATCGAAATGGCACGGCGGCTGGACTCTTCGAGGAAGATGCTCGGCGCATACTCGCGCAGCAACTCCGGTGCATCAGCTGATGCCGGAAGATCGTAAACCGACTCGGCTTCGCTGATCGCCTTCGCCTCAGCTCCTTCGGCGGCCATGAGACGCCAGAGCCAGTAGAGTTGAATACTCAGCTCGATAGCCATTTTTTCCACCTGATCCGGCGCAAGGTCAGTGGCCGCACCTTCGCGAAGACAGTTCTGGCGGATGCGATCAAAGACCGACTTGGGCAGCGCAGAGCGAACGTTCTCGTTGTAGACGAACTCAGTCAGGTCCGGGTGCTCGCGGTGATAGACCATCAAGACGGTGTTCTGGTCGGAGAACCATTCCTTGTGAATCTTCTGGAGATCGATGTCGTCAGGGATCGCTTGCGTTTCACCGATCACCATCACGTAGATTTTGAAGTCGGATTCGTCCGAGTGGAACTCGAGGAAGCGCTTAATGTCATTGGACTTCTGCTCAGTGAGAAGTCTTTGAGGATCAATGAGATAATCGACCGGCGGATAACCAAAGTAAACGTTTCGCAACTCCCCCTCAATCGGCGGAAGAGCCTCGACGGGCGGCGCCTGGGCCGGTTGGTCCACAATCTCACCCGCATCACCCGTATTGTTGCCAACGGCAGTGGAACCCGCGTCGGTGGTCGTCAGCGGTCCATAGAACGTCAGCGGAGAGCCGTCGGGATTGGTCGGAGTTTCAGCTACGGCCGTGGTCGCCTCCCCTTCCTCGGCCTCAGGGGCACCATCCGGCAACAACCCGGCAGGCCAAAGTCCACCGCCCAGTGCATATCCTTCGGAGTCGGATGAACTCCCCCATTCGGGCATATCAATGTCCGCAGCAAATCCTCCCGCGGTAAGCAGGGTGAGGCTGAATGCTGTGAAGAGTGGTCTCATTCAAGTGGTCTTAGTGTCGCACGAAGTGTCGCACGAAGTGTCGCACGAAGTGTCGCACGAATCGCAGTCGCTCAGACAGCCCGTAATCTTCTTTTCCGCCCCAGCATGGGCGCGAAGTGTTCGGGCAGGTCGAGCGTGTTTTCGTTGAGTGCTTTGCTTTGAGCCTGCAGTTCTTCGTGTGACAGCTTCCGCATTTTCTTGCCCTTCTTCTCGAGGACTTTGCAAAGTCGGCGGAAAATAGTTTCAATCGCTTCCCCGTATTCCCCGTTCAGCAGATTGGGGCGCGCTTTCATCAAGGCACGGTAACTGTCCTCTTCAGTAATGAGTGACTCGGCAAAGTAGCCGAGGGAAATACCGACCTGCTTGGTGTTCATGTCAAGGATGACCAGGATCGCATTCTCATTAGGCCGGGCATACTCGGCCCCTTTCACCTGACCGTGATTCAAGAGCCAGAAACCGAGTTCGCTCATATTAAGACCTTCCGGGAGCGTCCCGAGGTAGGCACAGAAGAGCATCTGGGGAAACTTCAACTCAAGCTGATCGATCGCTGAGTTGAGCACATCCTTCTCCTGTTTGCGGAGACAGTGGGCAGCATCGTGCACCCGGCTCAGCACTACCTGGTTCGACCCGAATTTCTTGGCCGATTCCTTCTCGCTGTAGCCGCAGGAGTAGCAGCTCTCAGCCTCATGATCGACTGGACGCATACACTTCGGGCACTTCATTTCGAAATTACAGAATACTCCTCAGTTTTATCTAAATTATTAATTTTACAAGAATATTAAGAAATATTAACTACGTCAAGTGATTAGAGTCGCCCCTTTTTCACGACGCGAAGCTGACGCCGAGGAGCCCGAAGCCCCACAGACGCTACTCTACCTCTACAGTGAGATCCAGGAGGCGCGAATCGCCTCGACGGAAGACTGAAGCGCCTCCTGACCTAAATTGACATCGCCGAGAAACCCCCGTCGACGATCATCTCGATTCCGGTCACGAAAGAGCCGGCATTAGCCGATGCGAGTAGCAGGGTGGCTCCGTTCAGCTCATGGGCATCCCCGAAGCGATTGGCCGGAGTGTGCCCCATAATCGCTGCGACCCGGTCTTCCGTCAGCACCTTGCGGTTCTGCTCTGCCGGGAAGAACCCCGGAACAAGCGTGTTTACGCGCACGCCCTGCTCCGCCCACTCACGGGCCAGGTTCTTGGAAAGGTTGTGAACTGCAGCCTTACTTGCTGAGTAGGTAAAGACCTTGCTGAGCGGGCCAAGGCCGGAAATCGAACCAACATTGATGATGGAACCACTGCCCTGCTCCAGCATCTGCCTGCCGAAAACCTGGCAGCTTCTCAGGATGGCCCCGAGGTTGATGTCGAGGATGCGGGCAAACTCTTCATCTTCGATCTCGAGCAGAGGTGTGGGAGAATTCACCCCGGCACCATTTACAAGAATGTCGACCTTGCCGTGAGCTTCGAGGACTTCTGCCAGAAGCGATTCGAGAGACTCACGGGAAGCCACATCCGCAGCGACAAAAGAGGCTTTCCCGCCAAGCGCTTCAATCTCGGAAACCCGTTCCGCTCCCTTTTCCTCGCTGCGACCGACCACGACAACGTCAGCACCGGCCTGAGCCAGGCCTTTCGCCATCTCGCCACACAGAACGCCGGTTCCACCAACAACCACAGCTGTTTGTCCTTCCAGCGAAAAGAGATCCTCTACATAACTCATGGAGGATTGATACCCTACCCTGACGGGAGTGCAACGACCGGAAACTTCACCGAAATCTGCGCAATTCTGACTGGAATTCAGGCTGAGTTGCCGTCTTCAGATTCCTCAATGAGATCGGGCTCAATCGCTGGATCATCGCCGACTTCAATCTCACGCTGCCATTTGAGAGAAATCCAGGGGCGCAAGAGTCCGTAGACGAAATAGCTCAGGAAAATGATTAGCGGCACGAACTCTACGAAGTTCACGGCGCAGACGAGAACCACGATCGCCACAAACAGCCACACCATGGAGCGTCGGGCTCTCCAGTTCATCGCCTTGAAGCTGGGATAGCGGAATTCGCTCAACATCATGAAGGAAAGCAGCAGCATCAGCGCCAGCAGCACATATCGCCACGCGCCGATCTCTTTGTGCCCCTCGTTGAGCCAGAGAATAAATATGGTCAGCGAAGCAATCAGCCCTGCCGCCGCCGGAATCGGAAAGCCGACAAAGTCTCTCTCCCTGACCTCGTCAGGGTTCTCCTGGGCCAATTGCGCCAGACAGTTGAATCGCGCCAGCCGCATGCCGCCGCACAAAAGGTAGATAAACGCAATCGTCCATCCCAGCCGGTTGTCGAATGAACTCAGAACGATGTCCATCACCAGCAAAGCCGGCGCCATCCCGAAGGAGACGATATCGGCCAGAGAATCGAACTCGCGTCCGAACATCGACTCCTGCCCCTTGATCCGGGCGAGGCGGCCATCGAGTGCGTCGAAGAAACAGGCGCCGAGAATGAGGAAAATCGCGAGATGAAAGTCCTTGGCTCCGCCGTCAGCGTCGCGCATTCCCTCGAAAATCACCAAAACGGCGCTGAAGCCGCATGCCAGGTTCCCGGCGGTCATCAGATTGGGCCATAGATAAACACTCGGAGTGCTCCAGGGGCCGGGGACGTGGCGTTTCATGGCGCTAAGATCCGCTTCGAACCCCAAAATTCAATTTTCAAATGAGAAACAGCTGAGTTAAGTCCATAGTCTAGAAATGGCTTCCACCGCCCAACCTCCAGAAATCGACGCCAATATCACCATGGGAGACGTCCTCGACCGCTTCCCCGGTGCCAAGCGAGCCCTCTTTGCGGCCTATCATATCGGCGGCTGCCAGAGCTGCAGCTATGACAACGACGAAACGCTCGCCGAGGTCTGCGAACGGAACGAGAACCTTCCCGTCGACGAAGTGATCAACCACATTCTCCAGGCCCACGAAACGGACCGGAAGATCCTGATTGATCCGTCCGATCTCGCCGAAGCCCTCGAATCCGAACCTGCCCCTCGTCTGCTTGATCTCAGGACAAGCGAAGAGCACGAAGCCGTCGCCCTGCCGGGCTCGGAGATGTTCAGCAACGACCTCATGCAGGACATTTTCGGCAGCGAACCCAAGGATCGAGTGATTGTGATGTATGATCACACCGGCGACAAAGTTCTCGATGCAGCCGCCTACCTGATCGGGCACGGCTACAAGAACACTCGCGCTCTTCGAGGCGGCATCGACGCCTACGCGCAGGAAGTCGACTCCAGCATTCCCCGCTACAAGCTGGAATTT
>JABSSQ010000334.1 GCA_013213905.1 Verrucomicrobiales bacterium | reverse complement strand
GTTTCGCTTCCTCGCTCTGCTCGGGCCCGGCCTGATGTTGGCCGCGACCGGCGTCGGTGCGGGCGACCTCGCAGGTGCCGCCTTCGCCGGGATGAACCTCGGAGTGGCCGTGCTCTGGGCCGTCGCGGTGGGCGCCTTCTTCAAATTTGTCATCACCGAAGGCCTCGCTCGATGGCAGCTCGCAACGGGAACCACCTTGCTCGAAGGCGCGGTCCTGCGCCTTGGCCCGGTGGTCCGCTGGTTCTTTCTCGCCTACCTGCTCGTGTGGAGCTTCGGAGTTGGCGCTTCGCTCATTGCCGCCTGCGGGGTGGCGGCTCATGCCTCGATCCCGGTCTTTGAAGATGCGACCACGGGCAAGATCGTGTTCGGGGTGATTCATTCACTGATCGGTCTGGGGCTCGCCTGGCTGGGCAGCTTTCGTCTCCTGGAGCGGCTCATGGCGATCCTCGTCGCCGTCATGGTAGTGGTCGTGTTAGTCACGGGTGTGCTGATCGGACCAGACTGGCCGGCGGTGGCTCGCGGTCTCCTCATTCCCAAGGTGCCGGACCATCCCGAGGGCGTCGCCTGGACGCTCGCGCTCATGGGTGGGGTCGGCGGCACCCTGACTGTCCTCTGCTATGGCTACTGGATCCGGGAAAAGAATCGCGACTCAGCTTCCGATCTCAAGACCTGTCGACTCGACCTCGGCGCCAGCTACGCGCTCATGGCCCTCTTTGGTTTTGCCGTGGTCATCATTGCCGACGGTCTTCAGCTCAGTGGTAAGGGCGCCACCCTGCTCGTCGATCTTGCCGACCGCGTTGGGGAGGTCACCCACCCGGCTCTCGAAACGATCTTTCTCGCCGGCGCCTGGGCCGCGGTCTTCAGCAGCCTGCTCGGGGTGTGGCAGTCGGTGCCCTACCTCTTCTCCGATTTCTGGAATCTGCACCGCCAGAACAAGTCGCTCGATCCCGATAACTTTGAACCCTATCAAGTCGACACGAAGGGGCGGGCCTATCGCGGCTTTTTGATTGGTCTCAGCCTCGTGCCCATCCTCGGGCTGCGCTACGACTTCCAGCTCGTTCAGAAAGCGAACTCGGTCTTCGGCGCCTTTGTCATGCCGATGCTGGCGCTGGCTCTGCTCCTGCTCAACAGCCGCAAAGCCTGGGTCGGTGAGGCGATGAAGAACCGCTGGTGGATGACGGCGGCCCTGGTGATTGTGCTGGTGTTCTTTGGTTGGGTCGGGTTTCCCAAGCTGATGGCGGCGCTTGGGATAGGTGTTTAGGGGGTCAGGTCGGAAGATCGCTGACACTCCTTCCTTTCAGGCGTTGAGCTTTCCCGGCCGGAGGCCGGGACTCTGGCTTCTGGAGTTGCTCCCAGCCTCCGAAAAACTAACCGGTAATCTCTAACATCGAATCTCTCCGAGAGCGACTAGCCGGGGGCTGCTTGCCCATTCCACAGCACCCGCCATTTTCTAATTGGCATCTCCTCCTCAGTCCACCACCTTCGCGGAGTGAACTCGCCCACCCTCTCTACCAACCGCATCGAGTCGCTCGACCTCATCCGCGGCATCGCCATCTGCGGCCTCGTGATGACCAACAGCATCGAGTTTGGATTCGGATCCATGGAGCTGTTTTACCCACTTGGAATTGAGGGCGCCGACCGGAGTCTCTGGACCCTCCTCATGGGGCTGGGCAGCGGAAAGTTCATCACCCTGTTCGCCGCCCTGTTTGCCGCCGGGATGCTGATCTTCTGCGAACGGGCTGAAGCGACCGGACGCTCTCCCAAGTCAATTTACCTGACGCGCCTCGGCTGGTTGTTCCTCTTTGGACTGCTGCACGCTTACCTGCTCTGGTATGGCGACATCCTGGTCACTTATGCAGTGACTGGCTTCGTCCTCTTCTGGTGCCGGAAGTGGTCGGGAAAGGTTTTCATGATCATTGCCTGCACCCTGATGGCCCTGACCGTGGTGCCACTCTTCTTGGGGGCCCTTGTCTGCCAGTTCATCGATCTTTCCGATTTCGATATCAACTGGAACGAGATCTTCGAAACCATCGAACAGGAAGAACAGGAGGAAACGGAGGCTCTCACCGGCTCCTGGTGGCAGCAGATGGAAGTGCGAGGGCTCTACACTTTTATCACACATTTGCTGGGCATCCCTTTCTACCTGTTCTGGTTCGCCGCGATGCTGATGTCCTTCGGCATGGCCCTGGCAAAGAGTGGTTTCTTCGACGGTGGCTGGTCACCCGGTCGCCTCCGCAAAACGACGATCGTACTGCTGGCGACGGGATTACCCCTCTCACTCGGAGGCAACGCTGTCTTCGCCCTCTCGGAACCCTCTCCCACTCCTCTACTCTTAGGCTATGCCGCATTCTACACCGGCATCCCTCTCCTGGCCTTTGGCTATGCCGGCCTCGGCGTGATGTGGTCGCAGCGCGGAAGACCGGGATTCCTCCGACGAGGCATCACCGCTGTCGGTCGGATGGCCTTAACCAACTACATTTCGCACTCGATCATTCTCGGCTTCATCTACTACGGAACCGGACTCGGCCTGCGTGACCAACTCGACCTGCATCAGGCCATGCTGATCGTTCCCCTGATCTGGATCGCCCAAATCGCCGCCTCGACCTGGTGGCTGAAGCGGTTCCGCTTCGGTCCACTGGAGTGGCTGTGGAGACGACTGACTTACGGTTCGCTGGCGCTGAAGAAGAAAACGCCCCCGGATTTACAGGTGGCACCTTGAACCCTTCAACGGATGGCGACATACCATCCAGGAAAGCGAGCAAAATCAGAGTCCGGCCGAGAATGCCTCCGCGAGCCTGGCAAACTCAGCAATGTGCTTCCTGGCTTCCTCGGGCTTGAAGCCTTCCGAACTGAGGTGCACTTCCTCGACGACGACAGCGAGTTTCTCGGCGGCCTCTTTTTGCGCGTCCTCAGAATTTTCGGCATAGTAAGCGACCGCTGTCTCGAGGTGATAAGTTGCCATGTGAATTTCGTGCAACTCCTCGGTATCCAGCTTTTCCTTACCGGTGATCTCTGCGGTTCGCTCGAGGAAAATCTTTTTGGCGTCCGCGAAACTGGAAACATCCGGAACTTCCAAGTGCTTGATTCGCTCACCCCCTTCTCCTTCGTGAGCGTGGTCGTGATTTTCTTCGGCGGCGGCCGTTTTGGTGTCAGCAGAAGCGGACGAAGGCTTCTCGCAGGACACAAGCAGGAAACTGAAACTCATCACAAAGACGAGTGGTAAAATATTGGAAATCTTCATAGGAGTTCGAGCAGTGATTCGGGTATTTTAAGGTAAGATAGCTCGCCGGTGATCCCCCAACCGTCCACTACGAAGAATAATCCTCAAGCAATTCATCGAGCTGAGTGGAAAGGAGCCGCTAATCGAGCGCAATTCAGCGAAAATCCCACACTGCCTTCCCTTCTTGCCTCTATCTTCTAGGCTCGCTAGGCTGGATTCATAGTTAATCAAGCGATGAAAACACCTCAGATTCTTCCCGCACTTTGCCTGGCTGTATCTCTCCCAACTACCCTGATCGCCCACGGCGAACCGGGGCTTCCTACGGCAGGGCTGGAGGTTTCTCCCAATCTCCCTCCTTCTACCGATCAGACCCTGTTGGCCGACTCTCCGCCCATTTATGCTCAAGGCAAACTGGCCGCAGCGGAACGCTATCTCGCCGACCATCTCCACGAAGCGATGGATCCACTCCCCGATTCCGACTACGAAAAGCTGCACACCAGAATCAGCGCGCTTCGTGATCCGGAAACACAATTTGGTTCTTACATCTTCGGTCTCAAGAAACCCGCTGCCGACGTCCTCACCAACGACCAGATCGCTACGATCGATGAGCTCATTGAGAAGAAGAACGCCTCTCCCATCAACTGGCATGATGCCCGCAACACCGCCCGCATGCAGGGGCTGATCACACTCTGGGCTTACGCCACAGAAAGCGACGAAGATAACGCCGCGGAACTGAAGAAAATCTGGGAGCAATGGAACGACCTTCGCCTTGCCTACATGTTCCAGGAATTCATCGCCAAGGAACAATTCCAACGCAAGGTGTGGGCCGTGTTGACTCCTGAGCAAAAGACCCAACTCATTGCCGGCGAATACGACGAACACATCAAGAAGAACACCGGCCATGCTCGTTCTTTCACCGCGGCAAAACGCGTGCTGAAAGAGTTCGGTGAACCCGATCACCCCGAAGAATTCGCCACCGTTGCAGAGAAATGGGAAGCGAAGTGGCAGGACGTCGTCGATGCGCATAACCCAGCAGCAAAATTCGCCCGCCAGCGCGAACTGGCCATGGATGAAGCCGACGAACGCTTTGCTCGAATGGCCCGAAAGGAAGTTCAGGATGCGTTCAACCTTTTCGCCCACGCCGAGCGCGACGCAATCCGTGAGCTCGTTCTGGCGGGTTACAATGTCACTCCTGAGCTGGCGAAACGCTCAGCCGCCTACCGGGCAGAACTCCGCGCCCAAATGCTGGAAAAATACCGCGAACATGCGGGTGATCTTCTGCGGATGATGGGAGAGATCTAATTTGATTTATGACTGATTCAAATAAGCGGATCCTCTCCGTCGTCGCCCTTCTCCTGATAGGCGTTGCGGCTTTGATGATCTTCTTTCGCCCGAGCAAAGCCAACACCCCGCCGCCCACGGCGCAGGCGTCCCCCGGCACAGAAGCCCCCCTGACTCCACCCTCCCCCAGAAACCCTGTCGTCATTCCCGAAGATTTTGACTGGAACGATCAGGACGAAGCCTGGTTCGAGGAACTCGTCGAGCAGGTTCCGGCTCCCGAAGACACCCATTCCCGATGGAACTATGAATTCGATCAAATCATTCAACCGGGCGAGCGTATCATCACGGAGGGCTGGGAAGTGTCCGAGGGCGTCTTTCAATTCACCACCCTGACCTCGGATAAAGTCGTCTCCGACGGGGAAACGCTCTACCAAATCTCGGCACAAGTGACCGAGATCGATGTGAGTGGCGAGACTGATATCGTGAGCATGCCACGCATCCTTACCAGAAACGGAATGGAAGCCACCCTTCAAATGGTCGTCGAACAACCGATTAGCAACACAGGTGAACCCGAGGGCGAACCGGAGAGTGTTTATTATCTCAACGTGACTCCCAAGGGGGGCACCGACGGTATTCGGCTGCAGGGAAGTGCCTCGAGACTCGTGAAGAAACCTTGAATGGCTCTTTACGGTTTCCTGACCTGCTCCAGCAACCACCTGTAAATTTCGGGATTCGCGTAGGTCTGGGTGAAGGAGTCGTGCCCCACTCCAGGATAACGCGTGAGTTGGGCATTCCCTCCGGCTGCCTTCACGGCTTCCACCATCTCGATAGAACGCTCCACCGGAACAACATAATCCTCGTCTCCGTGAAACGCCCACACTGGTAACTCACCAATTGCCTCGCCAAGCTCGGGATCTCCACCACCACAAATGGGAATGGCCGCAGCAAAGCGTTCTGAATATTTCCCAATGGTGGCCCAGGTACCGTAGCCGCCCATGCTGAGACCGGTCAGGTAAACCCGGTCAGGATCGATTCGGTATTCGGACAGCAGATGATCGAGCAGAAGGATGAGATCATCCGGCCGCCACGACACTTGCCAGGGAAAATCCGAAAGCGCCTGCGGTGAGGCGACGACAAACTCGAAATCGGGATCCTGATCCAGCAAGGGAGGAATCCCGTTCGCCTTGACCTGCTCGATGTCGCGACCACGACGGCTGCTTCCATGAAGGTAGATCATTAACGGCAGCGTTTCATCGCTCTCCGCGTAATGATCAGGAAGATAGAGCCAGAACCGGTCGTTGAGGTTGTCCGTTTTTTTCGCGAGATCGGACGGGAGTGTCTGGACGGTTTGCCTCCCTTCTCCTGTATTTGCTTCAGGCTTCTGCGCCTTCACGAACCCGGGGAACGAAACGCCCGCTAGCACCATCGCTCCCAGGCACCGGGCAGTTCTCAGGCGAATAGAACCATTCATGAAAGAACTTACGAAGCAGAACCCGCCAACTGTCTATCCGGCTCACAAAAGGCCACCTCATTCTCACCCGTCCACGACCAGCCGTAGAAACCATCATCGAAGTTCTTTGCCTGATATCCTAACAGAGTTGCCACCAAAAACGATAAACTGGATCGCCATCCCGTACCACAATAGAAGATCAGCGCCGTATCCCCCCGCTCTACGCTGTCATCAACGATTCCAAGATCGACCCAACGCTGACGAACAGACTCCAACACAGGCCCGACCCGGTGCGAATCGTTCTCAAACAGGTTGATCCAGTTTCCCTGGAGCACAGCCCCGGGAATGTGTCCGGCCTTGGAAAAGAACGGATAATACTTGGTCTCCGTGCCATCATATTCACCCGGTCGGCGCACATCCACAATTCGAGCAGGAGCGCCCGGCGTCGAAGCAGGGAGTTGTTTCACTTCTTGTTCCGTAGCAAGCACCTCATCCCGGACCGGCCACGGCGAAAAACCATCTTCCACCGATCCGGCTGCTTTCGCCAGATCGAGAGCGCGTGGAATCGACGGGACGGTCGCCCCTCCATGCGCGAGCCACGCGCCCAAGCCGCCATCTAGCAGGCGAATCGTTTCAATGCCGGCATACATCAAACCCCAGATCAACCGCGCTGCCGCCATGATGCCATCCGGCTCCGTGCCGTAAACCCAAACCTCACGATCCGGGGTGATGCCCAGTACTGCGAGTGCCTCAGTAAGCTGATCCGGCTCCAGGACGTTGCCGTCTCCGGGGCATTGGTAATTGGGATAATAACGCGCCTCGTCTTTCCCGGCTTCGAGATAGGATGGGTGAATCTGAATCGCTCCAGGAATGTGCGTGGCGACTGGCTGGTCTCCGTCAAGCGGATGATCGAACGACGAAAAGTGTGCTTCGAGCACCACCGGTTGGCATTGACCGCCAGCGTCAAGGACGCGGGCTTCGAATGCTTCGGGAGCTACCAGGGAGAAATCGGTCATTCAGGGGGAGGAACCGCCAGAGGCGGGCAAGAGGGTATATCAGCAGATGCGCTCTTGTGGCAAATCTTACATCGAAATTGCGCACCAGCAATCCATGCCCCAATTCTTAACGATGAGGGCTTGCCACACGAACGCCCGTACGGCCCAGGTGGAACTGGGCCCTCCATTCGCTATCGCGTAAAACTACGCCGAAGGCGTGGAGGGTCACGGTCCTCCGTGACCGCGATTTACTCTTTCGGAAGATTGGCATCTTCCGCTACATCCGCCCCCATCAGTTCGAATCCGGCGAAAACGGGAAGCTGGATTCTTCCTGCCCGAATCCGACCAGCTCGACTTCTTCGTTTTCTTCCAGATCCTCCTGCAAGGGCGCAAAGCGCTCCGCCCGGAAACCCAGCTCCTGCTGAATACTGGAGTGCGGATCATGGCCATTCACACACTCTTCCAACAAGACCAGGATATCGAACTCGGCACCACCAATGGAAAGATTCGCATCCTCGTCGACTACGAACTGCGGATTGGACCGCCCCGACTTCACCGAACGCACCGTGTAGACACTGTTTTTCTTCGGGAGCGATTGATAGAGATCAAACACCCACGGATCAAAAGAGTCATCGATACAGACAACGCGCTGGCCATTCTGGAACATGCGCAAAGGATCGGCGGGAAGGTTCCGGAATCAAGCTCGATGATACACCTTTGGGAGGCTTTCATTGCCTGCCGCCGCGATCACGACGCACTTTCGCGTGGGCACATAAGCCCCCATCTCCTAGGTTCGCCCCACCATGAAGAAGGCTCTCCTGCTGGCTCTGAATCTGTCGCTTTGTTTTTCTGTCCTTTCCCCGACCTCTCTCGCTGCCGAGGGTGAGTCTGCGACCGGGCCGGCGCCCGCCAAGAAAAAGAGAGCCCCTAAGCCCCCACCCGAAGATCTCAACCGCACTCCGTTTGTCCCCGCCGATGTTTCTGCCTTCCCAGGAGAAACCGATCAGCTGGAGATTTTCCTCCTGATGGGCCAGTCCAACATGAAAGGCCGCGGCGTCATGCCGGCTGAACCACTCAAGGATCCGCAGATCATCATGCTTCACAAGAAGACGGATGAATGGTTTCACGCCCGCCACCCCCTGCACCACGTGGGAGACCCCGAAGACTTCAGTGGATCAGACAACGCCGGAGTTGGTCCCGGCCTCGCCTTTGCCCAGACGTTGATCCAATCGCAGCCGAACAGCCGCATCGCCCTGATACCCTGCGCCGTCGGTGGCACCAGTCTTGGAAAATGGCAAAAAGGAGAGCGTCTCTATGAAGAGGCTGTTCGCCGCGCCAAGCTCGCAATGAGCCAAGGCCCGGAAGGCAAAACCCGGCTTGCCGGGGCACTCTGGCTCCAGGGCGAATCAGACTCTACGACCCAGGAAAGGATTGATACCTACGCCAGCAAACTGAAACAACTCATCGCAGACCTTCGCGCCGACACCGGCGTTGCTGATCTACCTTTCATCGCCTGCACCATCGGCGAGCTGAAACCGGAATCCAAAGAAGCCCGCGCAGCCATCAATGCCATTCTACTCGATCTTCCGAACCAGGTTCCGACTACCGCCTGCGTCGACTCCCGAGAATTCTCCGCCGACATCGGGGATCGGGTACACTTCGATACCGCCACCCAGGAACGCCATGGCGCATTGTATTCCGAAAAGTTTCTAAAGTTGGTGAAGTAGCTTCGTTGCTTTACCCTACCCAGAAAAAAAGCCGCCCCACTCTCGCAGGACGGCCTTGTAGAATCAGGTAATTTAGTTCTGATACATTAGGACTTCACTTCGACATCGCCAAGATAATCGAGCGGAGACTCGGTAACCTTTTTCTTACAGCCGCCGCAGCAGACGCCGATGACGATAGTTGCGGTTGCGTCAGGATCGATGTCCTTACCGGAGAGGGCGCACTTACCCTCTTCAGCAGCAGCCAGTTTATCAGCAAAGCTGGCGGGATCTTTCTCAAACTTACTGACGCACTTGCCACAGCAGAAGGAGGCAGTGAACTCAACAGACTTGGAGCCATCCACGCTCTTACCCTTGATCGGGCAGGTATCGTTGATCGCCGAAGATTCATCCGCAATAACGGATCCGGTAAAGGCGAGAGCTGCCACAGCAGCAAAGAGAAACAGATTTTTGATTATCATATTTAGATAAAGATTAAGATTTTATTTAGTTAGTTCGACTGATGCATGCCACCGCCTATCAGGGCGATTCGGCATGCTTTGCCGGAAACTGGCCGGCAAGGGAGCCTGATGGGCTCGTGGGTGTCCCCATGAGAAGAAAGACCACCCCACTGACTCG
>JABSSQ010000333.1 GCA_013213905.1 Verrucomicrobiales bacterium | reverse complement strand
CTCAGCACCATCTTGGTGTCAGCGCCGAGGAAGGCGAAGTTTTGGGCTGGGCCAACGGCATCAAAACCCGGGCCGATGTTGAACAAGGTCGCGAAGACACAGCCGATCGTGGAGATCATGTTCAGGTCCGGCTCCAGCAATGACACCATGATGCCGGCGAGACCCGACAAGGCAAAACCGAGAGCGATGAAGAACGAAGTCGTGACGAAGACTTTTTCGTCTGGAGCCATTCCGTTCAGCTTGATTCGAAAAACCTGGTTGGGGCGGAAAGAACGAATCATCTCGCGATTGGCGATCTTCGAAAAAAGAATGATGCGGTTCATCTTGATGCCGCCGGCCGTGGATCCGGCGCAGCCGCCCACCAGCATCATGACCATGAGCAGCATCTTGGTGAAGAGCGGCCACTGGTCGTAATCGGAGACGCAGAAACCGGTGGTGGATCCGATCGAAACGACGTTGAAGAAACCGTCGCGAAGCGCCTTGCCGTAGCCGAAGTGAGTTTCGGCAAAGTGGAGATCGAGAGCGATGGCGAGGACAGCAAAGATAATGAGGATGAGGTAGTATCTCGCTTCCTCTTCCGCCTTGAGGCGTTCCCAGCGACGGTTGATGAAGAAAACGTAGAGCATGAACCCGATCGAAGAGAGGAACATGAAGACGGTGATCCAAAGTTCGATCCAGACATCGCCGTAGTGTCCGATGCTCAGGTTCTTCGGACTGAAGCCACCGGTGGCGATGGTGCACATGGCGTGGCAGACGGCCTCAAATGGCGGCATGCCGAGGAGAATGAGGCCGAGCAGGCAGACGGCGGTAAGAGTCAGGTAAACCTTGAGAAGAGTGAAGGCGACGTCACGAATGCGGGAAGCGCCGGAGTCGGAAATATTGAGACTCGACTCCTGTTGCATGATCGATCGGCTGCCGACGCCGAGGAATGAGAGCACAGCGACAAACACCACGAGGATACCAATGCCACCAAGCCACTGCGTGACCGAGCGCCAGAGCAGGATCGCTTTCGGGAACCCTTCGATATCGTTCATGATCGTTGATCCGGTCGT
This sequence comes from Verrucomicrobiales bacterium, assembly GCA_013213905.1. Classification (GTDB taxonomy): domain Bacteria; phylum Verrucomicrobiota; class Verrucomicrobiia; order Verrucomicrobiales; family DEV007; genus Arctic95D-9. Next base: position 3,898 of record JABSSQ010000333.1, on the reverse strand, counting down.
GGTGAATCCTGACACGGACTCAAAAATCGAATCGAAGACGCCGAGTCCAGGCTCGCAGAGCCAGTAAGGAAGAGCCCCCAGCAGACTCACCGATATCCAGCTGAGTCCGACAATGATCATGGCTTCGCGCCGGAGTAGTTCGTGTTTGCAGCCGATCCCGGTGAGATACATGAGAAAGCCAATTCCGATGGTGGTTCCTGTGGAAATACCGAGAGCTTGATAGGCGCTGAGATTCAGCTCGTTGCTGCCCTCGGTTTTGACCACGATCCAGGAATAGAGCCAACAGGCTCCCATGGCCAAACCCATGAGAATCGCAAGGACGCCCAGGGTCTTGATGATGATTCGGGCGTTCATCAGGGAGCAACGAGCTTGAGGAAGGCACGCTTGGCCTTCGGCTTCACGAGGGCGTAGAGGCTGTCCTCTTTGTCGATAATGTCCTCGGCCGCGGGGACTTCTCCCCGGGCACCGTGGAGGTGGGCGACAAGAACGCAATCAGTGGGCCACTGAACATCTTTCACTGCCGCCCCGACGATGGATGAGTTCTCACTGACGGACGATTCGATCAGTTCGACGCCTTCCAGTTGGTGAAGAAGATGGAAGCGGTCGGAGGTGATGAAGCGGGAGAGATCTTTACGGGTTGCTTCGCGCGGGCTGATCGCCGCAAGGATCCCCAGCTTTTCTCCAAAGCCGGTCATGGCGTCCGCGTAGTCGGAGCGATGGATGAGCGGAAGGCAGTACTTGGTGCCGAGACTGTGCGCCTGGAGGCAGGTCATGACGTTGTCTTCATCGATGTCAGTGACTGCGATGAAGAAGTCAGCATCGCCGATCAGCTCCTCTTTCATCTCGGCAATCGAGGTGGCGTCGGCGTTAAGAATGGTAACGTTAGTGAGCAGGTCGGTGAGTTCCTGGCAGCGTTCGGCATCCTCTTCAAAAATTCGGATACGGCAATTCCAGCTCTCAAGCGTTTGCGCGAGGGAGAAGCCGTATTCGCCACCACCGAAGATGACGATATTGCTCTTCTGGTCTTTGCCAGAGCGAGCCTGCAGGCGCATGATGGTTTCATGCAGCTTGGAGGGTTCGCCGGCGAGAGTGGCGAGGTCGCCTGCCAGGAGCACCTCATCGGCCGAAGGCACGATGGTATCGGTGCCGCGCGTGATGGCACCGACGCGGACGCGCGCCGGAAACTCAATGTCGCTGAGTGCCTGCCCGCAGTACTTGCTTCGTTCAGAAACATAGACCTGCTGGATCTCGACGTAGCCGCGGGCAATTTCCTCGACCATGGCTGACTCGGGATTGCGGACGTGCTTGGCCAGTTCGACGGCGGCAAGGCGCTCGGAGCTGAAGATGTAGTCGATCCCGAAGTGTTCTCCGAAATCGAGAAAGAGGCTGTCGCGTTGCACGCCGGCGTGGACCCTGGCGATGGACTTCTTGGCGCCCAGCTTCTTGGACACCGAAGCCGAAACGATGTTGTTGTTGTTGTCGCTGGTCAGGGAGAGGAAGAGATCACATTCGCCAACCCCGGCATCGATAAGAGCACTGATTGACGTTCCGTCAGCGGCGACGACACGGGCGTCGATCTGATGGTTGAGATGTTGCGCAACCTCTTCGTCGGATTCGATCACCACGATGGAGTGGTTTTCAGCGGCCAGGTTCAGCGCAAAGTGGGTGCCGATCTCTCCGGCGCCGACAATGATAATGTTCATAAGTGGCGGTAACCGCTACACACTAACCGCGTGGCGCGGGCGATTCAACGTCTGATGCGGTCTCAATTGCAGCCATTTTGGAATGGCTTTTTCGCGATAAACCCGCCGTTTCAGCCAATCTGCCTTTCGCAGGCCTGGTCGAACCTGTCGTTCTGGCGGGCGTAGGACGGGTAGCGGTCTTCTTCTCCTTTCGGAAGGTAACGCCAGTGCTTATACATCCAGAGCCAGGGAGCCGGGTTTTCCCGGATGTGAGGTTCGAAGACATTCCAGCAGGCCTGGGCGATGGTTTGCTCGTTGTCGTCCGGTCCGAATGAGAGGGCCTTAAAGCCTTTAAAAAGATAGGTGCCATCGTCGCGGGGAATGCAGATTCCCGGGATAACGGGCAAGCCGGTCCGCTTCATCAGTTCAGCGTGGATCGCCGTAACGCAGGTCTTGTGATCGAAGCACTCGATGATGGTAGCCGCTTTTGACGGGGGGATGGTCAGGTCGGTCAGGAACGCGGCGTGTCCTTTGTTTTTGAGGCTCTTGAGGAGTTGTCGAAGAGCGCCGCGCTGAGGAATCACCTGGTGCCCCGAGACTTCACGATTCTTTTTGTAAGTTTCTGTCAGGCTCGGATTCTTGAAATCCTGCGCTACGATGGTGAAGGAGTAATCGCGGAATCCCATGATCAGCGCGATCCATTCGAAGTTGCTGTAATGCGGGGTGACCCAGATCGCTCCGGTCTCCCGGGCCGCATCGATCGCTTCCCAGTCTTCCGCTTCGAGGGTGCAGTAGGTTTCAATGTTCTGAGAAGTCAGGCGCTTGCTCCAGAACTGATCGACCACCGTCTGGGCAAAGCTCTGGTAGGAAAGTTTAGCGAGGGCGCGGATTTCCGATGCGTCTTTCTCACAGCCGAAGATGAGCGTCAGGTTTTCGATCGCGGTGTTGCGACCGCGCTTGTCGACCGCGAAGCCGAGACTCCCGAGGATTTTGCTAAGGCCGTGAGCGGCCTTGCGTGGTAGCAGGGGAATCAGGATGTAGAGCACCTGGAGGCCAAACCACTCCAGTTTGTAGCGCAATTTCTTCCAGATCGACATCGCGGGGGAATAAGACAGCATTTAGGGTAATTGCCAACCATGCATCACCAGACATTCGTTTCGCTTTTCAAGAAGGTTTTGTCCACCCCCACGGCACCGTATCACGAGTATCATGTCGCGGCCTTGATCCGGGAACTGATCGAAGAGATGCCGAACGTGTCCTTGAAAGAAGATGACTACGGCAACCTGATCGCCCGCTACCGGCGCGGCCGCAAGCGCCCCAGGCTGGCATTTGCGGCGCACATGGATCATCCCGGCTGGGTGAAGTTTAAAGGTGAACCGGAATTCCTCGGCTGGGTTCCCGAAGAGCGACAGGATCTCAAGCTGGTGGAGTGGTTCGGTAATTTCGGCATGTGGAAGCTGAAGCCTTTTGAACTGAAAGACGGGATCGTTCATTCCCGGGTCTGCGATGATCTCGTCGGCTGTGCGGCGATACTGGCGATGTTCATGGAACTGGAGGAGAAGGAAACCGAAGCGACTGTTTACGGCCTTTTCACCCGGGCGGAGGAAGTCGGCTTCGTCGGTGCCGTGGAGATGGCAAAGAAATGGCCGCTACCTGAAGGGGTTTGCTTTGTCTCGCTGGAAACCAGCGCCGCCCGCGGTGGGGCTGAGCAGGGAAAAGGGCCGGTGATTCGAGCGGGTGACCGGATCAGTGTTTTTGACAACGCCGTGACGGCGGAACTGGTCGATGCAGCGACGGAGGGCAAAATCGAGCATCAGCGAGCCCTGCTGGACGGTGGCGCCTGCGAAGCGACGGCACTGAACCTGTATGGCGTCCCGGCGGCAGGAATCTCGGTGATTCTCGGGAACTATCACAACTGCCCGCCCAAAAAGGGAATCAAAGAAGAGAACATCGCCCTCTCGGATGCGAAGAACCTGGTGAAATTGATCACTGCAACGGTGGTTCGGATGTCTGAGCGAAAGGCATCTGATTCCTCCAAGGCCAAGCTTCGGAAGCGATTGGAGAAGCGAGTTCGCGACAACAGCAAGTATGAGCGGGCGGCCCGCAAGGACTGGCCAGCCTAAGTGGGGCAGGGTTTGGCATGTAAGAGAACGACAGTTACTTAATAAGTAACTAATGGTTACCTATCATTTCTTGGTATAGGTGACTCATGGTCT
>JABSSQ010000332.1 GCA_013213905.1 Verrucomicrobiales bacterium | reverse complement strand
AGGAATGCCGCCGCGAGAACAGCCGACTGTAAAAGGAAGCGTTTCATCGGAAAAGTGAGACGTTTGGGGAGTGGAAAGTGTTGAAGAGAATCTTCGGCTTTTTAAAGATTACTGCCGATCTTCCCCTTCTATTTCAATTTTATCCACACGGGGGAAAGACTCCACCAACTTTTGGTCCTCCGGAGCGAGGTCGTTGATCTTGATGATCCACTCGATACCGGACGCATCCTGCAACACCACGTGCTGAGTGTCGTGCCTCACGAATCGGGCGAAGATTTCCTTACCGAGGTAGTTCGACCAGTCGCGGAAACCGGCCCGCATCATCTGGGCTTTCTGGACCTTGATGGATTCCACCACCGGGAGGCATCCCGCTTTCAACGAATTAAAGTAATCGATCGGTCGCCCGGGCCGGTAGCCGCGAATCCCCTTCTCAACTTCGCCGTTTGGGTTGAAAATCAACACGTTAGGGTAACCTCGGACTTTGAATTTATCCTTGAGACGACGCAGGGAGTCAGGCGCGTCAGTCTGGTTCCTCGGGTAATTGAGGTAACAGATCACGAGATTCTCTTTCACGTACTCGTTGAAACTCTTGGTCGAGAACACCTCTTCAGACAGGGCCATGGCCTGGGTATTCCAGACACCGGTGAACAGCAGCATGAGGGGCCGCTGCTCCCGCTGGGCCCGGGCGAAGGCGTAGCTCGGGTTAATTTCCCACCAGGCGCTTTCGGGGTCGTCGGGATACACGGGAATCCTCTGGGGGCGCATATCCTGGATCAATCGCCCGCGGGACTGCATCGGCGAGACCGTGGGCCCCATCGGTTTCTTCGGTTCCTGGGTCGACGGCTGCATCGGAGCCTGCGGAGGCGGAGGAATGGCTCCGGGACCGACCATTCCGGGCGTCATGGGTCGATCCGTGGCAAAAGTCGGCTCTCCTTTGGGGATCGTCGTGTCGGTCGGCACCGCCCCGGGAGCCCCCGGATAGGCAGGCTGAGCCCGGATGGGTGCCTGATTCTCAGGGATTGAGGCATCCTCCGCGGCTTCCTGCGCAGTCAGGCAAACGAGTCCGGCGAACCAGCACCCCAGCGTCCACAACAGCACGCCTCTGTAACTATCCCCAATCATCGCAACTGAGTCATACGTAACTAAGCACGGATTTTCCGGATAGGAAAATTGACAATGGGCAAGAGTATTGCTCCCTTTGCATCCGCTTTCTGCCGCGACACGATGGCTGCACCCAACACGAATCCCAACCTCTACAGGATAATTGTTTTTATCCTGCTGATGGTCGTTTGGGTGGCCTTCTCGGGATTTTTCGACCTTTTCCACCTGTCCCTCGGGGTCATTTCCTGCACCATCGTCTCTTGGCTGTCGTCTGATCTCCTCTTCGAAAACCGCCAGCACAGCGTGATGACCCGGATCAAGCAGGGTTTCGGGCTGATGGGCTACTTCGGCTGGATGATCTGGCAGATCGTGATCAACAACTTCTATGTTCTGAAGCTCACGGTCAGTAGCCTCGACAAACTCCAGCCCCAGATCGTGCGCTACAAGTGCTCCCTTAACACCGACTTCCAGCGCTTCCTGCTCGCCAATTCGATCACGCTCACACCCGGCACCGTGACCATCAAAATCATCGGCGATACTTTTTACGTCCATGCCATCAGCGATGTGACCGCCAAAGGGCTCGACGGCGAAATGGAACGGCGCATCAAAAAGGTCTTCGCTGCCGATTACGAACCCTCAACCGACACAACCGCATGACGTTTGAGGATTTTGCCACGGCAGTAGGATTGATCCTTTTCCTCCTGATGATCCCGGCTCTCTGGCGAATCGTCAAAGGCCCCACCGCGCTAGACCGTATCGTTGCCGTGAACGTGATCGGCACCAAGACCGCCGTTCT
>JABSSQ010000331.1 GCA_013213905.1 Verrucomicrobiales bacterium | reverse complement strand
GCGGCGTCCATGCCCCAGAGAACGAACAGTTCCACAAGCGCGACCCGCCATCGCTCATCAGTCAGGCTGTTGACCGGAATCCGACCACCCTCACTGGTGATCAAGACGCTTATTTCCTGCTCAGGTCCAAACCCCTGCTGCAAGGCCACATCTCCGGGTTCAATGTCAGGGTGCATCGCAAGAGCAAAACCACTCTCCGCAAGCAACCCTGCTTTGTAACGAGCACGGCCCAGGTCGCTCTCTTCCCATCCCGGTTGGCACGTCTCCCACAACGTGCCGATAATCAACACCAACGCCATCACGGTGACGAGGACCAGCAAAAGGGCCATGCCTCTTTCACGAGATCGCTGAACGAGGGAAAGTCTCATTGACCGCCCCCTCCGTTTCCACCGCCGCCGCCCTGGCCGCCGCCACCTCCGGGACCGCCGCCACCGGGACCGCGTCCTCCGCCTCCAGGACCGCCGGGGCCTCGACCTCCCGGACCACCTCGACCTCCCGGACCGCCGGGACCTCCAGCGCCGGGACCGCGTCCCCCGGGTTTGCGCACTCCATCGGGTCTTCCGGCTCCGGGCCCACCGGGTCGAGCATCGCCGCCACCACCGGGTCGGGTAGTTCCACCACCCCCACCCGAAGACGAGCTCGTCGAGGTCTGGGTATTGGACGTAGTTCCTGTGCTGGCTTGGGTTCCTTCTTCCGGATTCACAAGACGGTTCGGTACTTCAAAAACAAAACGCTGCGGATTGGAGCCCGGCGCATCTACCAGGGCAAACTCAAGCAAAGGAGGCAAGGCCTCGTCATCCGTCCACTCCTCGATCCACTCCTGCTGATCTTCATCCCAGTAACGCCATGTCGCAGCTGAAATCCCTGCAAGAAGTGGCAACCAGTAGCGCCCCTGCTCATCAGCAACCAGGTCCTCACTCCTACCGGAACGAATCGCCATTCCACTGCCATCAGTATCTTCGGGGAAAAAATCATTCCTGCTCAAAGCCAACTCGTAGGTAGGCACCCCTTCGAAATTGTCTTCCGGCCGCATCGCGATGTAGGCTTCCTCTGCGCTGCCAATCGTTTCGCCAAAAACAAAAGCCGTGGGGGTATTTTCAAGGAGCATCTCGTGATTGCCCGACTCCGAAGACTCTGCCGGGTTCATCGTGATGGTCGCGCCAGGCGGTAACCCTTCAATCGATTCACGAAGCAGCATGACAAAGCGGTTCACTTCCTCATCTCTCCGATCCAGGTAACGAAGCTCTGCTGCCGTATCACCGGCCTGCCATAGCACCGAAAGCACCGCAGTTGCGATCATGCTCAGGATCGCCATGGCAATAACGATCTCAAACAGCGAAAACGCTGCTCTCGAAGTATCGCTTCTGACAGTTCTCCTCATCGTCGTTCCGGCTGGTAAACAATGATCCTGGCCGTTTCGGTCTGCGGTTCGCCGCTGTCCATGAATACCGCCTCCGCCGTGAGCATGTAGAGATCGCTCAGGGCATTTCCCTCGCCGTTGTCCAATTCCATCTCCTCGACATATGTCCGGTAAGTAATGTCGGTCACTTCATCGAGGCGCTCGCTGTTCATGCTACTCACCGGCATCACCTTGGTTTCGGCGAGCAACGAAGTGAGCTGGTGCTGGATCATGCGATCGCGCGCCAGTTCAGCGGAGGTCTCGTTGATACTCTGAAGAACGCCAACCAGGCCGGTCACGGTGAGGGCAAACAGAGCTACGGCCAGCACGACGTCCAGCAAAGCGTAACCACGACTGTT
>JABSSQ010000330.1 GCA_013213905.1 Verrucomicrobiales bacterium | reverse complement strand
CAGGCCCGCATTTGGATACACGGAAACGTGAGTTTCAGCAATTTTCGATAGTTCGGCGAGATGCGGTTCAATCAGGTCGGGTCCGAGGGAGCAGTTCAGGCCGACTGCGAGCGGCTTGACATGAGCAACCGCGTTCCACATAGCCTCAACCTTTTGGGCGGAGATCATCGTTTCCCCGCCTCGACCGACCGCGGCGGAAACGATGATGGGCAGTTCGATGCCGTCCTCGTCGTAAACTTCGCGGAGAGCCACCAGTGCGGCCTTGGCATTCAATGAATCGAAGATGGTTTCGACCATCATGATGTCTGTACCACCGGCCGCCAGAGCGCGGATCTGGTGTTTGTAGGCCTCAAGGACCTGGTCAAATGTTACTACCCGGAAGCCTGGATCCTCCGCATCGGGTGAGTTGGTCAGGGACACCGTCATGGGCCCGATCGCTCCGGCGACGTAGCGCTTGCGTCCGGTATCTGAGCCGATATTATCGCACCACTGACGAGCGAGTTTGGCAGATTCGTAGTTGATCTCCCAGGCGAGGTCTTTGAGGAATTGATTGTCACAGACCTCTCGGTCGAAGAACTCCGGGTCCTTCCTGCCGATGCCTTTTTCACGAGGGTCCTCGACGAAGAACTCCGATTGGGCGAGGGTGGTTCCTGAGAAAGTATTGGTTTCGACGATGTCTGAGCCAGCCTCGAGGAATCGCTTGTGAATATCGCCAATGACTTCGGATTGGGTCAGAGAGAGAATGTCGCCGTTGTTGAGCAGGTCTTTTTCATTCCTCGCAAACCGTTCGCCACGGGCATCCGATTCTTCGAGGCCATACCCTCGAATCGTCGTTCCCATCGCTCCGTCGAGCATGAGGATGCGCTTGCTGAGTTCAGACTGAAGTTCGCTGGTGAGGTCGGTGGGCATGGCGGGAGAAACGTCACGCAGAATTGTTGAGGCCTCAACCGGTTTGCCCGGTTCGGAGCAGTCCGGCATCAGGGTCAAATCGGTTCACTCTCCCAGAACGATCCGGAGTCCGGCGAAGGCGCCGAAACCGGTTCCGGCAAATCCGGCAGTCTGTTCATACATCGCATCGAAGGCGTTCTCGAGACGGCCGTAAATCTCGATATTGTCATTCAGGGTGCAGCTCCCGAAAATTCGGGCGACGGTGTAATCGTCGACGTAGAGAAAGTCGTTGGTGATGAAATCTCGATTATCGAGGCGATCGTAAGCGCCGCTGATCTCGGCTCCCGCCTTCCAATTTTCTCTACTGAAAACAAAGCCGGCATTCAAAGTGTGGCGCGGGCGTCGCACGAGAGGATCACCCTGGTTGTAGGTCCCGAAGTAGGAGCCATCAACTACCTCGGCATCGAGGAAGGTGTAGTTGAGGTAAGCCTCGAGAGAGTCACACGGGTTGGTACGGAACTCGAGTTCGACACCCGAAGTTGCGGTATCGACCACAGCAGCGAATGAGGTGAAGGTCGTGAAGTTGAAGGTGCTGTCGACGAGGTCGTCAACATCCGTTTGGAAATAGGTCAGCGAAAGGTTCGCTTTGTCTTCGAAGAGAGACTGACTGAATCCGATTTCCCAAGTCAAACTTTCTTCAGGATTGAGATCAGCTGGATTGACGGAGGCATCCAGAAAAATGAAATCCTGTCCGGAAGGGGCTTTGTAGCCCGTCGATACTTTTCCGAAAAGGGTGGTCCCGGTCGAAGGTAATCGCTGACTGAGTTGTGCGCTGTAAGTGGCTTTGCTTTCGAAGGTGTCGTGATCATCAAAGCGCCCCGAAACCAAAAGGTGGGTGCCATCGAAGATCTCGGCATCAGCCTGTGCGAAGATACTGGTGTAGCTGTATTCGAAATTGCTGTCTGGATTGAAGGCTCCCGGAATGATGGGGGTGCGATCGAATTCATATTGGTAGCTTCCGGCCCCGAGGGTAAAAACAGCTCCTTCGACTCCTCGATAATTGAAGAGTGCTTCAGCTTCGCGACCCACCTGACTGAGAGTATGGTCGCTGAACAGAGGCGAAGAGAGCGATTCTAGGTCAGTTGATGTCAGGCTGTAGAAGCCGCTGAAATCCCAATCATCGCGAATGACGCTGATCCGTGGTGAAAGCAGATCGGACTGAGTGTCAGTTGTCTGCTGGGCGGGGAAGGTGGGCCGATTCGTGGATCCCGCCACCTGGAGGTTGGCATCCTGCACGTATCCGAGCAGGTCAAAGTAAATCCCATCAGTAATTTCCACGGCGATGTTTCCGCGAAGCACTCCGTTGTCAAACTTCGACCAGGGGCGATCATTATCTGTTGTGATAGAACTCGCATCCAGGGCAACACCGACCCTTCCTTCGGACAGGGTGATTTTGTGACCGGTTCGCAGAGTTGAAAAAGATCCTCCTTCAACGTAGGACGAGAGCGTGTTTGCCCCAACAAAACGGGCGTCTGTCGAGCGAAGATCGATGGCCCCGGCCATCGCATCAGCTCCGTAGAGGGAACTGGCACCGCCGCGGAGAAACTGAACGGATTCCAAAGTGGAGACGTCGAGATACTCCAGCTGGTAGAGGCCAGCGAGTCCGGGTGGCAAACGCCGTCCATTCAGGAGTACCACTGTGTGGTTGCTCTCCATTCCTCGGATAAAAAGAGAAGTTTGACCACCTGCCTGTCCCGCTTGAACGACTGAGACACCGGCACTCTGACGCAGAACATCCTCGAGGCCGTAGCGCTGAAAAGTGCGAATTTCGGCGCCTGAAATAGTGTCGACCGACGGCAGCAGGTAATCAGGGGCTTCTTCGGGAGTAGTGGTTTTCGTAGCGACTGAGGGCGTGACTGCCTGTTGGATCGCCTCTTCGCGGATGATAACAGAACGAGCTCCCGAAACGGTGGTGAGGTCAAGGGTGGCGGTGTCGTCCGTGATGGTTGTGACGACCTCATCTTGGGAGAAGCCGGAGGCAATAAAAACGAGGCTCACCGCCACACACAGAAAATTTCGCATCAACAAATCAAGATTCATGAATATGTAATTAGCTTATGGCTAGAAGTGATGCAACTGATTTTTCCCAAAGCACGCTCTTGTGGGGCTCGCCTGCGTTGTCTCCTGATGAGACAACTGGTATGACAAAAGTGAATCTTGCGTCCCGAAATCAATCTGGTATTTTTTTCCAAGCATCAGGAGTGGCTCGGAGAAATTCGGGTCCGGCAACCTGGTTTGGAGAAGCCAAGGTGCCTTGGATGCTGTGACAGAGAAAAGTTGCAGTGACCGATGTGCGAATGTCTGACATTCGAACAGAACTTCTCCGGGGAGGACGACCTCCTTGATCCTGATGCGGTAACTGAACATCACAGAAACTGCATCATGACTTATCTAGATCTACTGAACGAATCCGGGGGAGCTGCCCCTGTGACCTCATCCGGAAAACTGGCGACGCGGTCGAATCCGAGTAACCCGAACCACCACCTCTGGAACAACCGGGGAACCTGGTGGGCGCATTTCACGGTTCACCGTGATGATTACACCGCAGAGCGGGTGCGGGTGTCCCTGCGGACACGCGATCTTGATGAAGCCCGCCGCCGCCGCGACGAGGTGCTCAATTCTCTCGCAAGCTGATTGAGCGATGAGTGCCCGTGTTCCCCGAGCTGTCGTGGACAGAGAGGAAGTCGCTACTGTGCCTGAAAACTTCCAACAATGGCCGGCGAGCATGCGCCGCCGGTTTGAAAATTATGTCCTGAAAGGAAAAGAAGACAACAGAAGTATCAGTTCGCCAGATCGAGTTCCGCTCGTTCTGCCGCCACCCGCTGTAAGGCTTCGTTGACCAGGTTCAGCTTCTGAATACCGATGGAAGTGTCCCGGTTCGACAGACTCAGGTAGTCGTCGATCGCTTCGAGCGCATCTTCGGCTGCCGCCTGATAGCGGCGAAGTTCGAGCGGTAGATTCTGTCTGACCTCGGAAAGCCCGCGCTCGGCCTGGTCGAAGCGCTGTCGCAGATCGTTCAGGTCCGGGTCGGAACCGCGAAGGGCAAAGTAGGGTGCCATGAGATCGCTGATCTTTTCGGTAACGTCGGGAGCGGAGGCGACGCTACCGGCATCCGGGGAGCTTTTTCCAAACTCCAGCATGGCCCAGGCTGAGAGGTGAAGAGGCGCTACTTCAAGAATAGCTTCGAGGCGCTCCTGAACCTTGGCATTCCTGGCAAGGTCGACCAGGGCCATGCGTTCGGAGACGTCCTTGATCTCCGTAAAAGATTCGCTGGCTGTGATCCAGGCATCAGGTGTTGGGGAGGTCATCTTGCTGATGGCCGCTGAGCGAGTCGTGTACATCATCAGTTCGGGCTCAAAAAGAACGCTCAAATCCTGGGTCTCGTTGAGATAGGCCATGAGATCAGTTCCCACGTCGGCGGGGATGAGCAGGTAGGGCTGATCCAGACTCTTGGCGGCGATCAAGTATTCTTCCAGATTTCCCTCGATGCGTGGATTTTCTTCGGACGAGTTGGAGTCGCCCGCCAAGGCGATGTCCTGGTTGATTTTGCCATCAGAGAGAGCGGCCTGTAAGAGAGCGATGACGGGGGTGCGAACTGGAATATTGCAGGTCTGCCATGGACCGGGCGGCTCCTGCTCGCTCTCGAAGGTGAGTTCTCCAATGGTACCGTCAGTCCACTCGAGTTCGGTTTCACCGAGAATAGAGCGCGGCATCTGGATGTCTTCGAGACTGGGCCCATCCGGTGTCGGGTAAAGCGGGAGGGGCGAGACGGTTTGAGGGCTGGATCCTTCTGGTGGTAGCAGGAGTTCCTTTTCCGCCTGAGTGACTGCCGGGCGAATGTTGATCGTGAGAGAGCCGGCCATTGCTGTGTTGGCGACGGAGCGGACATTGCGAATCATTTGCATGGTGCGGCTAATCGGCTCAAAATCGCTCAAGTCAGCCGGAGAAGGTTCCGTGCCGGAACGGTCGGTCAGATCGGGCTGCATGCCTTTTGAGCCCTCGGCGACTTTGGAGTGGTTCGGGCCGTCGGAGGGGGGCAAATCGGTCGCGACCGAAGGTATCGTCGACGGGTTCGTTCCGGTGCTGATCACGGTCCGCGGACGCTTCAGGAGATCCATCGCCTCTCTTCTGAGGGAATCCGTGCGTGAGGTGCTGCGGTTTTCAATCGCGTCGAGCGTCACGAAATTCTTCCAGAGGAGGGGTCGTCCCTTTGTGGCAGCGGCATATTCCCTGAGGCGTTCTGCGGGAGGATCAGGATGGAGCGCGAGGGAAATCTCCATGAGATATCCCGAGAGTTTTTTTTCCTCCGGTTCGACCGGATCTGAGCGAAGTCGTGATGATGTGGACCAAAGGGTTTCAGATACTCTGCTGAGAGTGTCGAAGTAGGGGGTTGCGGGTGGCGTTTCCCCACTGACCAGAGCCTGATGAGCCTGCCTGGAGTTGTAGTGCAGGGGCTCGATACGAAGCGCAATCGCAAGAGCTTTCTCGCGGATGTCGTCGTCGACTTTTGGTTTGTTTGCGAAATTGCAGGCCACAGCGGCAAGCGCTTCGAGAAGGCTTTCCTGATCGCTCGTTTCGAGGAAAACCCCGTCACGTTGAAACGCGATATAATCGAAGTCCGGCGCATCGTAGCTTTCGGCCCGCAATGACGCGAGAAAAAGCGCAGCGAGACAGCCCGTAAACATGCGGTGGAAGGTGGGAGCTGGGAAATTCATACAGTATTTGGCGGGCGGGATGCTATCATGAGCACTCGGCACTGTCCATGTTGCTGTGCCGCTCTGTTTTGTTGATGAAAGCTGAAATCGTCGAGACGGTGATGTTTTATGATACCGATTGTGGTGGTGTGGTGTCGAACATTGCCTACCTGAAATTCGTGGAGAAAGCCCGAAGCGCACTGTTCGGCAAACTTGGTATGCCAGTGTCGGGAATGAATGACTCGCAGTTGTTTCCCGCTGTGGTGAGAACGGAGATTGACTACCTCCGTCCCGCCAAGTTGGGTGATGAAGTGCACGTGAGTGCGCAACTAAAGGGCGTTGAGAAAGTTAAATCCATCTGTGCTTTCGAGCTATCCGTCACGGACGGAGCCGGTAAAACAAAAATGATAGGCAAAGCTCAACAGCAAGTCGTGCTGGTTCAAATGCCGTCCGGAAGACCCCGCCGAACCCCTGAAGAATGGGCTGCTCAGGTAACCTAACGCGACACTTTTTACGCTTGCGTTCCACAGTAAGTTAATCACAATGTAAATACATTCCTTGCGCAGACT
>JABSSQ010000033.1 GCA_013213905.1 Verrucomicrobiales bacterium | reverse complement strand
TTGACCAGCGTTGGGATGACGTCAAAACCGGCGAGCGCCGCACTCTCGTTTTCACTGATCGCAACGTCTACAAGCCCGGCGAAGAGGTGAAGATCAAATCTCTCTCCCGGTTCATCGACGCCGACCAACTGCTGGGTGCCGGCAAAGGAAATGCCATCCTCAAGGTCTTCGATCCCATGCATCGCAAGATCCTCGAGAAAGAAGTCACCTATGATCAGTCCGGCGCCTTTGATGACAGCTTCACTCTCCCCTCGGCCGGACTCGGGTGGCACTCCGTTGAAATCGACTTCAACGATCCGGAAGCCGAAGACGAGAACTGGCGCCTCGTCGCCTATCACTCGTTCCAGGTCGAAGAATACCGGGTCAACACCTTTGAAGTGAACCTCGACACCGAGGAGTCCTACAACGAGAGCCTCGACTTCGAGATTCCGCTGTCTGCGAATTACTACATGGGCAAGCCGCTATCGAAAGCGAAGCTGGAGTGGAACGTCAACTCCTACAGCAGCTACCCGCGCCCCCTCGGCTTCGATGCCTTCGACTTTGGCGACCTCACAGTCGACGACACCTCTCACAGCGATGAGGGCGAGGGCTCCCTCACCCCATCGGGAACGGCCGCAATCAAGTTCAGCCTGCCCGAACAATCCAAGACCCCCGGACCACGTCACGTGAGACTCTCTGCCCGTGTCACCGACGCCAACCAGCAGACCATTTCAGACAGCGCCAGCTTCACGGTCCACAGCTCTGACTTTTATCTCGGCCTGCGTCGCCCCGAGGGCGTTCATCGCGCCGGCGATACCGCCACTTTCTCGCTCGCCGCGGCCGGCGCTGACGGAGATGCCTACACTGAACCGGTCGCTGCAACGATTCTCATTGAGAAGGAAATCTGGAACACGGTCAAAGTCATGGGCGCGAACGGTCGCATGACCCACCGCAACGACCGCCGCCTCCAGACGGTGAAGGAGGAAACCATCCAACTCGAAACTCAGGTCGATCCCGACTCCGGTCTCACCCTCGCCCAGCCTCACCTCATCAAGTTTGAAGAGGCTGGTGACTTTATCATTACGGTGACTTCCCGCGACGAACAGAATCGCCCCGTTCTGACTCGTAATGAGTTCACCGTCATCGGTGCCGAAGAACCCTCATGGTCCTGGTACGATGTCATCCGCATCGATCTTGTCCCTGACAAAAACTCCTACGAAATCGGCGACACCGCCAAACTGCTTGCCCGCACCCCGGTGTTCGGCACCGCTCTTTTCACGACTGAGCGCGGAGGCGTTCGCTCAACCCAGGCGATCGAGATCGATCAATACGAGACGGTGCTCGATATTCCAATCGAGAAAGGTGATGCGCCCAATATCTACGCCAGCCTGCTCATCATTCGCGGATCTGAAGAAAGCCCGCACATCCACACTTCAGCCGATTACCGCCTCGGTTATACCGAGCTCAAGGTCGACGATGAAGAAAGTCATCTCGAAGTCGCGATCAACAGTGGAGAGGCCGAGTTCTATCAACCCGGTGAAGAGGTCACCGTCACCGCCCGGGTTACCGGCATCGACGGGCAGCCTGCCGCCGGCGCCGACGTCACCTTCTTTGCCGTGGATGAGGGAGTTCTCAGCCTGACCGGCCACCAGACTCCGGATCCTCACGAAGTTTTCCACGCCCCCTTCCCGCTCTCTGTCTTTACCGGCCAGAGCATCTCCGACCTCATCCCTGAAAACCCGCTCGAGCAGGACTTCATGAACAAGGGCTATGTCATCGGTGGTGGCGGCGGCGGCAACGGCATCGACCCGGACAAGATCCGAAAAGACTTCAAGGCGCTCGCCTTCTGGGAACCCAAGCTGAAGACAGGTCCTGATGGAGAAGTCTCTGCCACTTTCGTCGCGCCTGACAATCTCACCACTTTCCGACTTATGGCTGTGGTCGCTGAGAGCAACCGCTTTGGACACGGGGAAGCTCCCGCGGTCATCAACAAGCCACTCATCATCGAACCTGCCCTGCCGAGTTTCACCAATCTGACCGATCAAATCGACGTCACTGCCGTGCTCCACAACAACACGAGCCAACCCCAGGAAGTCGAAGTGGCGGTCCAGCTGGATGACCACGCCATCTTCGTCAATAGCATCGGCGAAACGCTGAACACGAACCTCACTGATCCGACGCGCAGCCT
>JABSSQ010000329.1 GCA_013213905.1 Verrucomicrobiales bacterium | reverse complement strand
GGCCCCGCACCCGCCAAGCCGCCCCGGAAAAAGGGCAAAGGTAAAGGCGGGAAGAAATAAAGGCTTCCCTGTCTTCATCAAACACCGCCCAAGCAGCCGGTATTCCCCGGGGATGACAAGAAAATGTCATTTTGAAGTAGAAGGATTAGTGTCTCTCTAATCGCCTGTGAACGGGCTCATATGCCCTCATCGGCAGGTTGCAATCCGTAACCTGTTGATTGCTGTTTTCCTGGCTACGGCTCTGTCATTAACCAGGACCAAGACGACTCGGGAAGAGCTTGTTTTAAAACTCAGCGCCTGAATTCTTCTCACGGAATGTAGAAATTCCGCTTCTGTCCATTTGTTCTAAACAAATGTCCAAAACTGCAAGCCAATCCGCCCCGCAAAACGGCATCTTTTTCGCCTCCGGAATGAAGAACTACCACCTCTCCACCATTATTGCCGTTATCGTTGGATTCATGAGTGCCTCCACCTTGAGCGCGCTTGCCCAGACACTGCCGTCCGATCACAGCACGATCACCCTAAAGAGCCTGCGGAGCGGGGACTATGTCTCCGCTGACGCGACTGACGGCTTTCGTCTCGAAGCCAACATCCCGACTGTCGACAGTCAGGGGGAGGCCACCGCGGTTACGGCGCCAGAGCGTTTCAAGGTCGAACCGGTAGATGGGCTGGTCGACACCTTTCGACTCAAGTCGGCGGAAAACGGAACCTATGTGCGGGTTAATCCTGACAAAGGAGACAAACTGTATGCTGACGGCACCCCACCAAGTGATCCGAGCCTGGCTTACTTCCGGTGGCAGGCGGTCGACGACACAACCGTCAACATCTGGAGTGTCGGTGGGGATGCCTACATCAAAGTCAGTGGCAGCGCTCAGACCCCACGGGCCCGCAGCACGACTCCGGGTGATACTGACACTCACTTTGAATGGGACGTCGTTCAGCCCAACCTCGTTTTGGTCTATGTCGATGACTGGGCCTGGAATGGCTCCACCGTGCGGATGGACGAGGACATGGCAAATTCCGGATTCAACGGCGAATTCCCCACCCTTGCCATGATGCCCAACCTTGAGGCCATGGCCGCCGAGGGTCTCGTCTTCCGAAATGCCTACGGCTCTCCCCAATGTTCTCCCGCCCGCGCTGCCCTTCAGACGGGGCAGTCAAATGCCCGCAATGGCTTCACCGTCTACATGTCGGATGACAGCGAGTATGACACCCGCGACAAGTATGAGCAGCGTCCCGTCATCGGAAACGGCTCAGACCTTTCCCTGGATCCCAACACGCCGACTTTGGCCAACACCCTGACCTCGCTGGGCTACGCCACCGGCATGATCGGTAAGTGGCACCTAAGAAACGACGAGCGCATCGATCGAGCCCTTTCAGGCCCGCAAAACGCTGGCTTCACTTTTGCCCCTGACGGAGCCACCACCAACGAGGAGGGCGATACCGTCACCACTGATTACCTCCCCGTGGGCGATGGCTCCGACGCCGCCACGCATCCCGACTACTACCAATACGGACCCAAGCGGACTCAATACATCACCGACACCGGCAACCAATTCATCACGGACCAGGTCGCCGAGGGAACCCCATTTCTCAGCATCTTCTCCTACTACGCGATGCACACTCCCTATGAATGCCTACCCTCCTCGCGAGCCCTGTTTCAAGATCTTCCCCAGGTCTTGCGCTACAACGAGCGCAACAATGGCTTTGAGCAAGGTGATAATCCTGCCACCACCCTGAAATCCAATCAAGACCCCGCCGTATGGCTGGGTATGCTCTACGAGATTGATCTGAGCATCGGAGAAATCCGACAGACTTTGGTTGATCAAAAAGTTGAGGACAACACCTACTTTGTCGTCGTATCCGACAACGGCTATCGGCATAGCTTTTTCGATGACCTGACCGGACAACCTCAGCCTCTCCACTCCCAAAAGTGGTTTCTCTGGGAAGGAGGCATTCGCACCCCCATGGTCTTCTCCGGCCCCGGCATCCCTGCCAACTCCACTACCCTGGCCAATATCGCCAACTATGACCTCATGCCCACCTTCGTGGAGCTCGCGGCCGGATCCGCCAATGCCATCCCCGCAGAGGTTGAAGGAGTCAGCCTGGCTCAGTTGATCAAAGGTGAAACAACGGCAATCGACTTCGCGCAGCGCTCACTCTACTTCCACTTCCCCCACTACCGCACCGGCCTGCCAAGTTCTGCCATCATCAAGGGCAATCACAAGGTGATCTATTTCTATGAAACCCCGGTTCGCTGGCCCGGACGCACCCCCATCATGCTGTTCGATCTCGCTGCCGACATCAACGAAACGACCAATTTATACGGAGATCCCAATTACCCCAACTCCACTCAAATCGGTGATGCTCTTGCCAACGAGTTACTCACCTACCTGCAGAACACGGCGACGCGCGACCTTCCCATTCCCAACGACGGTACTACCTTCCCAAATTTCCCCGTCTACGATGCCACCGCTTACCTGGTTGGTGATCCGGACAACGGCATCGCACCACTCATTACCAACAACCAGGTCCGCTACAGCCCCTTCGAAGGTACTCGAGAACTGCAAAATGACGAAATCGATTCGACCGGTGCTTTCGAAGCAGAGCAATATGACAGCGCCAGTGGTGTTTCCACCGTTGCCGCTCAGGATGAAGGCGGCGGCTCAGCGCTCAGCGCGGTCGGGGACGGCGACTGGATAGAATACGACGGTTTCGAAGTCCTGGGAGAGGGCACCTACACGGTCAACGTCCGCATTGCCGGGAAAGCCACTGCGGGTGTTCCAACCGGCACCATCGACTTCTACTACGGCGGCCAATTTATCGGCAGCGTCGACGTTAACGCCACCGGCGGTAAGCAGGTCTGGGAAACATTCTCTTCAACGATCACATTCCCTGCCCTGTCCGGCCCGCAAACCCTGCGACTCGAAACCTCACATTCCGCGAATACCTACCGCATCAACTGGTTCACCTTTGAAGATTCTTGAGCACCCTCACTCTGCCAGGTTTATTTCGTGAAGACCCGTCAAAGTTCCGGACCATGACAGATGAGACCAGCGGCTTTACGGATTGAAGGACAAATTTTC
>JABSSQ010000328.1 GCA_013213905.1 Verrucomicrobiales bacterium | reverse complement strand
TGAAGCACCGAATGATTGGATCGATATAGGAATATGCCGTAAAAATGTATGATCTAACGGAAAATGGCACAAGGTATCTTAACGCAATTGCGGGAGGGGAGGCCGTTACTTTCAGGTGACTTGTGCCGGTGATTTGCTTCCAGTTGAGCTTTGAAGTCTTGTTTTATTGGGTTTCGTCGAAGGGTTGGCTGGGGGTAATGTCCCGGCAGACGGATTTTTTTGCCTCGATGAGTTTGTGGAAAGAGAGGTATGGACCGTTGTTATTTTTGGTATATTCTGACGTATATGGCTGTGAGATATGATGAGGCCTTCTATCTGAAGCACCCGCAGGCGAGGCAGGTGATGGAGCTTTTTGAGTTCCTTCCGGCCGCCTATTTCTATGCCAAGGACGCGGAACACCGATACGTGGCCGCGAATCGGCCGGTGCTGACCGATATATTCGGGATGGAGCAAATCGAAGACTTGTTGGGGAAGTCCGACCTCGAGATCCAGGCACCGGCGATGGCGGAGGCCTATCACGCCGAGGATCGCAGCGTGATGGACGGCGGCGTCCCTATTCCGAACCAGGTCTGGCTGGTCATGCTGGCGAATGGGGTTCCGCAGTGGTTCGTATCTACGAAGACGCCGCTGAGAGATAGCGAGGACAAGGTGATCGGTATCGCGGGTGTGATGTACCCGATTGATACGCCGGATGATGAGGCCAAACTCTTTCGTGAGATTCACCCGGTCATCAAGCATATCGAGGAGCACTTCCGCGAGGATGTCTCGATGGAAGCGATGGCCCGCTTGTCAGGACTTTCGACGACACAATTCAATAAGCGGTTTCGGGACCTTCTTCGCATTTCCCCGACCGAGCTTCTCCTGAGGCTGCGAGTGCAGGAAGCCCAGCGACTGCTCGTCGAGACTTCAGAAGGGATGAACAAGATTGCTGAGGCCACCGGCTTCTTTGATCAGAGTCACTTCACGAAACGTTTCAAGCGAGTGACGGGATTGACCCCGCTGGGGTATCGAAAGCGTTTTCGTTGAATGCCCGTCGACAGGGCTTCAGATCGGGATTAGGGAGATGGGGATGAGTCGGGCGATTGATGCGTTTCCACAATCGAGAGAGTTCCTCGCGGATACAGTGTCAGGCATGCTCCTGGATATCGAGGCGCTGCAGCGGCCGTTGGAGCGTTGTGATCTCAGAGCTTGCGGAGGGACGTGTTGCCATGACGGGGTCTACCTTTCCTCTGAGGAGGCGAAGGTCATTCGCGAACTGGGAGAGAGTCGCCGGGATGAAATCGAAGGGCAGGGCGTTTCTTTGCCGAAGCAGCTCGTTGTCTATGGAAAGTGGCGTGACGCGGCTTCAGGGCCGAAGACAGCAACCCGGACGGTGGCGATGAACGAAAAGATTGCCGACTACCCGGAGCACTTCCCGAATACCAACTGCGTGTTCCTGCTCGACGACGCGCGGTGTGCGCTCCAGTCCCTCGCCGTTGAAGAAGGGAAACATCCCTGGCATTACAAACCGCTGACCTGTTGGCTGCATCCGCTCTCGATCAGCTCAGGACCGAATCACAAACCGATGCTGACCCTTTACTCCGATGAAACCGACCCTCAACGCTACCCGGACTATGACGGTTTTGTTTGCCGCACTCACTGCGGGCGCACCTGTGACGGTGGGGAACCGGCTTGGCAGGTGTTGCGATGGGAGATCGAAACGCTGGGCGAAATAGGCGGGCGCGATCTCATTGCCGAGATCGATGAGCAGATCGGTTAGGCCGAAGCGTCGGCTTCCTTCTCTTCGTTTTCGGCAGTTTCTTCACCGTTTTCCTCAGAGGGCTCTTCCACTTCGAGGCCCATCTTGGAAGCGCGGTTTTTCCAGAGGTTGCGCGCGAATTCCTGCATGTCTTCGCGAGTGTCGGCTTCGTCGACGATCTCGAGTCCAAGCAGGGTTTCGACAACGTCCTCCATGGTGACCAGGCCGCTCATGCCTCCGTATTCGTCGAGGACGACGGCCACATGATCGCGATTGGCGACCAGTTGCTGGAACGCATCCGTCATCTTGGTGATCTGCGGCATCGCCGCGATTTCGCGACTGAGATCGCGCAGCTCGAGATCAAACTTGTCCTGGGCAGCGGCAAGAAGGATGTCGTGCTTGAGAACGAATCCTTTGATATCATCGCGGTTATCGCTGTAGATCGGTATTCGCGAGAAGGGGGATGAATTGTGGCGCTCGAGGTAATGTTGAACCGTGGTGTTTTCGGTCAGGGCAAACACAACCACGCGGGGAGTCATCACTTCGCGCACGGAGATTTCGCTGAGGCGGAGCAGGTTCTCAATGATACGGGATTCGTCTTCCTTGAGCTTGCCCTGTCGGGTGCCGAGCTCGGCCATGACCTTGAGCTCGTCGCGGCTGAAGGTGACTTCGCCGTGTCCGCCTTTGTTGAAAAGTTCGACGAACCGGATCAGCAAGCTCATTGCTCTTGTCAGCCATTTTAAGCAGACGGCAACCCAAGGAGCCCAGGCCCGCCAGTGTCGGGCTCCGAGATTTTTGGGGATGATTTCCGAAGCGATCAGGAGGGCAAGCGTCATCAGAATGCTGGCGGCAGTATCCCAAAGGCCACCTCCCAAGGCGGCTACTTGTGCCGCGACTCCCATCGCGCCGAAAGTGTGAGAGATAGTGTTAAGTGTGAGGATACCCGTCAGAGGTCTGCTGATATGTTTCTTGAGATCTTCAAGAAGCAGCCCCGACTTGGGCTTCTTTTTCTTGAGATTGGCAATATAGGGGTTGGTCACACTGAGGATGACCGCTTCCCAAACCGAGCAGAAAAAGGAGACGCCGATGGCGAGACAGAAATAAACGATCAGCCGTGTCCAAGAGCCGGTGACGTTGGGATCAACGCTTGCCGGGGCGATCACCGCGACTGTAAAATGAAACATGGTTGGCCCCATTCTGCTACGATTTCGGGCGGCTTCAAGTCGAAACCCAAACAGGATAGGTGAAGATTGGCGTACAATAAACAGGGTCAGGTGGTCGACCTAACCCTGTTGAGGGTGAACTTTTTGGGTGTCGTGGCGAAACTCTCACGAGTTTCGGGACGGATTATTTCTTCTTCACGTAGGCGAAGAAGCAGCCGGTGACTTCGCCGTTTTCTCCCTGGAAGGTGGCAAAGAGCTCGGCAGGGCCGGCTTCGAGAGTGACATCGAATTTCAAATTGGTCGCGCCTTCGGGAACATCGGCAGAAAGCTTGTTCCCCTGGATTTCGATGCTGGCGGTCGTGGCGGGAACAGCTTTTCCGGGAGTTTCGCGGAAAGCCGGGCCTCCGGGTACGGGGGCTCCGCCGGGAATGGCAGAGGTGATTGGCGTATCGGCAACTTTGCCTTCGTTGGGCCAGCGACGGACTTCGATTTCGTAATCGCCGGCTTCCTCGACGGTGAGATACCAGAAACCAAGGTTGCCCGGCTTGGTGACACCGTCACGAATGTGTTTCTGGTTCCACGGGCTGGAACCAGTCGTGATCCAGTCATGACTGGTGAGACGGCTGGGATTCTCGGCCGGGTTGCCGATGTGGATTCGGGCAGGATCGCCGAAGGTCGGGGCGATGTCTGCCCACCACTCTTCGTAGAATCCCTTGAGACGTTCGACGACTTCAGGATGATCGGCGAGGACGTCGTTCTCCTGCTTGGGATCTTCCTTGATGGCGTAGAGCTCGTGCTTGGGCACTCCGTTTTTGCCCTCGTTGCTGACGAGACGCCACTCGTTGGTCATGACGGCGGATTTTCTCCACTTGATGGGATCTTTGACGCGCTGGCTGTCGGTTACGAGAATACGGTCAGGCCAACCGTCGGGACGCTGGGTCGTCTCGATGAGCGGGCGAATGGAAACGCCGTCAAATTTCACCTCGGCAGGAGCCTCGATTCCAGCTAGGTCAATGAGTGTCGGGACAACGTCGACGTGGGCGGTGATGGTCTCGACCTGGTTCTCTTTGTCGAAACCGCCGCCGGGCCAGTGAAGGAAGAAGGGGACGCGGTGGCCACCGTCGTACTCGCTACCCTTGGCACCGCGCATGCCGCCGTCAAAGGTTCCGCGACCTCCGGCCGTGCCGTTGTCAGTGGTGAAGATGAAGATCGTGTTTTCGGTGAGGCCTTTTTCGTCAAGCCACTCACGCAGGGCTCCGACGTTGTCGTCGATATTGGCGACCATGCCGAAGAAATTGGCGGGAGCAACGCCAAGATGGGCGTAGGGAGCTGAGCTTTCTTCAGGAGCGTGGTTGGGGCTGTGTGGGGCGTTGGTGGAAATGTAGGCGAGGAACGGCTTGTCCGCAGCGGTGCTGGCTTCGATGAATTTCTTGGCGTAGTCAAAGTAAACGTCGGTGCAGTAGCCCTCGGTCTTGGTTGGCACCTTGTTGTGGAAGTAAGTGTCGTCAAAGTAGGCGTTGTCCCAGTAGTCGGGAGTCTGGCCGACGCCGCCTCCTCCGTGACGAAGCACTTCGGTGAAGCCACGGTCTTCGGGGCGGAAGGGGTAGTTGTCGCCGAGGTGCCACTTGCCGAACATGCCGGTGTTGTAGCCGTTATCCTTGAAGATCTGTCCGATCGTGACCTCATTAAAGCGCAGCATGGAGCGTCCCATGATAGTGTGCCAGACGCCGGTTCGGTTGGTCCAGTGCCCGGTGAGGAGGGCACAACGGGTCGGGGAGCAGGTCGGGGCAACGTGATAGTCCTCGAGACGAACCGACTCACTTGCCAGGGAATCGAGATGAGGAGTTTTTACGACCGGATTGCCATGGCAGGAGAGGTCGCCGTATCCCTGGTCGTCAGTGATAACAATGACGATGTTGGGGTGGTCGGCAGCCGTCAGCGCGAGGGAGAAAAAAGCGGTGATGGCGAGGGCTAGCAGGGTGGTTTTCTTCATGATCTTATGATTGCGAAAGTTACTGTCTTTAAAAGACAGGACAAGGTTAAACCCCAATTGGCCGGGGTTCGCAATAACGCCATGTTATGCTACGGGGTGTCGCGACATGGCTTTTATGACAGGTGTTTCCGCATTCCGTCTTGACCCGATTCGGGCGATTTTAATAGCATCAAAGGTTCCGGAAGTCTTCAAACACAAGAATCCGGAACAAAAGACGATCCATCTATGAAGATTTTCCTCTACTCTGACCACAAATCTCGCACCGGTTTCACCATGGTTGAAATGCTGGTGGTGGTAGCGATTCTCGGGATTCTAACGGCGATTCTTGTTCCAAGCCTTGCCAAAGGCAAGCAGATCGCCGAAGCGATGAAAAATACGGCGAATCTCAAAAGTATCGCTACCGGTACTTTGGCCTGGGCGGGTGACCACGGCAACAAGCTGCCTTCGCCCCAATATCCGGGGGGGGAAGTGGTGCCCGGGAATATGGCTCCGGAAGATTACTTCCCAAAATACTGGGACCTCGGTGAGTCCGGGCTCTGGCTTGATGGAGTCGTTTTCGGCCACATGTATGTGGCTGAGCAAGATGCTCGTGAGGAAGACAAAGAAGAAGAAGAGGGCAGCGAAGAGGAAGAGACCAGTGGAGGATACAACGTTGACGAGGAAGGGAGTCACCTCAAGGGCACTCTATTTGAAAACACGATGGCGGTAAAGTCTGATCCTGAGGAGGAGAACTGGCACCGGCATAGTTATGCGATGAACACCAATCTGCAGTATGATCGAAGGAAGAAAGATTCCAGCGAACCCTATCTGACCGAGAAGTCCCTAGCTAACCTGTTGTTCGCACCGAACGCGCTGCTCTACATCGAGAATAATGAAACGAATCTGGTCAACTTCGAAGACCGCGAGTTGATTCTTGAAACGATGGAGAAGCGTTGGGATGGGAGCAAGGTGATCGCTGCTTTTCTTGATGGTCATGCAGAGAGATTGACGGAGAAACAAATCCCTGAAGCTGATCCACTGACCGATCGTAAATCCAGTCGCTTCTGGCGGGGAGTGGATATCACCAATCAGCCAGAAGAGAGTGGTGAGTAGGCAGCTTTTCTATTTCTTCGCTGCCCTCGAATGCGTTTGTCAGGTCGAAGATAGCGTCGACTATCGCGGGTCCTGATCTCCTATTGATGAAGTGTGCTGAAACGCTCTCGCGTTGAGCGTATAGAGATTGTTGGGAAAACAGCTGTTTCTCAGCCTGCAATTTTGGACTCAGACTCAGTTGATAACACGCCAGGATTGTCCTCGTAGCTCTACGGGGCGTTCGAGATGCAGTGTGGTGCATCTCGAACGCGCGATTTCCTCAGTAGGTTGTTTCGCGAGTCAGTCATGAGCGGCACCTGTTTTGTAAAGAGCGGTCTGGGAAAATAATTTAAATTGCTTAAATTTCTATAATCCTTAAGTTTGAGGCGTCAGACTACTGCTGTCGCCTTTCATGAAGCACTGGATTTACATCGGCCTGCTGGCGCTATCCACCAGCGCTTTCCAAGCTGTTGCCTCGGATTACGACGCGGCCGCTGACGGTATTGATGTCATCGCTTTCTTTACTGGTGCCGGAGCCCCTGGCAGCAATGAGCCGGTTCTCGGGATGGTGGGCTTCTACGGGCAGCCTCAACCGCCCCAATGGCTCATTCTGACGTCGGTCCTGTCGAAGCCGGGCGTGCTGCGGGAGTCGGTCGTGTCGGGTGGCAAAGTGGTGGCGGAACGCCAGTTTCGTCGTCTGCCGGGGCAGGATCTTCCCGATATTCCAATCTCAAAGAGGGACCTGAGGTTCTCTTCGCAGGCCGCATTCAAAGTCGGCGAAGCCGAGGCAAAGCGCCGCAAGGTCTCTTTTGACAGCGTGCACTTCCAGTTGAGATGTCGGGATCAGCAGAGTGAACCAGTCTGGATGTTGAGCCTCATCAACCGGGCACAGGTCTCGGTCGGAGCGATCTATATCTCCGCCAAATCCGGCAAGATCCTAAGGACGACGTGGCCGGAACCTGAGAAATTTTCGTCGGTGCCCGGAGGTGCTCCGGTCAGCAACGAACGCTAGGAACCGGCGCCAGCGAGAAACGGTCCGGTGATCGCCACCGTGATTCCAGGGCTTTGAAGGTTCACAAAGAGGGTGGAGCCGTCAGGGCTGAAGCAGGCCCCGGCAAACTCGCTTCCGTTGAAGGCATTTCGGGCGAGGGTGAACATGTCTCCCTCCTTCGTTACTCCGCGGATATGATTGGTTCCCTTGGTATCTTCGCAGATGAAGAGCTCACCTGAGGGTGCAATCGTGATGTTGTCGGCATGGGTGAGCAATTCGGAGTCGTTCGGTTCGAGGAACAATTCCAGTTCGCCTCCTTTTTCGGTATCCTCGTTCGGGAAGTAGCGAAAGATCTGTCCCATCTGGTTTTGACCACCATTGGTGCAGGCCCAGTAAATCGAGGACTCTCCCACGGTGTCGGGACTGCCGTACCACATGCCCTCGGCGCGCGAGAAAATGACGGCGCCCTTTTCGATGGCCTTGAAGCGCAGATCGTCGTTTGGCGAGTCGACTTCATCCACGTCGACCCATTCGACGGGGAGGCGTTCGCGAATTGGGAACGAGGTCTTATTCCCGGGCCAGTTGCGGGTATCCCAGTTTCCTTCTGCCTTGATGCTGAGCGCCTGGAGCTGCCCGCCCTTGGCGAGCTTTCCGGGTTCGTTCGGGATGAAGCGGGTAATGACACCGTCGCCCCGGTCCTCGGTTTGATAAACAATCCCGGTGTCAGGGTCGACAGCAACGGCTTCGCGGCGAAAGCGTCCCATTTCCTTGAGCGGAACAGGAGGGGTGATGGCCGGCATGGCGGTGGCCGGAACTTCAAAGCAGTAGCCGTGGAACTGACCCCACTTGGTTGTCATGTCGGCCGGTTCTTCGCAGGTCAGCCACGATCCCCAGGGAGTCGGACCGCCGGCACAGTTGCGATCGGTGCCAATCAAGCTGAGGAACTCGTTCTCAACTTCACGCTTCCGCAGATGGTAGACGATCGTGGAGGTGCCTCCGACGAACGGCTGGGCACCATGGCGACCCGCGTCGTAGACCAATGATTTGTCCAGTTTCTCCGGGATGACCGAATTGTCTGAGAAGGGTCCCTTGGTGAAATAGGCATGGCCGATCTCGTGGTTTCGAATCAGGGCAACGCGGTTTTTACCGACGGCGAAGGCAGCCATGCCATCGGGTTGTCCCGGGACCCTGTAACCGTCTTTCATGGTGTCTCCGGTGATGGAGAGGATGCGATAGTGAAACCCCTTGGGCAGATCAATCAGCCCGCCGGGATCTTCGATCAGTTCGCCGTAGGAGAAACTCTCGTCGGCCTGCAAGGAACCGGAAAGAAACCGGTCGAGTCCGAAGAAGCCGGCGGTAACGGCGGTTGATTGAGTGAGAAAGGTGCGTCGGGAATTCATTGGTAGCCGTTAATGTTAGCGCAGTGTCGATGGGGCGTCTCGATCAAAAAAGTCACCGAATCGTGTCATGACGCTATGGCTTTGGCTTGCCAGAGAAATGGCCTTTTGTCACGCTCCGAACTTCTAGCTATGAAAATTGAAACTCTTTGCCTTCATGGAGGTCACGCCCCGGACCCCACTACCAACGCTCGCGCTGTACCCGTCTATCGTTCCAGTTCGTTCGTTTTCGATTCGACAGAACACGCCGCAAACCTGTTTGCGTTGAAAGAGCTCGGGAATATTTACACCCGCCTCATGAACCCGACCACCGACGTGCTCGAGAAGCGGGTCGCCCTGCTGGAGGGAGCGCATGAAATGGGCGGGCTCGGACTGGCTTCGGGAACCTCGGCTGTCTTTTATTCCATCATTAACCTTGCCCAGGCAGGGGACAATATTATCTCGGCCCGTAACCTCTATGGTGGCACCTACACGCAGTTTAACGACATTCTGCCGGCTCTCGGCATCACCGTGAAGTTCGTCGATTCTCAGGATCCTCAGGCCTTCGCCGACGCGATTGATGAGAATACCCGGGCGCTCTTTTGTGAGACCGTCTCCAACCCGGCACTCGAAGTCACCGATCTAAAGGCGGTGGCGGATATTGCTCATGCCAACGGCTTGCCTCTGGTGGTGGATTCTACGTTTTCGACGCCTTACCTGACTCGTCCCATTGAACACGGTGCCGACATTGTGGTGCACTCACTGACGAAGTGGATGGGCGGTCACGGTGCCGGAATTGGCGGTGTCGTGGTGGATGCCGGCAAGTTCAACTGGGCTGGTGGCAAGCACCCGCTTTACGACGCGCCCGACAATTCCTACCACGGACTTCGCTGGGGCCACGATCTTCCCGAGCCGCTCGCTCCGCTCGCGTTCATCCTTCGTATGAGAACGGTGCCGTTGCGGAACCTCGGGGCGTGTATCTCACCCGATAACTCCTGGTTGATGCTTCAGGGCATCGAAACGCTTCCGTTGCGGATGGAGCGTCACTGCGAGAATGCTCTGGCCGTGGCCAAGCACCTGCAGGCTCACGATAAAGTCGAATGGGTTCGCTTCCCCGGTCTCGAGTCCGATTCCGAGTTCGAAAAGAACAACCAATACCTCGAAGGCAAAGGCGGGTCGATGGTCGTGTTTGGTATCAAGGGAGGGGCGGAAGCCGGACAGAAGTTTATCGAGAGTCTCGAACTGTTTTCGCACCTCGCCAATGTGGGTGACGCCAAATCCCTGGCCATCCATCCGGCGACGACAACGCACTCGCAACTCAATGAAGAACAGCAGGCAGCCGGCGGAATCACTCCCGAACTGGTCCGCCTTTCGGTAGGCATTGAGAGCATTGACGACATCCTCGCCGATCTCGACGCAGCACTGGCGGCTTCATGACAAATTCGGTTGCGCTCGCCTGAGATTCCTCATAGTTTCACCCAGCACAAACATTCGCGCCCCAAACGCAGAATCAAGAAAATGGCAGAATTAGAAGACAGATACGAAGACAACGTCGCCGGAACGTTTTACGTCGACGATCAGTGCATTGATTGCGACCTTTGTCGCGAAACTGCACCCGACAACTTCACTCGAAACGAAGACGGTGGTTATTCCTACGTCTACAAACAGCCTGAGAACGACGAAGAGCGTGCCCTGGCTGACGAGGCGATGGAGGGTTGTCCCGTCGAAGCGATCGGCAACGACGGCGAAGGCTGATTCCGTTCTTCCAAGTGCGAAACTTTCGAAACTGCGTCGCTTTCGGGCGGCGCAGTTTTTTTGTGGAGTAACGGTTCCTGCGGATCTACAATTAGGCAGTTCATGGCTTTTCGAAGGAGACCCCGCCGCACCAACCGGGAACGAGCCCTGGCCCAGTTGCGAGGATACTGGGAACCCCAGGATGTCTCGAAATACACCCGGGACAGCGAGGCTGTGGTTGAAAAGACCCTGAAGGGTCTCGGACTCGAGGGGCGCTTTAACGAAGATCAGGTATTCGATGCCTGGAATCACATGGTTGATGACTTTATTGCCCAGAATGCAAAACCCGTAGGGCTGCAGAGAGGTGTCCTCAGTATACAGGTGCTGCACTCGACTGTGCATTATGAACTGGAACGAATGAAGGGGCAGTTGCTGGCGAAAATGCAGGACAGCTTTGGCCGGGACAACGTAAAAGAAATTCGCTTCCGTCTCGGTTGAGGTTATCGAATGCTGTTCATGAGCGATCATATTAACATCAAGGGGCTTCGCCTGGTGACCCGCGTGGGAGTTCCGGAGGAAGAACGAGCCATCCCGCAGAGCGTCGAAGTCAATGTGACGATCACTCTTTCCAAGACCTTCAAGGGCTTCGATGACAAGTTGGAGCACACGATCGATTACTACCGGGTTTCGCAGAAACTGCGCGAAGTGGCCTCGCAAGGGGAGCGCCGTCTGATCGAAACCCTTGCCGAGGAATTGGCTGCCGCGGTGGTGGCTTTTGAAGGCGTTTGTGCGGTGACTCTGGAAGTCGAAAAGTTCATCCTGGCCGACTGTGGCAGTGTCAGCGTGGTGATCACGAGGGCGCGGGAGCACGACTGAAATTGTGATCCAACTCGCTGCGGCGGGGCGTAACCCCGCCTCAATGAAAGCTAAGTCTGTTGCCTCGTGGTCGATTGGTGTCGTCGTTCTTATCGGTGCGGTTTCTGTTGCCGGTCTCAGGGCAGGGACCGAGTCAGCGCGCTATCGCGTTGTCGAAAAAGACGGCAAGATTGAAATCCGTGAATACGCTGCCCATGTCGTGGCAACCACCTCGATGTCCGGGGCGGGAGAGAACGGGAGCTTCGGACGCTTGTTTCAATACATCTCCGGCGAAAATGCCGCTGACGAAAAGATCGCGATGACAACGCCGGTGTTCATGCCGGCGACCTCGGACGGGAGAGCAACCGAGATGCAGTTTGTGGTACCCTCCAGCGTCGCTTCTTCCGGAGCCCCGCAACCATCCTCCAGCAAGGTATCTCTTAAGAAAATGTCAGGAGGTCGCTACGCGGCGATCCGCTACAACGGGAGAAGCGACAGCAAGGTGCAAAAAGCCAAGCTCGAAGAGCTTCGAGCTTACCTTGAAGCTGAAGGGCTCAGCGCCAGGGGAAACCCGATCTTTGCCGGATACGATCCACCCTGGACACCGGCACCGATGCGGCGAAACGAAGTCCTTCTCAGGATAAACTAATTCCTGTAAGTCTCCGATTTGCCCATCGTCCTTGATAGAACTCTAGACCCAATCATGGAAACCATCGATGCCATCTATCAGCGCCGTGCGGTGAAGCAATTTGACGCCGGGCACCAACTCACCGCCGAGGAAGAAACCAAGCTTCTCGAAGCGACGATTCAATCACCTACCAGCTTTAATATTCAGCATTGGAGGTTTGTTATTCTTCGTGATCCCGAACTTCGCAGCAAGATTCGGACGGACTTTGGAAACGACCAGGCTCAAATGACCGATGCGTCGCTCCTTGTCTTGATGACGGCGGATGTGAAAGCGTGGGAGAAGGATCCAGGACGTTACTGGGCCAATGCGCCCCGGGAAGTGGCTGACCTCCTTGTCGGTTGGATGGGACCGTTCCACGAAGGTCGCGAATGGCTGCAGCGGGATGAAGCGCAGCGATCGATCGGGATGGCGATGCAGACGCTCATGCTCACAGCCAAGTCGATGGGCTATGATTCCTGTCCCATGATCGGCTTTGATATCGATGAAGTTGCCAAGCTGATCAACCTGCCGGAAGATCATGTCATGGGGCCAATGGTTGCCATTGGAAAAGGGACCAAGGACCCGTGGCCGAAGCCAGGTCAGCTGCCGCTCAGCGAGTTGGTCGTTGAGAATAGCTTCTAGCGATCAGGCTATTTTGCCTGCTTTACATGGCTGGGGGGATTGCCAACAATCCCCGCCATGAAATGCACTTTTGTTTTGGGATGTTTCTCGGTCCTTGTGAGCTCCGTTGCTGCACTCGGCGGTGAGCTGAAGATCGAGGGACGGGTCGCTTTCGTTGAGGGGCCGGCCTGGCGGGCGGACGGGAACGTCTTTTTTACCGACATTGAGAACAATCGGATCATGCGCCGGGACCCTACCGGGAAGTTGCATGTTTTTCGTCAGCCTTCCGGTAAGGCAAATGGGCTCCTTTTCGATTCTGAGAGCCGACTCCATGCCTGTGAGGGCCATAAAGAGGGGGGGAACCGGCGGGTGACTCGCACCGAGCAGGACGGATCGATCACCGTCCTGACAGATCGTTACGAGGGGAAGCGCTATAATTCGCCCAACGACCTAGTGATGGATGCGCAGGGGAGAATCTACTTCACCGACCCTCGTTACGGCGGCTACGACGGCCCGCAGCCGGTGGAGCAATTCGACGAAAACGGAAAGGCGATCGAAGGCGTCTATCGGATTGATACGGATGGATCGGTAACACGCATCATCGAGCATGAGGCCCAGCGACCTAACGGAATTGCTATTTCGGCTGACGGGAAATACCTCATTGTTGCCGACAATCACAACGGACCTGAGCCAGGCGGGCAGCGGATGTTGCTCCGTTTCGATCTGAAGGATGATGGAAGTGTCGACCTTGCCAGCCGGAAGGTGCTGTATGATTGGGGGGAAGAGCGTGGACCCGATGGAATCGCCATCGGCCCTGACGGACACATCTACGCGACTGCCGGGCTGAATTTTGCCAGCTCTCTCGAGACTGCGGCGGAACACTTGTCGGGTGTCTACGTCGTGTCCATCGAAGGTGAACGGCTCGATATGATTCCGGTGCCAGAGGATATGATCACCAACTGCACCTTTGGCGGTGAGGATGGCAAAACACTTTTCATCACCGCGGGTGCGAAGCTGTGGAGTGTGGTGATTGAATAGCTAGCGGAGTACTGCCGCCTGGCCCCTCTGTCAAAGGTGGGCACAAAAAAACCTGCTCGCTATTTGAACGAGCAGGTTCCCGGGAGACTGAAGCAGAATCACTTCACCGTGATCGTGATTTTCTCAGATACGAGCGGGGGATCGTGCGGAATGTGGATGTGATCACCGAGCACCAGTTGGAGGGTGTGCTCACCCGGCTCGAGCTCTAAAGTGGCTTCGGTCTGGCCTTTGCCGAAATGGAGATGCTTCTCGTCCATCGGGAACGGAAGCTTCAGATTGGGAAGTTCCGTGTTGAGGGCGATGTGGTGATGGCCAGTCGGGCTTTCCGGGCCCATGTAGATTCCGGCGGGTGCAACGCCCATACCCTTCAGTCCGAAGACGACGGTCACCGGCCCCTCGACGGTGTCGCCGTCTTTGGGTGAAACGATGTAAACCTTGGCATCTGCGGGGCGGGGAATGGGACTGGCCGGCGGGACAGGCATACCCGCAGCAGCAGCTCCGTGATCTGCGCAAACAGCCTCGTTTTGAGGAATAGTAAAAGTTAACGATGCTGCGATCGCTGCCAGAACAAGAATTCCGATGAATTGTTTCTTCATGATTGGTCTAAGTTAGAGATTCAGTTGAGATACGTCGGTCCGGTAGAGATTGGAGGCACCCGGGCTGGTGTTTTATGTTAGTGTGGCCGACAGAATTATCTTAATCAGGATCTGTAGCTCTCAGCAAGGCGCAAGCGCGCCTGAGACACGGGAAATTTACGTGGCTGCGTCATTGAGATGAGGGCTGTTGTCGGGCAACATGGAATTCAGATCCCAAAACCCGGATAAACATGAGCTTTCGATTGATACCCGTTTTGACCGCTGCCGCATTGGTTGCTGTCGCAGCAGTTGCCAAAGAGGAACAGTGGCCGCGCTTTCGCGGGTTGAACGGCTCGGGAGTGAATGATGCCAAGCCGATACCGGCTGAACTGAATGACTCGAATCAACTCTGGTCCACCGAGATCAAGGGGGTGGGTCATGGATCGCCGGTGATTTGGGGAGACAGGGTTTTCCTGCTCAGCGCTGTGGCAGAGGGAGCCCTCAAGCCGGCTGGCGGAGATGCAGAAAAGAAGAACAAGAAGGGGAAAAAAGGAAAGGCTCCCAACCCGGCCTTGACCTATCAATGGCTGACAATCTGTCTGAATCGCAACACAGGTGAAGTGCTGTGGGAAAAGAGTTTCGACCAGCGTTCTTTCAAGGGGCACCGTTTCAACAGCGCCGCTTCATCAACCGCTGCCGTAAACGGAGACATGGTCGTTTTTACCTGGGGGACTGCGGATCAACTCACGGCGAT
The DNA here is from genome assembly GCA_013213905.1 of Verrucomicrobiales bacterium. Classification (GTDB taxonomy): domain Bacteria; phylum Verrucomicrobiota; class Verrucomicrobiia; order Verrucomicrobiales; family DEV007; genus Arctic95D-9. The sequence goes on along the minus strand of JABSSQ010000328.1, from coordinate 2,042 downwards.
TGCCCTTGATCATGACGGCAAGGAGTTGTGGAAGAGCGATCTCGGCCCGGTGTCAGGAGGGCACGGCTACGGAGCGTCTCCGATCATCTACAAAGATGTCGTGATTCTGAATAATGATCAGGAAAAAGGCGGAGGAACTCTGCTTGGGCTGAAAGCGGACACCGGTGAACTCGCGTGGGAGGTCGAGCGACGGAGCCAGAGAATTTCCTATTCCGTTCCGTGTATCTATGAGGTAGCGGGTCGCGATGTGGCCGTCTTCACCAACTGGCAGCACGGCTTCACGGCAGTCGATCCGGAAACCGGGGAGGTGATTGCTGACAAGTCCGTCTTCAACCTCGATACGAATGAGCGGGCCATCAGTTCGCCTATCGTGACCAAGGGAATGGTCATCGGTACCTGCGGTTTTACCGCGAATCCAAAGCACTGTGTCGCGATGAAATTGTCGGGCGGCGAATGGCATGAAGTGTGGCGGCGCGAGTCACGCATCAATCACATTCCGTCGACGATTGCAGTGGGAGATCACACTTTCCTGATTGAAGACTCCGGCATCGCGACCTGTGTCGACACGATTACTGGTGAAGAGAAATGGATGGAGCGGGTGCCGGGAGTCGAGGGCTCCATCTTTGGCTCGCCCGTCAGCGACGGGAAGAATCTTTTCTTCGTCGACGAGAGCGGCAATCTCCATGTGATTGCTGCCGGCTCCGAATTTGCCCATGTTGCAACGAATCGATTAGGTGAGCTCTGCCGGACGACCCCGGCGATTGTGGACGGAACGATTTTCGTGAGAACGGAGACGAAACTTTCGGCCTGGAAGTAGGGGTGCGGTTACCTCAAATCTGGGGGATCGACTCCGGTAGTCGAACTCGCTATCAAGATTCCATGTATCTGAAGTGGTTGAAGCGCGGAGTTCTCCTGGTAGGGCTGGCTGGATTCCTGGCTCTGAACGGGTGCAGCGAATCATCGGATGGGGGAATCGAGATTGATCGCGAGCGGCGAGCTGTAGGGATCCATGAATGGACTTCTGAGGAGGGGCCGGACTGGAAATCGGTTGGAGACGAACTTTTTGAGGCGGAGTTTCTGGTGCCTCCCACGTTTCTGGAGGTTTATCCCAACAGCGATGCCGTTGATCCGTTTGCCGACTCTTCGGAACTCGAGGTTCGTAAGCAGTCTCCACAAGAAGTGTTGGAGAATGCAGGGATCACCTTCGGTGAAGGAGCATCAGCAAAATACAGTCCCAAATCGAGTATCCTTAAAGTGGTTCAGACCAAGGATCAGCTTGAGTTGATTGAAGCCTACACCTGTTCGGGCGGCTGGTACCCTGAAACGAGGATGCTGATCCGAATGGAGCTTTACGAAGTTGGACTTCAGGACGGGATGGGCATTCTTGAGAGTGCCCAAGGAGAGGGAGATCACACCCCTGAGAGAGAGGCCCTCCTGAGAGCGCTGCAATATGGCGATGCCAGATTGGTCGCGGCACCTTCAGTTGTCAGTCGTAGCGGACAGAGGGCGTTTGTGGGAACCGAAGTTCCAAAAGACCATTCTACCGAGGAGTCGGAGGAGCGACGTTCATTGCATCGAGAGGGCAATGACTATTCCCTGGAAGTGGATGCCATACTGGGTGCTGACGGATACACAATTGATCTCAACTTCGCCTTCATCCGGCATGCGCCCGGCCTGTTGAACCCGGATGAGGACGACGAACTGGTCGAGAAGGATGATCGCAAGGTGACGACTCTGGTGACTTTGGAAAACCAAAACTATGTTCTCGTCGGGAGCTGGATTGAGAGCAGCATGGATGACGCCGATAGCGATGAAACGATGATGCTGCTCTTCGCCACTGCCTCTCTCCAGACAGTGGGAGGCTACGGTGCCCAAATGCCGACGGAAGAAACCGACGAGTGACAGGCTCAACGCAATCGCTCGATCAATTCTTCCCGCTGTTTCGGCAGGTGCCCGATCCATTCTCCAACCGATCGAATCGGCTCGATTCCCGTCTCGAGGACTCCGAGAAACTGGGCCAGCTGCTTTTCGAAGTGTCCCAC
>JABSSQ010000327.1 GCA_013213905.1 Verrucomicrobiales bacterium | reverse complement strand
TTAAAATTAATACGCTTGCTTATTATGATTTTTATAATAAATTCGGATAATTGACATTTAAGAATGGTGAAATATCACGCCATGTTCCGCTTCATTTCTATCTCCGTGTTCGCAGTTTTTCTGTGCCTCAACCTGCAGGCTCAGGACCAGCGTTTGCGTGGTAGAAACCTCATCAATCAGCCTTCTGATTATTGGGAAAACCTGTCTCCGATCGAGGACCCCTCAGCCTCCCCTACTCCGGCGACCATCCCGGCGAAGATAGATCGCCCGCGCATCTCCGGAACCGGAATTCCCGCCTGGCAAACCCGCTATACCCTCGGGCCCGGCGATACATTGAATTTTTCGGTCTACGATCGCCCTGACCTGAGCCGCGAAAACGTCCAGATCGCTCCGGACGGAACCGTCAGCTTTCTTCAGGCAGTGGCGGTGCAGGCGAACGGCCTCACTCCGGATGAACTTCGCGACCGTATTGAGCAGGAACTCTCTTTCTTCCAGAACAACGTCAAAGTGATCATCTCCCCCTCCGACGTTGCGAGTAAGGAGTTCTCCATCATCGGCCGCGTTCGCAGCCCCGGAAGCTACACCCTTGATCGGCCGACCTCCATTCTTGAAGCGATCTCCCTGGCCCAGGGGATCGAAACCAACACCATCCGCGGCTCCGCGTTCGAACTCGCTGACTTTGAGCGTTCTTTCGTCGCCCGCAACGGTCGCAAGCTCGATGTCGACCTCGCCAGCCTCTATTACCGCGGCGACCTCAGCCAGAACGCTTATCTGGAGCCTGACGATTACATCTACGTTGCCTCGAACCTGAAGAACGAGATCTACGTCCTCGGAGCGGTGGCCCGCCCGGGTCGTTTCAAGATGCCGGTGCGCCTCACGGTAGCTCAGGCGATTGCCGAAGCCGGTGGCTTTGACCGCTACGCCTACCGGATTAAGGTGCTCGTGATCCGCGGCAGCATCCATGAGCCCGAGACTCACATCGTCAATATCAAGGACATCCTCGCCGGACGCACCAAGGACATCACCCTTGAAAATCGCGACATCGTTTTCGTCAACGAGCGTCCTTTCGAACTGGTCGAGCGCGCCCTCGACAGTGCCATCTTTGCCTTTCTCCAGACCGTCACCACCGAGAGCATCGTGAACAACTACGTGCCGCTGGCTGACTGATCCGTCCTCTTTCGATTTCTCATGAAATTTCGTCCTGGCATCCTTTTTCAACTTGGCCTGCTACTGCTGGCTGCAGGCATGACCAGCTGCGTCCAGACCTGGCCAGCTGATCGCGAGTTTCAAACCCATGCCGCGCTTTACGCCGAGGATCAGGGAGTCATCGATGATACCCTGACCGTCGATGAAGCAATCAACCGCATCCCGGCCGAACCTGATTTCCAGCAGCTTCACTTCGACAAAACAATTGATCCGGCCTGCCTGAAGAAACCTTCCGGATCCTATCTCGTCGGCCCCGGCGACACCCTGGACATCGAAGTGGCCGAGCTCGCAGACACTCGCAGAACCACACGGGTCCTCCCCGACGGAATGCTCTACTACGACGTTGCCGACGGCATCAACGTGAAGGGCATGACGATTACCGAGATTTCCAATGCTCTCTCCGAGCAGCTCGTTAATGACTACGTCAATCCGATTATCTCGGTAAATGTGGCAAACGCCGACAGCCAGCGCTTCTGGCTACTGGGCCAGGTCCGCACCCCAGGTGCCTTTCCTATCCAGAAACCGACCACCGTGATCGATGCAATTTCCCAGGGTGGTGGCTTGCTTTCCTACGACCAGAACAACGAAGTCGGCAACCCCGAGGCAGCCGACCTGAGACGCTCCATTCTGATCCGCAACGGCGACCTCGTCCCGGTTGATTTCGATGCCCTCATTCGCAACGGCGACATGTCCCAGAATGTTTACATCCAGCCGGGCGACTACCTCTTTATCCCCTCCCTCACCTCACGCTCCATCTACGTGCTTGGCGAGGTCATCACACCGGGACCGGTTTTTTATGAAGAAGGCGCCACCCTGCTGACCGCTGTGGCCTCTGCCGGCGGCGTCGACAAGGAGGCCGTCAAATCCAAGGCACTCATTCTGCGGGGCGGCACCCACGACCCACAGGTCGCTGTCGTCAATATCGATGCCGTCATGAGAGGCAAGGAACCCGACTTGTTGCTTGAAGGCGGCGACATCGTCTGGGTGCCGCGCACCGCGTGGACCAAGCTCAAGGAATACACCGAAGCCGTCCTCATCACTGCCGGCCAGGCCGTGGCGATCCAGGAGGGTATCACCGTGGCCGGAGGAGACGGCCGCACCGGCGTTGCCATTACTGCCGGTGGTGGAAACTAACTTTCCCCCAACACACTTGCCGATACCAGGGTGCTGAGTCCGATACCCCTCACGGACTCAGCACCCGGTTCGAGCAAGTTCTACATATTGTCGCCGTCTAGCATGCGGCCAATACCGCCAAGGAGACTTCCCTCTCCTTTATCAGAGCCGCCCGCCGAAGGCGCGTATCGCAGGACCCGGTCCGCCAGTCGCGAGAACGGCAGACTCTGCAACCACACTTTTCCGTGTCCTGACAAAGTCGCCAGGTACAATCCCTCTCCGCCGAAAAACATCGACTTGAGGTTGCCGGCACGCTCAATGTCGTAAGATATTCCGGGGCCAAAAGCAGCAAGACAGCCGGTATCCACCCGCAGGGTCTCGCCATTGAGTTCCTTCTCAATAATCGTGCCGCCGGCATGGAAAAACACTTTCCCGTCGCCGAGCAGTTTCTGGAGAACGAATCCCTCGCCCCCGAAGAATCCCCTGCCCAACTTCATGCTGAAATCGATGGTGACCTGGGTGCCTTTTGCGGCGCAGAGGAAGGCATCCTTCTGACAGATCAGCTGTCCTCCCAAAGCCGCCAGATCGACCGGGATAATCTTACCCGGATAAGGAGAAGCAAAGGCCGCCCGGCGTTTTCCGGATGAACCACCGTGGGTAAAGTGTGTCATAAAGATCGACTCGCCGGTGAGGGCCCGCTTACCGACAGCAAGCAGTTTGCCCATCATGCCTTCGTTGGGCGTGCTGCCGTCCCCCATTCTGGCTTCAAAGACGATTTCCGGTTCGACGTAGTTCATCGCACCCGCCTCGGCGATCACGGTTTCGCCAGGATCGAGCTCGATTTCAACAATCTGCATGTCGTCTCCGAAAATTTCGTAGTCGATTTCGTGAGAGCGTCGCCCCGTCGACGGAGGCGCAGGCGGTATGGGGGGAGGAGATGCAGCTTCGCCAAAAAGCTGAGGCAGGGATTTTCCTGCCAGCGCCCAGTCAGCCATCCCGTTAGTCCAGACTTTCGTCTGCGGGGTGATGGTTCCATTTGCGACCAAAGCGGGGAGATCAGACTCGGGTGCCTGGTTCTGATTGTCAGCGGAATTTGCGTAATGCCAGTTGTTCATGGGGATATCAGTTGAGGCTATAGGGAATAGCATGGGGGTCAACGCATGAAGAATTACAAATTCGCATCCCTTCTGTAATCGGGCCCTCCCCTCTTTCACGCC
>JABSSQ010000326.1 GCA_013213905.1 Verrucomicrobiales bacterium | reverse complement strand
CCCTCCATTTCCGAAAAGCCCGCCTCTCGGCCATGTCCCTGGCAAAGGTCGGCAATCCTGTGCACAACGAACCCCTTCGCAGTTCACAGGCACTTTGCCGCTTCAAGGACGACGAAGCCGAACTGCTGACCCATTGCTTCCTCAAGTGCTTCAAGTCCCTTGAGCTGCATCAGCTCACTCATCACACCGACCTCGAGAAAAACGAACTCTTCGAATACGCCTCCGCCATCTTCGAAGACAATAACCAGCTTCTCGAGGCCGGCGCGAACATTGCCCGCCACCTCTACGCCAAGTCGAATCATCCCAACATCAAATCAGGCGACCTCTGCGTGGCCCTGATCGATGATATCGTCGTTTCCGGAGAAGCCACCCAGGCCATCAGCATTGTGAAATCCGAGAGCAAGGTGCCCTTCCTCCAGATTTCGGAGCGCGACGGCGATCTCGTTCTCACCACGGAACAGGGCATCTACCCCGAGAAGATCGACAAGGGCTGTCTCATCATCAACCACGGCAAGGCCGACGGCTATTCCATCTACCTCTTCGACAAGGGCGGTGGCAGCACCCAGTTCTGGATCCGCGATTTCGTCGGTGCCAAGCCGGTCACCAACGATGACTACCTGACCAAGCGCTACGCCGAGCTCTGCGTCGCCTTCGCCGAAGAAGGCATGGAAGAAGGCGCTATGCAGGAAGACCGCATGGAAGTCGCCAGCAAAGCGATCAACTACCTCAACGAATCCGATGAGTTCGATATCGATGAGTTCGAAATGACCGCTCTCGGGGAACCGGATCGGGTCCAGAAGTTCAAAGCCTTCAAGGAGAACTACGAAGAGGAGCAGGGCCAACCGCTCAAAGAAAAGTTCTCCGTCTCCAAGAAAGAGGCCGAGAAAGCCGGCAACCGGCTCAAGAGCAAGATGAAGCTCGACGTCGGCGTCACGATGCAGTTTTCATCCGGTTTCGTCCACGAAGCCGAACGCTTCATGGAACGTGGCTATGATGAAGAGAAGCGGATGGAGTATGTGAAGATCTACTTCAATACGGAAGTCTAGGAAGACGTTTCCCGTTCATTCTTCCGGGGAATCTTTGGTCTTCATGGTTCCGTCATCCCCGGTGGCGCCTGCCCCGAGCCGCTGTTGCCTCAACACCGTCGTTGCTACACCCACGGCAACGACGCCCAGAACAAGGAACCAGCACGGAACCGCAATTCCGACGAGCCAGGGGAAACGGGGGTGCTCGCCAAAAGCAAACGTCCCTTTGATAGTATCCAGGATTTCAGGCGGTAGACCGAGGTAGCTTTCGTAGGCCAGGAACTCGAAGAACGGTCGAAAAGTCGCGTCGGTATCTGTTCCCTGAACGACCATCACGGAACCTCTTTCGATTCCAATTCCGTAGGCCCCAAATGGAAGCTCAACTCCGATCGTGAGCATTTGAAAATGAGAGGAGATCCAGATTCCAATCAGGCAAACAACCCCAATCGACGGAAGCGTCCACCTGGCCAATCCTCGATTAGTCACTGATAGTTCCTCTGTCACTGACTCAACGGCACCAACTACTTCTCCTTGCAAAATACGAGCCTGCGCCTCACTCCGCCGCCACAACCCGAAATCGAATAATTTACCCACTCATGCCTGACTGAGCGGAAACGTGGAGCGATGGTAGAAAATGGCAGGCAAAGAGAAAAGGAGAAACGCTCACTCGAAGATGAACTAAAAGTCCTTTCACGCCGTGGGGCACGAATCAAGCCCCGAGAAAGTTCGGCTTACCTCCTCTTCCCCGGCCCCAGATCATAGACGGGGCCTTCCGCCCGAATTTCGTCGTGGAGTTGGATCATCTGCTTCTTGAACGCTTCCAGTTTCTCCGGCTGAGATTTCGAAAGGTCTTTCGTCTCATTGGGATCGTCCTTCAGATTATACATCGTGAAGTTTCCCAGTTCGGCTTCCTTAATAAATTCCATGATGGGCATGCCTTGAGGCGGGGCCGCATCATTCACCGTGATCTCCTTTTGCGGCAACATGTTGGCGAGAACCTTG
>JABSSQ010000325.1 GCA_013213905.1 Verrucomicrobiales bacterium | reverse complement strand
TGACGTTCGCCATAAGAGAATGCTCGATGAGATACGATACTTTGCGATAACACTCATCTCGGCTCTTGCTGTAAGCATGGGGCTTCGATCTTGCACCAAGAAGATGCGTGAGGAACGTCTTTCCAGCAATCTTGAGTGCGTTGGAGGAGATTCAGTTAGTTTCCCACTTGAGCTCGATTCTGAAGTGGTTCGACAGGTCATAGGATCGCATTTTATGACTTTCCTGAGCTGTCTTCCAATTGCTGTTTCTCTTGCGCTGAGTCTCACGACTATCCGTCTTGGCTTTTCCGAGCATTGGTGGTTTTTCGTGGTGCTTGCTCCAGCTTACTTCGGGTCGTATTCGATGATGCTTCAGCTCCCTAAGCGCTATCTTGAGTCGCGCATTGGGCCACTTAAGATAACAAAAGGCGAACAAGACAGCGCTGGTAACCCGATCCCGCCCCGAGTCGATTGACTTTCCTAACTCGAATACCTAATCTGTAGTCGAATGGCCGCTGCCCGGATCGGGCTACCAGGCCTATGACGTTAGCGCTGAATTAGAACTCCTGAAGATCAGACTGTGATGCTTTTCCGGACCAGATCTAAACCACTTCTTCTAATTCAGTGTTTGTTCGTCGGGACGATCTTCGGACCGGCTATTTATTACATTTTTCTCTCAGCTAAGCGGCTGCTATACCTGATTATTCTCGCCTCCTACGAGAACGGGCTCTTAATCATCAAACTCAACGCTCAGAACAACGGAGTTGGCTATTTTATGCCGGATCCCGATTTGGCGGAAATAGCCATTCTGAAATTCGTTGCCCCTTGGTTTGGCGGGGCAGCTGGCGCCGCCTTGTTTTTGCTTCTTACTTTTTCACGCAAAGGAGGAGACGAGACTCCTACCACTGCGCTAACAAGACGTCGTAGCCAATCCACACCCGTTTTAAGTCGAAATGACCCTGCTTAGTCCAACACTTAACCCTGTTTCGAGCTGGCGCCTTCTGGTGTGGATTGGCTAGACTCGGACGTTCGCTGAAGAAAATGAACCCGGATCACATAGGCCGAGCCGAGTTCTCGAAGCACTACGGAATTACCGCGCTCCCGCACTACTCGGAATTTTGCGATTACGTTGCCGATAAACTCGCAGAGGCGACTGACCCCGAGACGAAAGTCACTAACCTTCGAATCGAATCATCATGGAAGGACGCGGGCAGCAACCGACACGGAGCCGTTCGTGCCGACGGAATGAGGCGAGACGAAGCAGGTTTGCTCGGAGCGGATATTGTTTTGCTGATCCGATCCAAACGATTTCGAGGTGGATTCTGGTCGCACATTCCGAAGCACACCGACTCTGACTATTTTGCAGATGCACGTTCCGCGTTTTACCGACGGGACTACTCGGAGTTCCTTCGATTGGGCGCGTTCATCGAGAATGCCTACAAGAACAGCAGGACATTTCGAAAGATGACCCAGATTGCGGAACGTCAGACCAAAAACGCAGCGAACAAGGCAGTGGTGGCAACCGGCTACCGCTCCGAGTCGAAATAACCCTCTTTACTCAAACTCTTAGCCCTGTTTCGAAGCGGCGCTGCCAGTAGCCGGTGCCACACTTCGAACGTTCGCTGTGAAGAAAGAGCCCAAAGTGAGTAGTCGAAAAAGACAACAAACTACATTCCTGATAGTCTTTCTGATTGTTCCGACCGTCGGCTTCACAGTGGGAAAGCTGCTAGCGCTACCGGATTTTGGTGTAGTCGCCGTTGTCTTCGTATCAGCGCTCGTCGTGATTCTTTCTTTTTATCGAGCTTTACCAGTTCGGACGCGACAAGAGAAACCCGACTGGGTAATAGAAGCAAAACTAGGATCTGCTCTCTCTTCTGACCATCTGAAATCGAAAGGATTTAGTCTGATTAAAAGGTCTCTCGTCAACGGACGAAAACACTATTGGTATTTCTACGAGGACAGGTCTCACAATGGCACTTGGCGCCAGGAAATCGAAATTGTAGAAGAATCCCTCTGTGCATACTCATTAAAATTCTCTGCAAATGACACTTTGTTTGGAGACCAAGACTGCTTCTTGGGTATAGGCCACTTTGTGAAACCTCCAAGAGCTAAGTAGTTATTTCGCCCCCTTAGCTTCCTCGTTCTATCAGCCGCAGCGAACAAGGCACGGCACCCCAACTCGATCCCGCTGCGAGTCGAAAGTTCTTTTCTGATTCCTCATCTACTCTATCATTCAACCACCGC
>JABSSQ010000324.1 GCA_013213905.1 Verrucomicrobiales bacterium | reverse complement strand
GGTCTGCGCCTCCACGCCCTGCGCGGCATCAACGAGCAGAAGCGCCCCTTCGCATGCGGCGAGGCTTCGGCTGACTTCGTAGGAAAAATCGACGTGCCCGGGAGTATCGAGCAGGTTCAGCTGATAGGTTTTCCCATCCTTGCCGATGTAATCCATCGTCACCGGATGCGACTTGATCGTGATTCCACGTTCGCGCTCCAGATCCATCGAGTCCAGTTGCTGGTCCTGGGACTCGCGCATGGAGACAGTCTGAGTCGTCTCGAGAAGACGGTCCGAAAGGGTCGTCTTCCCGTGATCGATGTGGGCGATAATCGAAAAATTTCGTGTCAGTTCAATAGACATCGTGAGATGCGGAAATCGCAGGCCGGCAACCTAGATGGATCCTGCGGAAAGTAAACGGCTTTCCGCATAGGCTCAACGGCTTCGAATCGCCTGAAATCAGCTGATTTGCCGCAATTTTTCGGCTCAGTACGGGATACCCTCGTGAGTCAGGACCTTCGCGAGCGCTTTTTCCATGTCGTAGCGGCACTGAGCCGTCGTGAGATGGAGAAATCCATGGAGCTCGGCGTCTTCCACATTCTGGTTCTCGCACTTCTCGCTGTATTCCTCAAAAGCTATGAGGCTGCGGAGAATCGTCGCGAGGTGCCGAGGGCATTCGCACTGTTGGGAGGGAGAGATTTTCGAGATTCGAACGAGGTCCTCGCTCGAAAACATGCGGGCCGGGATATCGCCGCTGCTTTCCAGCTCAAACTCCATCCCGTCCGACTCGGGCGCCGGCATTGGCTGCGAGAGTGCGCCCAGGGCCAATTTGATCCCGGCCGTTTCGATCGGACCCCGCAGCGCGGTGATGTTGGTTCCGGCCGTGGAATCGAGCACCCGGGACTCCGCGAAACGATAGATCACGATGGCTCGCTCAGCTTCGATTTTGTCGATCACAGACTGGAGTGCATTCAAATCTTCGAAAAACAGGGTGTCTTTCTCCAGAAAGATAATGTCGACAGCTCCGGCCTGAAAAGTGTCCTGGAGCTCTTCGACATTCTCAAATTCGCCCACGATGCGAAGAAATGGAGCCCCGTCGGCCACTTCCCGAACCGTTTGTCTAATCATCGTACCAATGAGACCGATCCGTTGTACAGATTTTGTCAAATGCGCCGAATTGGCTGTCTCAGACGCCTTTGACTCTTCCAAATGGGACACCCGGTCGTTCAATTGATCCATCGACAATTCGGCCACACTTCCGATGGCATGACCGTTGTCGACCAGGCGTTTCAGAAGGATCAAACGATCCACATCGCCCTGGGCATACTGACGCCGCTTACTGTCACTTCGCCTAGGTTCTACAACGCTGTAGCGCCTTTCCCACACCCTGAGGACATGAGATGACAGCCCGGTCATGCGGGCGACGGCGCTGATTTCGTAAAACTGCTCTTTAGTCGGCATACGGAGGTAGGGATTCTCAAATGAATACGTCTCGAATCAATGTACGAACCTACGTGACAAATTTTTCTGAAGTTTTTTCTTGTCTAATTACTGTTCATAGACAAATGTTTGACATCAACACGAGCCACATCCCCATGTCTACCCCAGAAAAACTCCAGGAACGCCAAGCAGAAGCCGATCTCATGCGCCGAGTCGCTAACCGAGATCACGATGCCTTCGCTGAACTTTCGCAGAAATACTCTGCGCTGATCTTTTCGACCGCCTTCAAGGTGCTGAATCACTATGAAGACACCGAGGATGTCATGAACGAGGTCCTGAACACCATTTGGAAAAAAGCCGACACCTACCACTCCAAGAAGGGAAGTCTCGTTACCTGGATTTGCACCACTGCCCGCAACCGGGCTATTGATCGCGTCCGAAGCGTGCAGCGCCGAAGCGCCCTCTACGACAAGTTTGAAGCAAAGCTCGAAGGCGAAATGCCCGACGCCCGCACCACTGGCCGCGAAGATCTCTACCGCTCCGACGCGCGACAGGTTTTGCGCTCTGCCGTGGTAGCCCTTTCGCCCGACCAGCGCGAAGTCATCGAGCTCGCCTACTTCGAGGGCCTGACCCAGAAGCAGATTGCCGAGCGCATCCACAGCCCCCTCGGAACTGTCAAAGCTCGCATCCGCCGCGGTGTCGAACGTCTTCGGGTCTCCATCAACGACCGCCTCAAGGGCGAAGGCCAGCTACTACTCAACAGCGTCACTGACTGACCGATCCGGGATTCCCCTCCCGGACCAGGGCCGTGAGAACTCCATGCAACAACTGGAGTTCCGACTGACCCATTTGTGTCTTAGTGAACACGGACCGAAGCGTCCTGAGGCTGTGTGGCTTCATCTCAGGCGTTAGAAAGAATCCTTTCCGGTC
>JABSSQ010000323.1 GCA_013213905.1 Verrucomicrobiales bacterium | reverse complement strand
CGTAAGCTCAGGGAATCGCTCTGAGTTGGCTGACCCCTTTCTTACCAGTTTCTTCCCATGGCCGAGCTTCGTGTCCGAAAAGTGAAAGACTTCTCCGCTGAACTCAAAGTTCCCGGAGACAAGAGCATCTCGCACCGTGCCCTGATGTTTTCGGCTCTTTCAAACGGGCCCTGCGAAATTACCGGATTTCTTGCCAGCGAGGACTGTATCGCCACTCGCAACGCGCTGGCGGCGATGGGGGTTGAGATTGAGGAACTGGGATCCGGTGGCACTCATATCCGGGTGCACGGTTGCCATGGGGAATTTAAGAAGCCGGAACGAGCGATCGATTGCGGCAACAGCGGTACCACGATGCGCCTGCTCTCGGGATTGCTTTCCCGCTGTCCCTTCGAGGTCACTCTGACGGGAGATGAGTCACTTTCCCGCCGTCCCATGAACCGGGTTGCCGTTCCTCTCGGGCAGATGGGGGCGGTCATTAAGGGGCAAGGAGATCGCTGCACCGCACCTTTGATCATCCAGGGCAGCGAAAAGCTGACGCCAATTCACTACGAGTCTCCTGTTGCCAGCGCTCAGATTAAGAGTGCGATCATGTTGGCCGGCTTGGGGGCAGAGGGAAAAACCAGTGTGACCGAGCCGCATCCGTCGCGGGATCATACCGAGCGTATGCTCAACTACCTGCTCGTGAAAAACATTCGCGAAGGAGACACCGTATCTATCTGGGGTGGCCAGACTCCCGAGTCACGGGACATCGAGGTTCCGGGAGATATTTCCAGCGCCGCATTCTGGATTGTGGCGGCAGCGGCTCGTGATGGAGCCCGCTTGCTGATCGACAAGGTCGGTCTGAATCCGACCCGAATCGGTATCATCAATGTGATGGCCCGCATGGGCGCGAAAATCACGGAGCGTATCGACGAATCCGGCTGTGAGCCCATGGGAACGATTGAAGTGACCGGCGGGCCATTGAAGGCGACTGAAATTGGTGGAGCAGAAATTCCGACCCTGATTGACGAAATTCCCATCATCGCCGTGGCAGCGGCCCTGGCGCAGGGAACGACAGTGATCAAGGATGCCAAGGAACTTCGCGTCAAGGAAAGTGATCGTATTTCCACCGTGGCCGAGAACCTTCGCCGCATGGGTATCAAGGTAGAGGAATTCGCCGATGGGATGGAAATTACGGGCGGAGATCCCATGAAGGGCGCCGAAATCAAGGCGCTCGGAGATCACCGCATCGCCATGTCATTCGCGATTGCCGGGCTCTTCGCGGAGGGGGAAACCGTCATTCACGGTTCGGAGTGCATTGAGACTTCTTATCCCGGGTTTATCAGGGAGATTGAACAGTTGCAGGCGATCGGCCGCTAGTTGAAGTGCCGGAAACGATTTTTTCTTGCGCCGCTTCGCAATTCCTGATGTTCTCCCCGCGACAACTGTTTTGCGGATAGGGGAAATCCGCGTGTAAATACATTGTATTTGCAAAAAAGTGCCCAAATCCCGATTTTCGGCTTGTATTGGCATTGTATTTCTTTCAGTTTACATTGTAAAACATGGCTCGAACGGGCCTTGTGGCTCAAACAGCGCAAAAATACATCCCTCTAACCCATGAAAATTGCGAAAAAACTATCCCTCAGCCGGAAACTCCGGACAAATCGCAAGGGGGTCGCCCTGGTGACCGTTTTGACAGTGATGTCACTGACGACGATCCTGGTGCTGACCTTTTTCACGCTGGCATCCAGTGAGCATCGAGCGTCGAAGACCTACTCCCAGGGGCTTCACGCACAGCAGGTGGCGGAGCAGGCGGTTAATATGGTGGTCGCT